>JAAWLV010000110.1 GCA_022798105.1 Hungatella sp.
TGCGAAGCGACGGCGTAGTGGTGCCTACGGCTAGCTTCGCAGGCGTGCAGAGGGCACGGATAGCAAGTGCTATTTACTCGAGAATTAGTGCAACGATGTCTAGAGCGTGGTTGAAAATTCATTCCCATCAGATGCACGCTCTACTTAACGCTCTGCTTCATTTCCCGCTCTATCTCGCGTCTCTGAT
Source organism: Hungatella sp. (assembly GCA_022798105.1). GTDB lineage: Bacteria > Bacillota > Clostridia > Lachnospirales > Lachnospiraceae > UBA3402. The sequence goes on from JAAWLV010000110.1 coordinate 188, forward strand.
CCTTTTTGGCAATATCCGCCCGCTTGTCATACAGTTTTTTGCCCTTTGCCAGGCCGATCTCCACCTTCACAAGGCTGCCCTTAAAGTACACCTGCAGAGGAACCAGCGTGTACCCCTTTTCCGCCATCTTTGCCCCCAGCTTTACAATCTCCGGCTTGTGGAGCAGAAGCTTTCTGGTCCTGAGAGGATCCTTGTTAAAAATATTTCCCTTTTCATAGGGGTTCACATGCATCCCATAGATAAACACTTCCCCCTTTTCGATGCGGATAAAGGACTCCTTAATGCTGCATTTTCCCATCCGGATGGATTTCACCTCGGTTCCGAACAGTTCAATCCCCGCCTCGTATTTATCCTCTATAAAATAATCGTGGTACGCCTTTTTGTTGTTGGCAACCAGTTTCACCGCCTGTTTTCCCATATAGCATCCTTCCCCTTTTTCGCTTTTACTTTTGCGGCTGTTCATCCTCCAGCACAAAATCAATGGTTTTTGTCAGCTTGTCGCAGCCTTTTACCCGTACGGACACCTTCTGTCCCAGCTTAAACCGGATTCCCGTCCGCTCCCCCGCAAGCTCCATGCGCTCCTCGTCAAAGACAAAGTAATCCCCCGAAAGCTCGCTGATATGGACAAGCCCTTCCACCGTGTTGGGAAGCTCCACATAAAGCCCCCAGTTGGTGACTCCGGAGATAGCTCCCTCAAAAACTTCGCCTACGCGGCGGGACATATACTGGCATTTTTTTAATTTATCCGTCTCCCGCTCCGCCTCGTCAGCCCGCCGTTCCATGGCCGAGCACCGGGTACACACCTGAGGCAAAATCCGGTCATAGTGGGAAATCCTTTTTTGGGTAAGCCCTGTCTTTAGATTTTCCTTGATGATCCGGTGTATCTGCAGATCCGGGTATCTTCGGATAGGCGACGTAAAATGGGTGTAATAATTGGCAGCCAGCCCGTAATGGCCGGTGCATACCGCAGAATACCTGGCCTGTCTCATGGAGCGCAGCGTCAGGCGGCTGATAAGCGCTTCCTCGTCGCTTCCCTCTATCTTGTCCAGAAGTTTTTGTATCTCTTTTGGATGAACTTCCCCGTTCTGTGTCTTGATGGAATATCCGAAATTGTTGATAAAAGTTCCCAGACGCTTCATCTTTTCCGGATCCGGATAGTCGTGGGTCCGGTACACAAATGGCAGCTCCTGCCAAAAATAGTTCTCCGCTATGGTCTCGTTGGCCATAAGCATGAAATCCTCGATAATCCTGGTGGCCGCATTGCGCTCATAGGGTTTGATCTCCGTGGGACGTCCCTTCTCGTCCAGGACAATCTTGCTTTCCGGAAAATCAAAGTCAATGGAGCCCCGCTGGCGCCTTTTGGCCCTTACAATATCAGCCAGCTCCTTCATCAGGTGAAACATGGCTGTAAAATCCCGGTACTCCTCCATAACCGCCTCATCCCTGTCCGTCACAATGGCGTCCACCGCCTTGTAAGTCATGCGCCTGTCCACCCGGATCACCGTCTCCGCTACCCTGTGCCCCAGCACATTGCCCCTGTCGTCGATCTCCATTATGCAGCTTAAAGCCAGGCGATCCTCCCCTTCGTTCAGGGAACAGATGCCGTTGGACAGCTTATGGGGCAGCATAGGGATCACCCTGTCCACCAAATACACACTGGTGCCTCTTTTTAGCGCCTCCTCGTCAAGAGGCATCCCCTCCCTGACATAGTGGGTCACATCCGCTATGTGGACTCCCAGAGTATAATGATCCGCCCCCTCTTTGGAGATGGTTATGGCATCGTCCAGGTCTTTTGCGTCCTCCCCGTCAATGGTTACGGTGGGAAGCTCCCGCAAATCAAGCCTGCCCGCCATCTCCCTTTCATCCACCTCCCCCGGCATCAGGGCTGCCTGCCTCATAACCTCCTGGGGAAATTCCTCCGGCAGATCGTAGGCTTTTATAATGGATACAATATCCGTGCCCGGATCGTTTACATGGCCGATAATCTCCGTGATAATCCCCTCGGGCTTTTTCCTCTCCCCGCCGTAGTCCGTGATTTTGGCCACCACCTTATGCCCGGTCACCGCCCCCATATCCTTGCCCTGGGGGATGAAGATATCCTGGTTTAACTTCTGGTTGTCCGGCAACACAAAGCCGTAGCTTTTATTTTTCTGGTAATACCCGATAACGGTCTTGTTGGCTCTCTCCAGAATCTGGACGATAAACCCTTCCGGCCGCCGCCCTTTTGTGTGGTTTTCCTCCACGGCTACCTGGACTTTATCGCCGTTCATGGCCCCCGCCGTCTTCTCTCCGGGAATGAAGATATCCTGCTCAAAACCCTCGACGGTGACAAAACCAAACCCTCTGGCATGGCCCGTGAACATCCCCACCCTGGCAAAATCCCGGGCCTTCCCATATTTGCCTTTCTTTGACACGCCGATCTTCCCTTCCTCCAGAAGCCCGTCCAAAACCTCCTTCAGATCGTCGCGGCCCGATTTGGGAATATCCAAAAAAACTGCCAGCTCTTTCAGTTTCATGGGAACGTACGATTTCTCCTCAAACAGCTTAAGCAGCAGTTCCTTTCTCTCTTTCAATAAGTCTTCTGTCATCTTTCCTCCTTTTTGCAGTAATGTACTCTCGGAGTCTCTTTGTGCCTGATTTTGTGAGATGATTTTTTGTCAGATGTGCATAAATTTATGAGGCGTACGTAGAACGTACGTTGATTAAATTTATGTGCATATGGCGGAAAATCAGCCAATCTACCACAAAGGCAGGTGCAGGAGAGATTCCGAGAGTACATAGTACCGGATACGATTAAAAGCGCGCGTCTTGGCCCATAGCCGGCAAAAGACGTCTGCCGGTGCCCGTCCGCCTGGAGCGTTTTTGTCACACAGGTTTCAACCTTCTATGAGACAAAAAACACTCTTGTTCCCAAGAGTGTCTGCCTGCTGTATCTTTCGCTTTACCAGATAACATTCAATACCAGCGCCAGCAGCAAAACAGCCGCCGCTGCGAACTTCGTAAACTTCTCCAGTGTGCCTTCCATGGAACGCCCTTTATTCTTGCCCCAATAGCTGTCGGCCATACCGCTGATGGAGCCAAGTCCTGAAGACTTTCCTTCCTGAAGCAGTACAATGATCGTGAGGGCAATACATATAAGAACAAACACAACGGTTAAAATTATTTTCAGCATGCTATTCTACACCTCCTATAGTCAAACACCAGTAATCATAGCATACTTTTTATGGAAAGACAAGGGAAATTTTGTGATTTCCTATTGCCTGATTTCCTATTGCCTAAGATTTTCCCAAATCCTCAAAAGCTGATTGTACTTGGCTACCCGATCACTCCGACAGGGCGCACCCGTCTTAATCTGTCCCGCATTGACAGCCACTGCAATATCAGCGATTATGGCATCCTCCGTCTCCCCGGACCGGTGGGAAATCACCGTGCCAAAGCCTGCCTGTTTGGCCGTCTCAATGGCTTCCAGACTTTCTGTCAGAGTCCCTATCTGGTTCACCTTTACCAGGACAGCGTTCCCCGCCCCCAGCTCAATCCCTTTTTTAAGCCGCTCCGTGTTGGTTACAAACAGATCATCCCCCACCAGCTGGATTTTGTGTCCCAGAGTCCTGGTGAGAAGCTGCCACCCTTCCCAGTCCTCCTCCCACAGGCCGTCCTCGATGGAGACAATGGGAAACCCTTCCACAAGGCGCCGGTAATACTCCACCATCTCCTGGGCGTCCCGCTCCACCTTGATCCCGCTCATCTTGCTTTCCCCCGGAAACACATACATGCCTAAGGCCTCGTCATAGAGCTCGCTGGAGGCGGCGTCAATGGCGATCCCCACCTGGGTCTTGGGCTTAAATCCGCTTAAGCTGATAGCATCTGTCAGGTAGGACAATACCTCCTCCGTATTTTTCAGGTTGGGGGCAAATCCTCCCTCATCCCCTACTGACGTGGCGTAACCGTTGGTTTTCAGAAGATTTTTCAGGGTCTGGTAGATTTCCGCGCACATTTTAAGGCCTTCCCCGAAATCAGACGCCCCCACAGGCATGATCATAAATTCCTGCAGATCCACCGTGTTGTCCGCGTGAACCCCTCCGTTTAGAATATTCATCATAGGCACAGGCATCTTTGTCCCGTAAATCCCTCCCAGATACCGGTAAAGAGGGATCTCCAGAGCATTGGCCGCTGCCCTGGCCACGGCCATGGATACGCCCAGAATCGCGTTGGCGCCCAATTTGGACTTGTTCTTTGTGCCGTCAGCCTCCCTCAGAATCCGGTCTATTTTATTCTGGTTCAGCGCGTTTTCAAAGGCCACTGCCTCCGAGAGCACCGTATTTACATGTTCCACGGCTTTTCTCACGCCTTTTCCGTGATACCGGGGGCCTCCGTCCCGCAGTTCCACGGCCTCAAATTTTCCGGTGGAAGCGCCGGAGGGAACCGCTGCCCGGCCCACTGCCCCGCCGTCCAGCATGACCTCCACCTCCACCGTAGGGTTGCCTCTGGAATCCAGAATCTCCCGCCCCTTTACTGCCGCAATCTCATACTTTTCAAACATAAAAAACCGACCTCCTTATATATGGAACTGTTTATCTTCCAAATCATTATAAGGATGGCCAGTTTTTTTTAGATTATACCTGTCATACCAGGACCAAAAGGCCTTTTGACCCCGGTATCTGCCTATGGAGATTATCCTAATCAGGCTCTCAGCTCAATCCCCATTCCTTTCAGCCCGTGAAGGATTTTCTCCATCACCTTGTTCACTTCCTTATCCTCCAGAGTCCTGTCCCCTGCCCTGAAGGTGATGGAATAAGCCACGGACTTGTGGCCCGCCAGAATCTGCGCTCCCTCATAGATGTCAAACAGCTCATAGCTCTCCAAAATCTTGCCGCTGCGCTGCTCGATCATATCCTCGATCTGTCCCACCATGATGGATTTCGGCACCACCATGCTGATGTCCCTGGTCACAGCCGGATACTTGGCAAGTCCCTTGTACTTCCGGTCATAGGTGGTGCATTCCAGAATCTGCGGCATATCCAGGATCACAAGATAAGCCTTCTCTCCGATCTTATAGTTATCCGCCACATCCGGGTGAACCTCTCCCAAATACCCAACGTTTTTTCCGCTGTAGATTATATCGGCCTGACGTCCCGGGTGAAGCCAGGTTTTTCCCGGCCGGGGATCATAGTGAGGCTTCTCCCTCATTCCCACCTTATCAAAAAATTCCTCCACAACGCCTTTCATATCAAAGAAATCCACATCACCATAGGCGCCCAGGACAAACTGCATCCTCTCGTCGGGAAGTTCTGTAAGAGGCAGGGCCTTTGGCAGGTAAACATTGGCCAGCTCGTACAGACGGACATGTTTGTTTCTCCTGTTGTAGTTGGTTGACAGGGAATTTAACATTCCGTGAAGAGGCGTGGTTCTCATGATGCTGAAATCCTCCCCCAGAGGATTGGAGATCTCAACGGCTTTGCGAAGGGGGGAGTCCTCAGGTATCAAAAGCCTGTCAAATACTTTGGGGCTTTCAAAGGAGTAGGTCATACTCTCGCTAAACCCGCAGAACTCGGCAATATTCCTTGCCGTCTGCTCCACCCTCAGCTTGTAGGTAAGCCCTCCTGTGGTGGCCTCCCCTGACGGCAGGGTTGTGGGGATATTGTCATATCCGAAGAACCGGGCCACCTCCTCGGCGATATCCGCCGGCCGCTCCAGATCCTGGCGGAATGTGGGGACAATGACTTCTCCGGCTTTGTTGTCAAATTTCAGTTCCAGCCTGTCAAAGTATTCCAGCATATCTTTTTCATCAATATCCGTCCCCAGCAGCTTATTGACCTTTTCCGGATCAAAGGGGATCCTTCTCTCCTTCCTCTCCTCCGGATAAACGTCGATCATTCCGCCTACCACTTCCCCGGCTCCCAGCTCCTCCACCAGCTGGCAGGCCCGATCTATGGCAGCCTGGGCGTTGTTGGGGTCAAGGCCTTTCTCAAACTTGCCGGACGCATCTGTCCGAAGGCCAATCTTCTTGGAGGACAGCCGGATATTTGGCCCGTCAAAGCAGGCCGCCTCAAATACCATGGTCTTTACGTCGTCCGTGATCTTTGAGTTCTCGCCGCCCATGATTCCGGCAATGCCCACCTCCTTCTCCCCGTCGTTAATCATAAGAACCGTATGGTCAAGATTCCGCTCCTGGCCGTCCAGGGTCTGGAAGGTATCCCCGTCCTTTGCGCATCTGACAATAATCTGGCGGCCTGCGATCAAATCATAGTCGTAAGCGTGCATGGGCTGTCCGTACTCTTCCATCACGTAGTTGGTAATATCCACCAGGTTATTGATGGGGCGGATACCGCTGGCAGCCAGCCGCCGCTGCATCCACTCCGGGGACGGCGCCAGCTTTATGTTTTTTACCATGCGGGCGCAGTACCGGGGACACAGCTTTGTATCCTCCACGGACACCTTCAGATAATCCCGGATATCCTCATGGTTGCCTGTAGGCTTAATCACCGGCGCGGTAAAGGTTTTGTTAAAGGTGGCGGCCGCCTCCCTGGCAATGCCCACCACGCTGTAGCAGTCAACCCGGTTGGAGGTTATTTCATACTCAAACACCGTGTCGTGAAGCCCCAGAACATCCACCGCATCCGCTCCTACAGGGGTATCCTCCGGCAAAATATAGATTCCGCTTTCCGGAGCCAGAGGGTACATATCCCTTGAAGACCCCAGCTCTTCGATGGAGCACATCATACCGTTAGACTCAATCCCCCGAAGTTTTCCCTTCTTAATCCGGATCCCTTCCTGGGGAAGGGGGCCGCCGTCATGGCCGCCTGCCACCTTGCCTCCGTCAAGAACCACCGGGACTTTATCACCCTCTTTTACGTTCGGCGCGCCGGTAACAATCTGAATCGTCCCGCTTCCGATATCCACCTGGCAGATGATCAGTTTATCTGCGTCCGGGTGGCGCTCTATCTTCTCAATCCGCCCTACGACGATGTTCTCCAGGTTTCTGTCCAGACACTGATACCCCTCCACCTTGGTACCTGACAAGGTCATGGCGTCTGTGTACTCCTGAGGAGTCACATCCAGCTCCGGAACATATGCTTTAATCCATGATAATGCTGTATTCATAATTCCATTACTCCTTCTTTCATTTTCATTGCAGCGGAACGTTCCCCTCTCTTCGCTGCCGCGTGCTCACGCTCCAAAGGCTTTCTCTGCACGCTGCCGCGGCGGGCCCGCGCTCCAAAGGCTTTGCCTGTCTCATTGCTAATCAAAATTGTTTTAAAAATCTTATGTCATTTTCGTAGAGCAGCCTCATGTCATCGATCTCGTATTTAAGAAGGGCAATTCTTTCAAGGCCTACTCCGAAGGCAAAGCCTGTGTACTGCTCCGGGTCAATGCCGCACATCTCGAATACGTGGGGGTGAACCATGCCGCAGCCCAGGATTTCGATCCAGCCGGTTCCCTTGCAGAAACGGCACCCGTTTCCGCCGCACTTAAAACAGCTTACATCCATCTCCGCGCTGGGCTCCGTGAAAGGGAAATGGTGGGGGCGGAATTTTACTTTCGTCTCCTCCCCGAAAAGCTCCCTGGCAAACTCTGCCAGAGTCCCTTTCAGATCGGCGAAGGTGATATTCTTGTCAATAACCAATCCCTCCACCTGATGGAAGGAGGGGGAATGGGTAGCATCCACCTCGTCGGAACGGAACACCCGGCCCGGGGAGATCATACGGATGGGAAGCTTGCCTTTCTCCATAGTGCGGGCCTGAACCGGGGAAGTCTGGGTCCTCAGGACGATCTCCTTATTGATATAGAAGGTGTCCTGCTCGTCCTTGGCCGGATGGCCCTCCGGAATATTTAATTTGGTGAAGTTGTACTCATCGTACTCAATCTCCGGCCCCTCCACCACCTCGTAGCCCATACCTGTAAAGATTCTCTCCAGTTCCTCCAGGGCTATGGTGTTTGGATGGCGGTGCCCCACATTGGCTTTCTTTGCAGGAAGGGTTACGTCGATCACTTCCGCTTTCATCTGGGCCTCCCTGGCCTTTTTGGCCAGCGCCTGCTTCGTCTCCTCCAGCTTGGCCTCGATCATCTCCCTGGCCTCATTGACCATCTGCCCCACTTTTGGCCGCTCCTCGGGAGCCACGTTCTTCATGCCCTTAAGGACCGTTGTCAGCTCCCCCTTTTTTCCAAGATACGCCACACGGATCTCATTTAACCGATCCAGGGCATCAGAAGCCTCGATCTGTTTCACGGCCTCCTCTTTAATTTTTTCTAACTGCTCTTTCATCCTGTTTTACTCCTTTTTCTTCTAAAATATAACAGGGGGAAGCGTTTTTGTTTCACAGGACGCTGGTTTCTGATAAAACAAAAACGCCCCTTCGCCAAGCGAAGGGACGGAATTCACCGCGGTACCACCCTGATTTCCGCATCAGACAATACGGACACTCTCATGCGTAACGTGCATCAAACGTCACAGCCTACTTAAAACCTCCCTGCAGGTCGTTCAGCCGCGCAGCTCCGGCGGGAAATTCGATAAGCTTATCTGAACTGAAAGGAACTTGCAGCCGGTGATTCCTTCTCTCTGGCAGAATTATAAGCATCTACTAACGCCTTCACAGCCTTTTTTAAAACCTTATGGTACATTTTAGCATAATCCGATAAAATGTCAACCATTATTTTCTGTCGGGTCGCCCGGGCTTCCTCTAATGGTAACGTATGCCCGCAACCACTATGTTTTCGTACAGTCAGCACGTATGTCGGATAAATTTAGGCGCTTAAAACAATTGCTGTATTGTTGAGTGAGTAAAGTTGGGGCGGGGATTGTCGTGAAGCCAGGGAGGGGAGGGAGACATGGTGCCGTTCGGATTCAGATATGCCAGACGTTCCGATGAGCCCAAAGCGGAAATCAGTCGGGTATCAGCCCTCCTGCTTTCCTGGTCTCATCTCCACGGCATATATTCACCCGCCCGGCACCATGTCTCCCTCCCCTCCCCGGCAAAACCAGAATTCGCTGACCAACATTTGCTCACGCAAGGTGTTTCCGGCAGGGGCGCGGGTTCGACGTTGCGGCGGAATGGCGGCTCTTTTATCGG
>JAAWLV010000111.1 GCA_022798105.1 Hungatella sp.
ATTTCATGATGATAACGGAATCACCGTGTCCGATTAAGGACCGCTTAGGGGTGGTCTTCCTTTGCCGGTCCCGTAAGATGCTCACACCTTCCCATCTCTCTCTGAACGCTCCCTGACAATCTACTGTCCCCGTCAACGCATTGGCTTATCTGCATTACTTTATTTTCTGATTATATCATCGGCTGGGATTTTGTCAAGCCGAAATTTTTCATTTCACACGTCATTTCACACGATCCAAAAAATAACCGCCAGCATGCCGGCACAGGCCACCATACCGATCACCAGGCTTATACCCCAATAGAGGAACATATTGGTCCTGGTGCTGTAAGCCTTCTTTACTCTCAGCCAGTGGATCAGCTTTGCAAAGATAAACGCCAGGAGTATCACATACATCCACATACCCGCCGTAACCCATATGAGAGTCTTTGACGAATACTGCCCTATGGTATACAGCAGAGGAGCCATGCTCATGATAATGATTGTCACAATTATTGTCACATTCTTCCGTTTCGCAGTTTTCCACGGACTGTAGGGAAGAACCCCTTCCTCCCTTAAAGACCTGCCGGCCATTCCCTTCCAGCGCAGAAACGCTCCCAGGCTCACGGCCATGGCGCCTGTCATAAGGAACACCACCCAGCCGTTCATGCAAAAAAGGGTCTTTTTCAAATAACAGCTGTACAGATTCAAAAGGACAATCAGCCCAAAAACCCCGCATGCAAGCCAGTTATTCCCCTGACAGGCCTGGCAGATCCGCTCATAGCGCTCCTGCGGGTCTGTCTCCACCACAACCGCCTCATAATCCTCAGTGTAAAAAATATGGAGATACCCTGTGGTACCGGCATAATCCCACCCTGCATCCCGGCAAAATTCCTGATATGCCCTCAGGTTCTCTGACTGGCTGGAAGCGTAGGCGCTGGGCTTCTCCATGACCTCCACACAGTACCGTATCCTGTGGGGCCTGCAGGGCTCAAAACGTAAAAATAAGCTGCCTACCCCCTTTAACTGCCACCCCTTAAGGGCCATATCCTCCAGATACTCCTTTAAAGAATCATTCTCATAGACCTGGAAAAATGCAGGTACATACTTGCTCTTTGTCCTCATCTCTCAAACCTCCTTCTCTCCCAAAGCCAAACCGTCCGGCCCCTGGTCCTTTCGCACCGTCCCGCCGGCTCCCTCTTCTTCTCTGCCCTGTCCCAGATAAGGCGTTCCGTCCCTTATCAGCGCCTGGAGCCTGCCATACTCTGTACACATCATCCCTTTTCCCTTCTCCGTGATCACATAGTACCGTTTTCTGCCTGCGCTCTCTGTCTCCCGGATCATCTTCTGCTCCTGAAAGCGCCCCAGCAGGGTATACAACGTGCCCGGGCCGATCTGGATGCGCCCCTGTGACAGCTGGTTCACCCGCCTGGAAATATCCGCCCCGCACTGCTCATCCCACAAAGCAAGCAATATGTAGTACATCTGCTCGCTGAGACTCTGAAACTGTTCCCGGGCCATAGGATTTCCCCCCTTCTTTATTATCGAACATCGATAATAATATTATAGTATCGATATTCGATATTGTCAACTCAAAAACGGCAGGCAGTTGCAGATAACCCTCACCCGGCTTTTGGGTGTCCTCATAAAGGATGCCAGGATGCTTCCTCCAACAGCAACGATATGAGGGTTGCGGTTCTCTGATACCGGATTGCTCCATGGCACATTAGAATCCAACCAAAATTCCTGCGGCGGCGGCACATCCGATATAGACGGCAACATGGAGCTTCCATTTCTTCATACAGGCAAAAAGGAGAACCCCAAAGACAATGGCAGGAATATTGAACCTTATGCCTTCCCCGGCATGTAAAAGCGCAAGCCTGGCCACCCCAAGGCCGGCAGCTGCGATGAGCCCGGCGGAGGCCGGCCGAAGCCCTTTAAAGATGCCCTGGACCAGTTTCGAATCACGAAACCTTTCCAGACCCCTGGAAATCACCACGATGATAATCACAGAGGGGGAAATCAACGCCAGTGTGGCCAAAATTCCGCCGCCGATCCCCAGAGTCACATACCCGGCATAGGTGGACATATTGATTCCGATAGCGCCCGGAGTTGACTCAGAAATGGCAATCAGATTTAAAATATCCTGATTCGTAAACCACCCTGTTCTGGCTGACATCTCATACAAAAAGGGAAGGGTTGCCAGACCGCCTCCAACTGCAAACAATCCCGTAAAGAAAAATTCCAGATAAAGTTTAATTGCCGTCATCATGCCTTGTTTCCCCCTTCTGAAAGGTAAAATACCCGAATAATCCGGCTGCAAGAACAATCACCGCAGACAAAACCTTGGTGAACACAGACAGGAGAACCACCGCCAAAAAGATCGCCGCAGAGCATTTGTCAATGACCGCCTTTTTATAAAGCTTTAAAACCGCATCTGCGATCAACGCGCACACACAGACGCGGATGCCGGAAAATGCTCCGGACACAATCTTCAGAGAAGCAAAGTTTCGCATAAAAGCGGCAATCAGCGTGATAATGATAACGGACGGGAAAACAAACCCCAGCGTGGCTGCGATTCCTCCGGCCAGCTTCTTCCTCTTGTATCCGATAAAGGTTGCCGTGTTGATGGCGATGATGCCGGGCGTACACTGGCCGATAGCATAGTAATCCATCAGTTCCTCCTCCTCTACCCATCCTCTCTTTTCCACCAGCTCCCGCTGTAAAAGCGGAAGCATGGCATATCCTCCTCCAAAGGTGCACACACCGATCTGTGCAAACAGCCAAAATAAATAACCCTGAATACGCCCTTAAAGGGAACCTTCTGATTCAAAAAATATGCCAAAACCATGGATATAGCCACTCCGCTCGGCACTTTAAAGACCATATATACCATGGAATTCTTTAATTCCAGCCAGGTTATGTCATCCAAAAACAATTCCTGAAAATTTCTCAGTCCGATAAAATGTCCGACTCCACTGAGCTTCCATTCGGTCAGGGACATATAGAAGGAGAAACAGATCGGTCCCTCAGAAAAAATCAGCATAAGCACAACCAGAGGCGACACAAACAGATATCCCCAAAATTATCCATTTGATAAAAAAGCTTTTTTCTTTTCTGTCCGCTCATGTGCATCTCACCTTTCACTTTGTCAAAGCCGTACACTGATCCGCATAATTCTCAATTACCTTCTTAATCCCGTCCTTATCCAAACCCGCTGTCAAATAAACCTCTCCGATGCAGGAGTTAAAGGCTGTCTGGAACTCGCTGTTGTGCCCAACTGAGTACAAAATGGGAACCAGGGTTGACTGCTCTAATGTCTCCCTGACAGCATCTGCGTCGATGCCGATATTCTGCTCATACACGTCGAAGCAATCCAGGCGGGCTGTCAAACCTGCCTTTGACAAAATCTTCATGCCTTCCTCACCGGCCACAAACTTTAAAAAGCTCTGAACCTGAGAACTGTACTTTGACTTTGCGTATCCCGCCATACTGCACACGCTGAACGAACAGGCCCTTCTGGCTCCCACGGGAAGCATGGACACGCCAATCTTCTCTGCTCCCAGAGCCTCCCCGTAAGTCACATCTTCGGCGGAGCCCCAAACACCATAGCCGCCTGGCCGGGCTGGAAATAAGTGTCTCCCTGGATCTCCGTCATCTGTGCACCGGTCGGAGTACTTCCATCCTGATACATCATATCGTACACAAAAGACCAGCCTTCCAGGGAGCCGGATCTGAAAAAGTGTTCAAGCCTTCTTCGATGTATCTCCCCTGTGGGTGTGCTGCTCTTAGATGAGCTAAACGATGATCCTCTGGCGGAAATGCTGTATCAGCAGCAATATCATACGGTGGTCTGCGGCGCTCTTTCCCCGAAACACCTGTTCCCTGCCGTGCATATTGACGACATGGCGGCAGCATATGACGGAGCCAATTATCTCATCGGTCTTGGGCATAAGAATCTGGGACTCATCTCTGCCAAACCGCAGACCATCAGCTCCGGCTTTCAGCGCATTATGGGCTGCAAAAAGGCCATGGAGGACGCAGGGTTCTCTCTGCCTGACGAACACATCGTATACGGCGGAAGCTCTGTCCAGGACGGCTACTTTGCCATGAATCAGCTGTTTGAACGCCGTCTTGCCGTCTCGGCAGTCTTTGCCTTCAGCGACGATATGGCCGCTGGCGCTCTGGCCTCCATTATGGACCACGGTCTTTCCGTTCCGGATGACATCTCTGTTATGGCCTTTGATAACTGTGCGGTCTCCATGGAAACCAGGCCTCATCTGACCACCATTGCCCAGCCGATTGACCTGATTGCCGCCCGTTCTCTGGAATTGCTTTGTGATTACCCTGACACGCCGGAATCCATAACTCTGCCTCATACCATAAAAAAAAGAGCCAGTTGTAAAACTTATCTGGCTCCATAAGCACCGAAGGATTGATCCTGTTTAATTTTCCGCCTCTTCCCTCTCATCGATCAGCCGGTGCAGCTTGCAAAACGCCTCCCTGATCCCTCCCGTCTCGTCAATAAGCCCCTGCTCCACAGCTTCTGCCCCCACCAGGACGGTGCCCAGATCCCTGGTAAGCATCTCTGTGTTGAGCATCAGCTTTTTTACCTGTTCGTAGGTGATAGACGCGTGGCCGGACACGAAACTTATAATCCGGTCCTGGATCATCTCAAAATATTCGTACGTCTGGGAGGCTCCGATAACCATACCGGTCATGCGCACCGGATGAACCATCATCGTCCCCGTCGGCACGATAAATGAATAATCTGTGGACACCGCCAGCGGCACCCCGATGGAATGGCTTCCGCCCAGAACCAGGGACACTGTGGGCATGGACAGGGATGCAATCATCTCCGCTATGGCAAGCCCTGCATCCACATCCCCTCCCGAAGTATTCAGAAGCACTAACATTCCTTTAACCTCATCATTGTCCTCCAAAGCCGCCAGCTGAGGCAGCACGTGGTCGTACTTGGTGGTCTTGCTGCTTCCCGGGGCATTTTCATGCCCCTCCACCTCCCCGATAATGGACAGAAGGTGTATCTTCCTCTTCTTCTGATTTTCCTCCAGCGTCAGCTGGCCGTACTCCTCTATCTTCTCATCCTGTTTCTGCTCTATTTCCTTCTCTGTGTTTTTCTCCGTATTTTTCTCTGTGTTTTTCTGATTCTGATTCATACTTGTTATGCTCCTTTGCAAACGCTCCATTCTCCCTCTTAGTTTGCATCGGAACCGAAATTTTATTCAGAGCGCTTTTTTGCGGCTTCCTGCTTTAACAGCTTTCTCATATAGGCAAATGTCCTTCTCTCCCCCTTATGGGCCAGCATTTTAAGAAGCCTTTCCAAAAGAGCCCTTGTCCTGGGATGAATCACAATAAACCGGCTCTCCCGCTGGTAATACTCCAGAGCACTGCTGTCTGTGTAGTCCTTTCCTTTGTAGACCTTGCACGCCGCGATCCGGTCCATCACCATCTCCACAACGTAGTTCAGAGGCATCTCATGTCCCACCAGCCCCTCCTCCTTATTGACCGAAAAGTCGATCCAGTACTCAAAATGGTGTTTGTTCCTTCCTTTATGGTGGAGCCAGGCTTTTGAGAAGCCAAACGCTTCCCGCTCCGCCGCATTGGGACTGCGGTTCCCCTGGTAATAGCGGACCCCGGTCCAAAATTCCTCCGGGCTGTATTTGGACAGATCGTGCAGCATCCCCTGCCTGTACAGACCTACCCTAAAGCAGTTTTCCATCACCAGAAGCTTATGTTCCGTAATGGTTTTAAAGTGGTTCCAAATGTTTATCGATTCCATATCCGGCCTCCTCGGTTTTAACAGATTTATTTATCAGAAAAAGCATTTGACATGCCCCATTTATTGTGTTATTCTTACCTAGTGAAGTTGCAATAACATATTGCGACATTAATTATTTTTATATCTATCTTGGAGGTATTAGCATCATGAGCAAGGGTACAGTTAAGTGGTTCAACAATCAGAAAGGATACGGCTTCATCTGTGATGAGGAAGGCAATGATGTATTTGTACATTACTCCGGCCTTAACATGGACGGTTACAAGTCCTTGGACGAGGGCGCAGCTGTTGAGTTCGACGTAATCGAAGGCGCTAAGGGACCACAGGCAACAAATGTGACAAAATTATAATCATCTAGTTTTCAGTGTGCCTTTTTCATTCTATATATAATTTATTTTATGTAAGAAGAGAGGAAAGCAGTATACGTCCTATGTGATTAAAACAGAAAACGCATCCTTGATGCGTTTTTTGTTTTTTCTTTTTCTGCTGCTTTCCTCAATCAAGACCGTCTCTTTCCATCCCCTGTCTTATCTTGCCGTCTTATCTTCCTGCCTTCTCCAAAAGACTGCAAAGCTCCTCCACGGAAAACTCATAGTTGGTGTTGCAGAAGTGACAGTTGATCTCTATAGGCTTCCCGTCGTCGATCATATCCTGAAGCTCTTTTTTCCCGATGCTCACAAGGGCCTTTTCCACCCGTTTTTTGTCGCAGCTGCAGTAAAACCTGGTATCCGTTCTGTCCGTGATCTCAGGATCCATCCCCTTAAGGAGCAGCTCCAAAATCCCCTCCGGCGTCATTCCTTGGTCCAAAAGGGAGGTCACGGATGAAATCTCTCCAAGCCTTGTCTCCAGGGCGCTGATTATATCTTCGCCGGCCCCCGGCATCAGCTGGATGATAAAGCCGCCGGCCTGTTTTACCGTGTTGTCCTTGTTCATCAGGACTCCCAGGGCCACGCTGGAGGGCGTCTGCTCCGAGGTGGCATAATAATAGGTGAGATCCTCCGCAATCTCCCCGCTTACCAAAATCGTCTGCCCCACATAAGGCTCTTTCAGCCCCACGTCCTGAATCACGCTGAGCACCCCGATTCCCAGCGCTCCCGCCACATCCAGTTTTCCCTTGTCGTTGCACGGAAGGACCACCACAGGGTTGTTGACATAGCCTTTTACATTCCCCTTAAAATCTGCCGTCACCGTCAGGCCTCCTATGGGGCCGTCCCCCTCAATCTTCAGGGTCAGAAGGTCGTCCTCATTTTTCATCATCCTCCCCATCATGGCCCCGGCTGCCAGAAGCCGCCCCAAAGCTGCCGTGGCCACCGGGCTGGTATTGTGGCTCTGTCTGGCTTTTTCCACCAGATCCCTCGCTGTAACGGCAAAGGCACGAATCTGCCCCTGGGCCGCCGTGGCCCTGACTATATAATCTGCCATCCTGGTTTCATCCTCTCTTTCTGTATTCATGTACTCTCATTGACATTGGCCCCTTATGCTTCACAGGCACCCTGCTGCAACGCTTTGCCCCGCTCCCGGGCAATCACATAAATCCGCTCGCTGTCCTCCCTCACAGGCTCCCTTGTAAACGCGTCGTAGGCAGCCACAAATTCCATCCCCGCCTCAAGGAGGGCATCCTTTATCTCCTCCACGCCGTATGCCCGCTGAAAATGAGTCTCCTCATATCTTCGGAACAGCTCCCCCTCTTCTCTCACAAACAGGGTCAAATCGTACTCATTGGTCCTGGTTTCCGGATCATATTCATTTTCCCAGATAAAACTGCTCTCCTCCCTGGACTCGGCGATGGTCCTGTCCCCCAGAAGCTCCCGGTATTTATACTCGGTGTTCAAATCAAAAATAAACACGCCGGCCGGATCCAGGTAATTATTCACAAGGCCCAACACCTGCACCAGATCTTCATAGTCCGTAATATAATTCAGGGAGTCGCAGACGCAGACAGCCGCCCTGACGGTTCCGTACAGTTCGAATTCCCTCATGTCCTGGAGAAGATACAAGATATCGTGTCCTGACTGCCCTCTCTTTTCTATGGCTGCCTGAAGCATATCCTCAGAACAGTCCACACCGATCATGTCGTAGCCCATGGATGCCAAAAGCTCCGTCAGGCTTCCCGTCCCGCATCCCAGCTCCAGAACAAGCCCGTCGTCAATCCCGTATTCCCTCAAAAGGCCCTGAACATAGCCTGCCCAGTCTTCATAAGGAATATTATCCATAAATGCGTCATACACCTCTGCAAACGCCGTGTACGCTTCCATCCAATCCCTCCTCCCGCCGCTTTGCCGCTGCCATACAGCCAAAAAAGCAGAGACCATCACAGCGACGTCTCTGCTCTTATACGGCCTACTGGTTCTTACCGCAGCACTTTTTATACTTTAAACCGCTGCCGCAGGGACACGGGTCATTTCTCCCCACCTTCGGCCCCTTGACAATGGTTCCGGAAGCCTTCTGGGCCTTGTAAAGCTCCTTGCGCTTCTCCTGTGTCAGGATATCGTCCCACATAGGCAGGTTGTACAGCCAGTCTGCCTTGGCCTCAACCATGTTGTAGTACAGCTTCTCGGGGTCAATCTCAATCTTCACCGCCGTATCCTCTTCCATGGTCTCGATGGGGTTCTTGTAGCCCTTTAAGCTGTCGTTGATCCCGTCAAGGAAGCCGGTCATAATGAGCACTTCCGTCTCATACTTCTCTGCCAGTTCCTTTACACTGCCTTCTACCACCTGAGAGGGGTCGGCCAAAAGCTTCTCGTAAATCCCCTTCTCAATGGCAAAATAGCCGGACCAGAGTTTTTCTTGCTCTTTATCATTCATGCCGTCGCCATAAGCCAAATTCCGCCATGTCTCTAATAATGCCATGTCTGTTCCATCCTTTTCTCTTGATTTCTTTCGCAGCGCCTCTCGGCAAATTCTTTATTAGTATATAACAAGTCCGGGGATTTTGCAACGCCATTTTTCTTGCCAAGACTTATCATGCCAACATCCTGTTACTGTTCACAGGTCATTAACTTAACATCAAACAGGGGGATTCCAAACCAGATATTGTCATATTACAGGTCACTTAGGTTCTTAAAAACGATTTCTTACGCAAAATGGCTAAATTATTAAATGCTGTATTGTTGAGTGAGCAGGGGGCGGAGGTTGTTGCGGAGCCAGCGAGGGGAGGCAGCTGTTTTATCGGCAGTAACGGTTTGTGTATCGTTATCAGGACAAAGCTGTTTTAATGCAAAAGAGGGTTTCATACCCTGTAACTTGCTGCGAAGAGTTTCATTAATCGGAATAAAAATCCCAGGAAATACGGTATTTTTACGGCTTTCCATATCATTGAGTGAAGGCGATGTTATTGTGAGCCTGGGAAAATCTGCCGGCTATGTACAAACCTTGCTGCCGATAAAGCACATATCTTTCTGCTATAAAGTAGAACCTGCGACCCTACCGGAAACACCTTCAGTGAGCAAATGTTGGTCAGCGAA
>JAAWLV010000112.1 GCA_022798105.1 Hungatella sp.
CACCTCTCCCCCATAAAACTCTTCCTGGTAATTTTCGCACTCCAGCATATATCCCACACTCTCTCCGGTTGTTATAAAAACAGGCTTTTTATCTTTCTCAAACAGGAAATACATAGTTCTTCTCACAATACACTCTTTTTCAAAATCGCATACGCCGCACTTCCTGTTCCGGATGCAGTTAGCACGCAGCAACATCTCCCCGATCCCGCTCCGAAGTGCCAATACTTTGTTCATGGGAAGCCGGGTATGTTCCCAAAACCGGATCTGGAAATGCAATCTCACATACCGGATCTTAAGCGCCTGCTCTAACGGTTGACTGTCCATTGTAGTTATAGAAAGAACTAAAAATCTGCCGCTTGTGATATCACATCACTGGTACGGCAGATTAAAAAGCTGATAAAGATACTTCCCTTTTTGGTAAAAGCTTTTTCATTTTTACATTATATTTGGGGTGATGTAAATCCATATAAATTCATGTTTCAATACCCTGCCTCGGGCTCATCCCATTTCTACGATTGTGTTGCTATACGTGGCATCAGGTATTACCAATGGGTTTCAATGCCCTATCTCGGGCTCATCCCATTTCTACAATCCAGGGAGCTGGATTCCTTAAGTTCTTTGTTAGTTTCAATGCCCTATCTCGGGATCATCCCATTTCTACTTTTATCAGACCGAGATGATGTTACAGTTCAAGAATTGTTTCAATGCCCTATCTCGGGATCATCCCATTTCTACAATATAATGTATTCCTTTCGGTCTAACAAGGTGCGTTTCAATGCCCTATCTCGGGATCATCCCATTTCTACACGTCACCAGGGCGCCATCTGTAGCTCATTTCTATTCGTTTCAATGCCCTATCTCGGGCTCATCCCATTTCTACCGGAAAGAAGTGGAAAGAGCTTGAGTTTGGACTTAACCGTTTCAATGCCCTATCTCGGGCTCATCCCATTTCTACACGATAAATGTATGGAACGATATTATGAGTCTGTTCAGTTTCAATGCCCTATCTCGGGCTCATCCCATTTCTACAAAGAGAGGAGGTGTATTATGTTTGATACATTAGCGTTTCAATGCCCTATCTCGGGCTCATCCCATTTCTACAGCACGGGTGATAGGGATTTCGATTGGCGACTTAGTGTTTCAATGCCCTATCTCGGGCTCATCCCATTTCTACCGATACCTAAAAAAATAAAAGGAGATATGTATTATTGTTTCAATGCCCTATCTCGGGCTCATCCCATTTCTACGGTAACCCGTTATGCTATACGCAGGTACGCGCTGTGGTTTCAATGCCCTATCTCGGGCTCATCCCATTTCTACAAGAGACTCAGCCTGAAGAGACACAGCCTGAAGAGACGTTTCAATGCCCTATCTCGGGCTCATCCCATTTCTACGGTATCCCCTCCCAACCCCCGATAAAATCAGCATTTCTAGACACATGTTCAGGGGGTATTTCACAGAATATTCTGAAAATTAAGGACTATCCACAAAAAAATGGCATGTTTACAATTTGTTCATAATTTACTTATCTTCATACTACCACACCCCCTGTTTTTATGCAAGCCATATTTTCGTCCCGCCGCCCAATATTTTCATTTCTCCTGCCTAGTGTTTGAAAATTGCTTTCCGTCATATACGCGGCCCAGTTGTTTGTAGAAGATTTGGCCCGAATGAGGGAGGTGTAGTGATGCCTACGGCTTGTACATCGCTGCACTAATTCTCGAGTAAATAGCACTTGCTATCCGTGCCCTCTGCACGCCTGCAAAGCTAGCCGTAGGCACCACTACGCCGTCGCTTCGCAGACCGCACAGCTGACACAAATATCAAACACTATTTACTTCAAGATTAGTGCAGCGATGTACTAACTTTACAGACGTGCAGAGGGCGTAGACAGCGAGTGCTTTATTCACTGGAATTTCAGACACAGGCGCAGCACCGAGAGTACATAGAACCATACGCTCTGCCCCCCATACATCTGCTGCCCCATGGCAAATCAGCAAAACCATTCGTCATGGGGACAGCTGTCACTTTAATACCTCCGGAATCTCCTGAATGTAAAGCTCACCTCCTTTTTATGCCCATCCTCCTTAACCACCCGCTCACTGCATGCTGCCAGCACCAAGATCCCCTTTTCTTTTAATCTCGCTATCACCTGATATGCCAGGCAGAACTCACCCTGGCACAGAACCGCCCTGGGGCTGAGCCCTTCTATCTGCGCCGTACACAGCTCTGCCAGACGATCAATGTATGCCTCATCGCCGTCAGGGTCCACGGCCGGAAACGGTATATCCTGGATCACCCCATACTTTAAAGCTTCCTCCCTCTGATTCCCATCCCATTTTTCCGATGGATGGTTGCTGAAATTCACAAATCTGTTCATGGCTGTTCTCCTTTTCGGTTTTGATGTACTCTCCGGGGGTACATGTTATCTATAGTCCGGATTCCCCCAAAAGTTGCAAAAACTCTGCAAAAAAGAAACCTGCCTTTGCGGCTGATTGGCTGATTGACTGATTTTCCGCCAGATGCACCTAAATTTATGAGGCGTACGTGGAGCGTACGCCTCATAAATTTATACACATCTGATAAACGATTATCTCACAAAATCAGGCACAGAAAGCCTCCGGGAGTATCTTGCGAAATAACCCGCTTCTTTTTTTATCCAATCTCTGTCTTTATCCTATCCCGTCTATGCCCCTACCTGACAAAATTCGTCCTGACAGGCTTCTCCTTCTCAGGCAGCCCAAACTGCTCCTTCCCCAGGGCAATGCTCTTCATGAGAAATGCCATATTCCGCGCCAGGGTGCGCATGGACTGGAGCCCTTCCTGGTCTTCCAGGGCCTCCCCCTGGCTCCTTCCGTGGATGCTGTTCCAGTACTGCCCGGAAGCCACCGGCATCCCGCAGATGGTAAAAAACTTGTTCAGCTCGTCAAAGGTAGAGGACAAACCGCCCCTTCTGGCCGCCACCACGCTGGCTCCCACTTTCATGGTCTTGTCAAACCGGGTGCTGTAAAACAGCCGGTCTAAAAATGCCACCAGAGTGGCGTTGGCTGACGCATAATACACAGGGCTTCCCACCACCAGCCCGTCGCAGGCCTCAAACTTCGGCGCCGTCTCATTGACCAGATCCTCAAACACGCATCTTCCCTTCTCCATACAGGAGCCGCATGCAATACATCCCCTGATATCCTTATTGCCCACATGGACAAACTCCGTCTCAATCCCCTCCTGGGCAAAAATCTTCTCCATCTCCTTCAAAGCAATGTTGGTGTTGCCCTGCCCGTGAGGGCTTCCGTTGATCATCAATACCTTCATGTCATTCTCCTCCTTTTCGTCCGCCGCCAAACCCTTACTGTCCGCAGATACCCTGTGAACCAATGCCGTTAACTTAAGCGAATCCTGTTTTTGCCGTGACGAGCCATCTCCTGTCCGGGTCCTGAGCCGCCTTACGGCAATGACACTGCCTGTAACCCGTAACGCCAAAACACACTTCCATTCTGCCATAAATATCCCCTGCGGTCAACCGAACAATTGAAAGTTTACACCGGGATAAGTCCTTTTCCATATCTTAATATTAAAGAACGAAACAGCACAAGGAGGAACTTTCCCTATGGCCGGCAAACAATCAACCCCCGGGGAGATTTTCGCGGAACTTTTGGAGGACGGCCAGCCTCAGGCTCTGGCCTGGGTCACTGGCAGCGCAGCACTTCCCACCTTAAGCGGGCTGGTAAAATTTTATAACACTCCCTACGGCGGCACTCTGGTGGAGGCGGAGCTTTTCGGCCTGCCAGGCCAGCTCCAGCCGGGCAATTCCCAGTTCTACGCCATGCACATCCATGAAAACGGCGATTGCAGCGCAGATTTCCAGAATACAGGAGGCCACTTTAACCCAAGGCAGACACAGCACCCCCAGCACGCCGGAGACCTGCTCCCCCTGTTTTCCAACCAGGGATATGCCTGGATCTCTTTTTACGATAAACGTTTTATCATCCCCGAAATTCTGGGCAGAGCCGTGGTCATCCACCGGATGCAGGACGACTTCCATTCACAGCCTGCAGGCAATTCCGGCGAGAAAATCGGCTGCGGCGTGATCCGCCTTACCAACCGCCAGGATCAGAAAAACCTGGACCGCTGACGCAGAATTTCCGCAGCAAAATATGCTTTCGGAAATTCTCCGCATTCTCAGGGAATATTCTTGAAAAAAATTTCTTTAACAAGGCGAATTCATAAAAAATTTACATTTAAAACAAATTTTATTCATATTTATGGAATATACTATCTTTTGTAAACAGGTGATACACCTTTTTCAAAACTTTTTCATACTCTAGCCGGCAGATGTCCCCCGTCTGCCGGCCCTCCCTATGCAGGGAGTTTTTTTATTTCCGGAAATTTTTTCCGTCTCCTGTTCTCCAAAGGATCCCTTTTAAAAACCCGGACACAAGATTCTCTTTAAACATCCTGCTTCCATCCCCGGGATCCATGCCAAGGATCTTTGACGTCTCCCTGACGGTTTCTCTCAAAGCGGCTGACACGCTGTTCTCCTGCCTGTCCCACACTCTCTTACCCTCCTCATAAGCCCATTTCACCGCTTCCATCCCGTCCGTCTCTGTCAAAAGCCTGTCCCTTGGAACTTTTTCGACCACCTTCCTTACCGCCCGGTTCCACATCACATCAGGCCCTATGGAAAAATAGCAGCCAAGACTCACATAGTCCTCCAGATATTCCTCACAGGAATACCAGTGAACCAGATAACGGTTAGGATACTCCTTTATCATGCGGGCAATCTGCTTTTCCTGGCCCTTGGTGTGCAGGATCACCGGCTTGTTCCACCCGCAGGCCATGTAAAGCTGCCGGCAGAACACATCTTCCTGGAGGGAAAGGGGCACACTGCACCAGACGCTGTCCATCCCCACCTCCCCGATCACCGGGCATTTTTCCATCCATCCTTTCATCTGTTCAAGGGTCCATTTATGGGCGTACCATGGATGGACGCCGCAGGTAGGTATGAGATATTTAAAATCATGAGAAAAAAGAATCCTGGCCTCCTCCGGCGCAGACGCGCACACAAGGCTTACAATCCCCTTCTCCTCCCTCTCCCGCCGCTCCGCCTCTGTCCCCACATGGGTGTGGGCGTCGCTAAGAACCCATTCTTTTTCCGTCAATCTCCCGTCCCCTTTCCGCTTCCCGCCATAATCCGGCTGTGAATCTCCTTCCTCAGTTCCCCCTGGCCGTACAGCCACTCCCGTCCCCGTTCCTTCTCCTCTATGACAAGCTCCCCCACAATCCTTCCGGGGGATTCGTTGAGAATCAGAATTCGGTCCGACAGATAGATAGCCTCGTCCATATCGTGGGTCACTAAGACTACAGTTCTGTTAAGCTTTCTGCGCATTGTTATCAGCCAGTCCTGCATCTCCCCCCTGGTGATCACGTCCAGGGCCCCGAACGGCTCATCCAAAAGCAGAATATCCGCCCGGCACAGAGCTGTCCTTAAAAATGCCGCTCTCTGCCTCATGCCCCCGGACAGCTCCGACGGATACCTGTCTTCATACCCGGAAAGGCCGAACAGGGGGAAATTCTCCTTAGCTTCCCGGCGCACCGCTTCAAGGGAACCGTGAACGTACCCGTAAAGACACACATTTTCCAGAATCGTCTTCCATGGGAAGAGAAGATCATTTTGGGGCATGTAGGCAAACAGCTCCGTCATCCCGCCAATATCCCTGCCGTCCACCGTGATCTGCCCTCCTTCCGGAACCAGCACCCCGGTCAGCAGTTTCAGTATGGTGGATTTGCCGCTTCCCGAAGGGCCCAGAAGGCTTACAAACTCCCCCTCTTTCACAGAAAATTCCAGATTGTCCAGTATTTTCCTGTTTTCGTAGGAAAACGTCAGACCGTTTACCTTAAGTTTCATCTCGCACCTCACAAATATTGTATTTACAGCTTCCCTCTAAGATACGGCAGGGCCTTGTACTGGTACAGGCGGATAAGGCCGTTCATACACAGACTTAAGAATATAATGACCGCCACGCAGGCAAATACCTTGTCCAGCATATACCCGTTTTTGACCCGGAGCAGATAGTAGCCCAGCCCCCTTTGAGATCCGATCCACTCCCCCACCACAGCGCCGCTGATGCTGTAGGTAGCCGCCACTTTCAGACCGGAAATCAGCGCCGGTATGGAGGCAGGTATTTTCACAAGCCTGTAAGCCGCCCATTTTCCGGCTCCGTAGGACCTTACCAGGTTCACGTACTCCCCGTCCACCTGGGCCAGCCCGTCGGAAAAACTCACGGCCGCCGGGAAAAAGCACATGAGCACCACGGTCAGGATCTTAGGCCCCATGCCAAAGCCCATGTAAATAATCAAAATCGGCGCCATGACAATCATAGGCACCGTCTGCGTCACCACCAAAATCGGATAGATCCCCCTGCGCATCAGGGGAAAGCAGTCCATAACCACCCCCAAAACCACGGCCAGAACCAGGGAAATCCCGATACCCACAAGGGCCTCCCCCACCGTCACTGCCCCATGGCCGGCCAATACCCACCGCTCCTCTGCCAGAGCCCGCATCACCTGCACGGGGGAGGGCAGCACATACATAGGGATCCGAAAAATCTCCACAGCCAGCTGCCATACAGCCAGAATTCCCCCTGTAACAACTGCCGGCATAACGTTCTTCCCATACGTTTTCATTTGCATAATCCCTGCTCCTCTTCGTCTGCTTCCCTTGTGGCCGCCCCAAACACCGCAAACCCAATCCCGAACAGCACCGCCAGCATCCCCACCCCAATACTGGGATTCTGAGTCAGCTGGGTAATCGCTCCTACCAGAGCCGTCCCGATAAAAGATGCCCCTTTCCCGCAGATGTCAAAGATTCCGAAATACTCCCCGGACCTTTCCGGCGGGATAATACTTGCAAAATAAGATCTTGACAGCGCCTGTATGCCTCCCTGAAACATTCCCACACACACTGCCAAAAGCCAGAACTCCCACTGCTTATCCAGCTGTATGGCAAACAGCGCTATAAAGAAATAACTGACAATGCACACTTTAATAAGCGCCGTGTTTTTATATTTTTTCGCCGCCTTTCCAAACAGGAGGGCACAGGGGAATGCCACAATCTGAGTTACCAAAAGGGCCAGAAGAAGCCCCTGGGTATCCAGGCCGATGGCGCTTCCGTAAGCTGTGGCCATCTCAATGATGGTGTAAACCCCGTCGATATAGAAGAAAAATGCCACAAGAAACAGAAATATTTTCCGCTCCCCTTTCATGTCGTGGAGGATCTTAAAAAGCCTTCCGAAACTCTCCCGGATCACGTGCTCCTTCTTTGCCACGCCGTGCCTCTGTTTGTAGGTCTTAAGAAGGGGGACGGTCACCCCGAACCACCACCCTGCATTTAACAAAAACGCAATAGCCATGGCCGCCGGCATGGAGATTCCTATGGCCTCATTGCCCAGCACAAACAAAAGGCTGACGACAAAGGGCACGCAGCTGCCGATATACCCCCAGGCATACCCCTGGGAGGAAACCTGATCCATCCGCTCCGGAACCGTCACGTCGGACAGCATGGCGTCGTAAAAAATCAGGCTGGCGGAGTACCCCACCTTGGCTATGACGAAAATAACCAAAAACATCCTCCAGGACGACGGCGCCGACAGAGCGGCGCACCCTATCACCCCCACCATCATACAAGCTGTAAATATCGGCTTCTTATACCCGTCTGTATCTGCCACCGTCCCAAGGACAGGCCCCAGAAAAGCCACCAGGAGGGTGGAAACCGACGCCCCGTATCCCCAGTAGGCCAGGGCGTCCACCTCCGACACCCCGCCTTTCCCCGCCAGATAGTTAAAGTATATGGGCAGGATGGTGGACACCAGAAGTACAAACGCCGAGTTGCCCACATCATAAAGAATCCAGTATTTTTCCAGTTTCGTCATCTTTCCTTCCATATTGCCTCCGTCTTCTTGTTCGTCAGCTGTCGAACATGCTCAGCTGGGTAACTTCATACTCCCGCTTATATGCGTGGATAATATCCTTCATCCGGTACAGAATCCCGTACCTTTCACATTCATTGGCAAAGCTCTCCCAAAGCGCCCTGGCTTTTGGGCTCGGGCACTCATAACGGTTTCCGTAAGTTCCCATGTACCTTTCCGGCAGTTTCTTATCGGGAAATAGTTCCCTTAATCTGTCATAATACCACTCTCTCTGGCTGCCCCGCATGGTCATGCCCATGGCCCCGTAGATAAACCTGGCACCGGCTTTGCGGGCCTCTCTCACCACCGACAGCACATTGTCCCTGCTGTCCTCCAGAAAAGGCAGCACCGGCATCAGCAGGATTCCCGTAAAAATCCCTCTGTCATTGAGAGCAGCCACCATATTCAGCCGCTCTCCCGGCCCCGGGGCCCCCGGCTCTATCTTTGCCGCCAGATCTTCGTCCGTGGTTGTAACCGTCACCTTTAAAAGCACCGGGGAATGCTCCTTTATGCTTTCCAGAATATCCCCGTCCCTCAGCATCAGCGTGCTCTTGGTGGCAACGGAAACCCCGAACCCAAAAGCGTCCACAAGCTCCAGGGCGTGCCGGGTCAGCAGAAGTTCTTTCTCAAAGGGATTGTAGGGGTCGCTCATAGCCCCGGTTCCCACCACTCCCTTTCTCACCTTCCGCCGCAAATCGTCCCGGATAATCATAAGGGCATTCTCTTTGGCCCTGACCTTATCAAAGTCGTCTATCCGGTAGCACTCCGAACGGCTGTCACAGTAGATGCAGCCGTGGCAGCAGCCTTTGTAAATGTTCATATTGTAATCGATGCCGAACCAGGCATCGCTTTTTGTCTTTGTAACAATGGTTTTTGCAGGGATATAGTCCATATTGTCTCCATTTCCTGTTATCCGATACCTGTATCTCTCTGCGTGCGGCCGTATTCCTTTCCTATTGTATCACACCCACTCCCATATTAACACAAAAATTTGCTTCATCTGCTCAGGTTTGGTCTTGGCCTGTTGCCGTTCACAGACAATGATTTGTCATATTGCTGTATTGTTGAGTGGGCAAATGGGGCGGATTTGGTCGTGGGGCCAGGGAGCGAAGGCAGGCTGTGTGCCGTTCGTGTTCAGATATGCCAAACATTCCGATGAGCCCTTAAAACGGAAAACACTCGGGGTGAGGCCCTCCTGTTTTCCTGGTCTCATCTCCACGGCATATATTCACCCGCCCGGCACACAGCCTGCCTTC
>JAAWLV010000113.1 GCA_022798105.1 Hungatella sp.
TGGAGATGAGACCAGGAAAACAGGAGGGCCTCACCCCGAGTGTTTTCTGCTTTAAGGGCTCATCGGAATGCTTGGCATATCTGAACACGAACGGCACACGGCCTGCCTTCACTCCCTGGCCCCACGACAATCCCCGCACCAACTTTACTCACTCAACAATACAGCAATATGATGAAATGAACATTCCGTTTTATCCGGGTTAAGATATATATAAAAAGAGTGCCGCCCGAAAGCTGCACTCTTAAAATATCGCTTTATTCACTTTTTTCTATATCCGCTCTACACAAGAATATTCAGCATAGATACGGCATAGTAGTTGCTCAAGTTATAAGCGCCGCTCTTTGCAAAGCTGGCAAACTGCTGGAAAGAGTCAGACATCGTTGACTGCTTCTTGGCGGAACCGTAAGTGGTGCTGTTGCTGGTAGCCTTCTTGATCTCTTCCGCCTCGGGAGCATCGCTTCCCAGAATCTTGTCAACGGAAGTGTCCAGGCTGGAAGTCGCCTTATTGCCTACCCGGTCTGCCATACCGTACTGACCGCCTATAAGCCACTTCACTTCCTCCGGATCCTTCTCCATGGCTTCCCTCAGTTTGTCCTCGTCAACCTGAAGACGGCCGTTTTTGTCAACGCTCATGCCTACGGCTGCCAGAGTCTTCTCATTGGGGATACCCCTCTGGAGAGCCTCCAGCTGATTGGACACACCTGAGCCGTGCTCCACATTCTGCTTTAAGTAATCCACGGCGTAATTGTAATCCTTCACAAAATCCTGTACCGCAGAGACAACCTCGTCCTGGGCTTTCTTCACATCCTCATCCGTAGCCAGGCCGTTGGCCGCCTTATTCATCACTTCGTCCAGCTTGGAAAAAACATTATTCTTTTCCGTCATCTGAAGCTTCTGGGAGGAAGACTCCAGGGACTCCAGTGCCGTCTGATAGCCTCTCAAAAATCCTGAAGCATTGCTGGCGGTGGTAGCTGTCTTGTTGGAAGTGGAAGTGCTGGAAGTCTTATCGCTGCTGGAAGTGCTGTCCGTCTTTTTGTCAGTGTCAATCCCCAGTGTCTCCTTCAGCTTGTCGGCCTCTGCTTCCGCGTTGTCCTTCCAGGAAGTGCTGTTGAGGGAGCTATAGCCATTGTAACTATAGTTGTTGTTGGTGCTGTAATAATTTGGTGAAATTCCGCTAACTGCCATAATAAATCTCCTTTCCGGTATTCAAATACCTGATTTTGTCGCGGAAAGCCATCATTTAAAACAAATCAGGGCTATCCGTAATACATTATATATATCGGTATTTTCCCGGAAAATATAAGGGAATCTCTGGCAAAAAGCCCTGTCAGTCGTTCCATTTTGACAGTACCGTCTGCCCTTTCTGGAGTGTGGCGGGCATGTCAATAATCCGCTGGTTTTCCGACCCTCTGAAGTTTAACATCAGGTTCCTCTTCTCCTGAATAAACCTTCCGTCCACCAGCACATCGATCATTCCCAGGATCCGGTCCGTCACATTGCAGTACCTCCTGCCTCCCCGGCACAGATCCTCCTCATAGGTAAAACCCGTATAACACCAGATATCCTTCCCGGGAAATCTCTCCCTCACTTTCTCCAAAAGCTCTGCCAGGACAGCCTGGTTCTCTATCTCCATAGGTTCTCCCCCCAAAAGGGTCAGGCCCTGGATAAACTCCGGCTCCAGGGCCTTAAGGATCTCTTCCTGGGTTTCCTCCGTGTACGGCTGTCCGTAACAAAAATCCCAGGTTTCCGGCTGGAAACAGCCGGGGCAGCAGTTGGTGCATCCGGACACGAACAGTGTCACCCGCACCCCTGCCCCGTCGGCAATATCCCATTTTTTAATGTTGCTGTAATACATGGCTCTCGCTCCTTTACAGATGCAGCACCCGATCTTTGATCTCCTGGGTCCTGCCCTGGTTCCAGAACTGGGTTCCTATGTAGCCGCAGGTTCTCCTGGCCACATTCATCTTGTCCTGATCGTGGTTGCCGCACTGGGGGCACTCCCAGATAAGCTTCCCGTGTTCGTCCTCCACAATGCGGATCTCCCCGTCAAAGCCGCAGAGCTGGCAATAATCGCTTTTGGTATTCAGCTCCGCATACATAATATTCTCATAAATATGGTTCAGCACGGCCACAACCGCCGGGATGTTATTCTGCATGTCCGGCACTTCCACATAGCTGATGGCCCCTCCCGGGGACAGAGCCTGGAACTTGGCCTCAATGCTCAGCTTGTCAAAAGCATTGATCTCCTCTGTCACATGAATGTGATAGCTGTTGGTGATATAATTTTTGTCTGTCACACCCTCAATGATCCCGAAACGCTTCTGAAGGCATTTTGCAAATTTGTAGGTGGTAGACTCCAGAGGGGTTCCGTAGAGGGAGAAATCAATATTCTCCTTTTCCTTCCAGCCCTTGCACGCGTCGTTAAGCCGCTGCATCACCTTCAGCGCAAATGGCATGGCATCCGGGCTGGTGTGAGACTTGCCGGTCATATAGTAGACACACTCGTACAGCCCCGCATATCCCAGAGAAATGGTGGAGTATCCGCCGTAAAGCAGTTTGTCGATGGTCTCCCCCTTCTTTAACCTGGCCAGTGCGCCGTTCTGCCACAGAATAGGAGCCACGTCGGACAAGGTCCCCTTAAGCCGGTTGTGGCGGCACATGAGAGCCCGGTAGCACAGTTCAAGGCGCTCATCAAGAATCTCCCAGAACTTCTCCATGTCCTTTCCCGAGGACAGGGCCACATCAGGAAGGCTGATCGTCACCACCCCCTGGTTAAACCTGCCGTAGTACTTGCCCTTTCCCGTCTCCGGATCCACGTAAGGCGTCAGGAAGCTGCGGCAGCCCATGCAGGTGTAGCAGTGCCCCTGGCCGTTTTTATCCACCTTGTTCTGCATCATGATCTTCTCGGAAATGTAATCCGGCACCATCCTCTTGGCCGTACACTTGGCCGCCAGCTCTGTCAGGTAGTAGTAAGGGCTTCCCGGGCGGATGTTGTCCTCCTCCAGCACGTAGATAAGCTTCGGAAATGCCGGGGTGATCCACTGGCCTTTCTCATTCTTTACTCCCTGGATCCTCTGGTGCAGAGTCTCCTCAATGATCATAGCCAGATCCCTCTTCAGCCTGTGGTTTTCCCCCGCCTCGTTGAGATACATAAACACCGTCAGGAAAGGCGCCTGCCCGTTGGTGGTCATCAGGGTGATAACCTGATACTGGATGGTCTGGATCCCCTTTTTCACCTCATCTCGAAGCCGCTTCTCCACAATGGCCTCCATCTGCTCCTTGGTTCCCTCGCACCCTAACTCTTTCATCTCCTCCCGGACTTCCATCACGATCTTCTGACGGCTCACATCCACAAAGGGAGCCAGATGAGTCAGGGAAATACTCTGGCCTCCGTACTGGGACGATGCCACCTGGGCGATGATCTGTGTGGCAATGTTGCACGCCGTTGAAAAACTGTGGGGCTTCTCAATGAGGGTGTCGCTTATGACGGTGCCGCTCTGCAGCATGTCGTCCAGGTTCACCAGATCACAGTTGTGCATATGCTGGGCAAAATAATCGGCGTCGTGAAAGTGGATGATCCCCTCCTCGTGGGCCTGGACAATCTCCTGGGGAAGAAGAAGGCGGTTGGTAATGTCCTTGCTGACCGCACCTGCCATATAATCCCTTTGGACACTGTTGACCACCGGGTTTTTATTGGAATTCTCCTGGAGCACTTCCTCGTTGCTGCACTCGATAAGGCTTAAAATCTGCTGATCCGTACTGTTGGCCTTGCGGACCAGTTGCCTTTTGTATCGGTATGTGATATAATGGTTGGCGACTTTGTACGCATCATGGCGCATGATCTCCTCTTCCACCATATCCTGGATCTCTTCCACGCCTGCCGCCCTGTTTAACTCCTGACACTTTGAAGTCACTGCCTGGACAATCTTGGCGATCTGCGCCTTTGTCAGGTGCTCCTCCTCCTTGACCGTGCCGTTGGCCTTCTCCACCGCATTCTGGATTTTTTCTGCCTCGAAACAGACTTCCTTGCCACTTCTTTTTATGATGTTCATAGCCGCACTCCATATCTTGTATTCTTTGTATCTATGTAACCACTACATCTAGTATTATATACGATTATCAGGAAAATGCAAGAGGGAAGTTGCATTATTTTTCCCTTTCAGGTTTGCGGCCTTAAAGCACTGCCAGATTCTTCCATTTTCCGCTTTTATATCGCCCTGCAAAACACAAAACCCTGGCTATCCAGTCCACAATCATGGCTGTCCACACGCCCACGGCCCCAAGTCCCATCCCCACTCCGATGACGTAGCTCAGACCGATCCGGAACACGATCATGGAAGAGATGGAAACCACCATGGGGAACTTCACGTCCCCCGCTGCCCTCAGCACATTAGGAAGGGTAAAGGAAGCCGGCCACAGGATGATGCCTATACCGTCATGGATAAGGACTAAAACCGCCGCAAGCTTAAGTGTTTCCCTCGACAGGCCGTAAAGCCTAAGCGTCAGGGGCAGCGTGGCCAGCACCAGCCCGCAGCAGACGGCGTTGACCAGGTAAGTCAGCTTCATCATCTTTTTCACGTAGTAATCCGCCTGCTCAAAATCCCCGGCTCCCACGCACCGCCCGATAACCGTGATCATGGCCAGGTTCATGGCCTGCCCTGCCAGAACCCCCATACCGTCCAGATTGTTTGCCACCGCGTTGGCGGCAATCTGGGTGGTTCCGAATGTGGCGATAATGCTGACCACCAGGATCCGCCCCAGCTGGAAAATGCTGTTCTCCACCCCTCCCGGGATACCGATATGGAGGATCCTCCTGATCATTTCCCCGTTCCATGAAAGGATGCCGGGGCCTATGCAGATGGTCAGTTTCCTGCTGCCGAGCCGCACAAACAGAATCACGCAGGCAATCATCCGCGCCGCCAAAGACGCCAGGGCCGCTCCGGCCACCCCCCATTTAAAGACGAAGATCAGGAGAGCGTTGCCTGTCACATTGATAACATTCATAACCATGGACACCTGCATGGAGACTTCTGAGTTGCCCATGGATCGGAACAGGGCCGCGCAGGAATTGTAAACTGCCAGAAACGGGTAGGAAAGGGCAGACAGCACCAGATAGATCAGGGCATTTCTCATCACATCCTCCTCCACCCCCTGATACAAGGTGCCTAAAAGCCCTCTTCTGAATACGATGGAAACAACCATAATCCCCACAGCGATAACGCCTGTAATGAGAATCAGCTGATTGGCCGACTCCCTGGCCTTCTCCCTGTCTTCATGGCCTAAGTACTGGGACGCCACCACCGCCCCTCCGGTGGACACGGCGGCAAATACATTGATAATGAGATTGTTTATCATGTCCACCAGGGATACTCCGGAGGTGGCAGCCTCCCCGGCGCTTGAAACCATCATCGTGTCCGCCATTCCCACCGTAACCGCCAGAATCTGCTCCACGATGAGAGGTGCAATAAGGCGCATCAGATCCTGGTTGGTAAACAGATATCTCTTTCTCTGCTCCATAATCAGTCGCTTCTTTCTTTAATAATAGGATATTTTCAGATACCCTTAAGAGGGTACTCTTTTCCAGGGGGAATGTCAATGGTTTCTTTTTATGAAAGCTGCCCTTTAAGCCGGTTCCCTCTCCGCATTCATCATCCCCGTTCCGCTCCCGGCATAAAGTCGATGACCTTGTGCCCGCACTGCCCGTCAAACTCCCGGGAGTTTTCATCCCGGATACCGGCTGCATTTCCGGCAAACTCAATGACCGCCACCTGCATCCCCAGGCAGACCACCAAAAAGGGCACCAAAACCAGATTACGGTTCCCATCATACCTCACAGAGTAATTGGGAAAATAGCTTTGCAACTTTTTCGGTTTTATATTATACTAATACTGCAAAAGCGGGGCCGCAGCCCGGCCCGTAAAGATTTACTTAAGAAGGAGACCGACTATGATCTTATCTTGCAGCCACATTTCCAAAGCCTTTGGAACGGATGTGGTATTAAAGGACATATCTTTTCATATAGAAGACTACGAAAAAGCCGCCATCGTGGGCATCAACGGAGCCGGCAAGTCCACCCTTTTAAAAATTATCGTGGGGGAGCTGCCCGGCGACGAGGGCACTGTGACCCTTTCCCGCGGCAAAACCCTGGGCTATCTGGCCCAGCACCAGGATCTTACCAGCCACCGCACCATTTATCAGGAGCTGCTGGAGGTAAAGCGGGAACTCATTGACATGGAAGAGCGCATCCGAAGCCTGGAGATAGAGATGAAGCACGCCGGCGGGCAAAAGCTGGAGC
The DNA here is from genome assembly GCA_022798105.1 of Hungatella sp. GTDB lineage: Bacteria > Bacillota > Clostridia > Lachnospirales > Lachnospiraceae > UBA3402. The sequence continues at coordinate 6,296 of JAAWLV010000113.1, forward strand.
AGATGCTGGAGACCTACACCCGCCTGACCCACCAGTTTGAGCTGGACAACGGCTACGGCTACCAGAGCGAAATCGTCGGCGTCCTAAAAGGGCTTGGCTTCTCGGAGGAAGATTTCTCCCGTGAGATCTCCACCCTGTCCGGAGGCCAGAAAACCAGGGTATCCCTGGGAAAGCTCCTCCTGTCAAAGCCTGACATCATCCTTCTGGACGAGCCTACCAACCACCTGGACATGGGGTCTATCACATGGCTGGAGACCTACCTTCTCAATTACAAAGGCGCGGTGATCATCGTAGCCCACGACCGTTATTTCCTGGATCGGGTGGTGACGAAAATCGTGGAGCTGGATCAGGGGCGCGGCATGGTATTTCAGGGCAATTACACCTCCTATAGTCAGAAGAAGGCTCATGTCCGGGAAGCTCAGATGAAGGCCTACCTAAACCAGCAGCAGGAGATCCGCCACCAGCAGGAGGTTATCACCAAATTAAAATCCTTTAACCGGGAAAAGTCCATCAAAAGGGCCGAGAGCCGGGAGAAGATGCTGGCCAAGATAGATGTGCTGGAAAAACCCACTGAAGTAAACGACGAGATGAATCTCCGCCTGGAACCGGATATCATAAGCGGCAATGATGTGATGACCATACGGAACTTATCCAAATCTTTTGGGGACAATCACCTGTTTTCCCGCATTGATATGGATATAAAGCGGGGCGAGCGGGTAGCCGTCATCGGCAACAACGGAACCGGCAAGACCACGCTTTTAAAGATTATCAATGAGATGCTTCCCGCCGATACCGGCCAGATCACCCTGGGCACCAGGGTCCACATCGGCTACTACGATCAGGATCACCAGGTTCTTCACATGGAAAAGACCCTTTTTGACGAGCTTCAGGACACCTATCCCGACTTAAACAACACCAGAGTCCGCAGCGTCCTTGCCGCCTTTCTTTTTACGGGCGACGACGTATTCAAGCGCATAGGCGACTTAAGCGGCGGCGAGCGGGGCCGGGTCTCCCTGGCCAAGCTGATGCTCTCCAACGCCAACTTCCTCATTCTGGACGAGCCCACCAACCACCTGGACATCACCTCCAAGGAAATTCTGGAGCACGCTCTGAACCAGTACACCGGCACCGTCCTCTACGTGTCCCACGACCGGTACTTTATCAACCGGACCGCCACCAGGATCCTGGAATTGACCGGGGAGACGTTTATCAATTATATCGGAAATTATGATTATTATCTGGAAAAACGGGAGCTGATGAACAGCCTTTACGCGGCCGGGACCGACGGATCCGGAAGCGGAAATGTCAGAGCCGAAACCGGAGGCAGCAGAACCGATGGCGCCAGACCTGGCAAAGCCGTGACTGACAGAACCGGTACCGGCACAGCCGAACCAAAGGACATTGCTGCTAAAAGCACCAAAGCCGGCACCGGGAAATCCGGGCTTTCGGAATCTGGAGCCGATGGTTTGGGCAACAGCACCGGCCAACGCGCGGATTTGGGCACCGGTAAGACAACCGGTGACACCAAGCAGGATTGGAAAGCCCAAAAAGAAGAACAGGCCAGACAGCGCAAAAAACAGAATGCACTGAAGAAAACAGAGGATGCGATCTCCGCCTTAGAGGAGCAGGACGCTTCCCTGGATGAAATGCTGGTTAAACCGGAAGTTGCCTCGGATGTGGGAAAACTTATGGAGATTCATAAAGAAAAGGAACGCATAAAGGAACAGCTGGAACAGCTGTATGAAACATGGGAGGCTTTGGCCGAGGATGTATAAGTTCTCGGCCTGAGCCGGCCGGAAAGGGGGATGGTTGTTATGAATAAAAAGCGGCTGGCTGCCATCGCAGGGTTGATTGTTATAGGGGGGCTGTACGGGGTTGTGCTGGTGTCCGCATTCATTGACAGCCCCTTTGCCAGAAGCTGCCTCATGGCTGCGCTGTTTGGAACCATTGTGGTGCCGGCGGTTCTCTGGGGATATTTGGTTTTTATGGGGAAGCGAGGGGATAAACTGCGGGGGATGGATGGGAAGGAAGACGAAGGAGGGCTGCCTTAGGGAGGGGCTGCCCTTTTTTAAGGAATTTTACACCTGTTTTATCCTTCCCCCTGTTGCACTGTCCCCCTTCCCTTTGAACTGCCTGATCTTTGGCGACATTAATTTCGTTACTTTATCATGAAGCTCTTCTTATACTCATGATAGTTTATTATTTTACCTTCGTCAATATATACTTTTACCTTTTCCAAATCGTATTTCCTCTCTAATAATCTAATTTGGTTAATATCAAATATTGTATCTATCAACGTTGCTCCTGCTAAATCTGTTTCCGTTAAATCTGCCCCTGTTAAATCTGCTCCTGTTAATTTTGCTTTTGTTAATTTTGCTCTTGTTAAATCTGCCTTTGTTAATTTTGCGTTTATTAAATCTGCGTCTACTAAAATTGCGTCTATCAGTTTTGTCCCATTTAACACTGCTTCTATCAAATCTACTCCCTTTAATCTTGCTCTTGTTAATTTTGCTCCTGTTAAATCTGCTCTTGTTAATTTTGTCTCTACTAAATTTGTACCTTTCAAATTTGCTTTTATTAAATTTACTCCTGTTAAATTTGTGTTATATAGAAATATATTTTCTAAGTTTAAACATTCAGCCTTATTGCACTTTATATAATGATATATTGTTGGATTAAGTCTCAAATTATTGATTTTCCAAAGATGTAGAATTTCAAGCATATTTATAAATATATTCATTTCTTCTTCTAACACATTTTTGGAATGTCTATCTATATAATATGTCATACCATTTCGTAACATTAAATTAAAAGTATCTTTTATAATACTTGTGAGTAAAAAGTTTACACTACTAAGAAGCCAGGGAATCCCAATAGATTCCTGACGTATCCTGTTGCTCTCGAATTATTTGTGTTATACGCA
>JAAWLV010000002.1 GCA_022798105.1 Hungatella sp.
CCTGTGAACCGTAACCGCATATACCCTATAACCGTGTGTCTATTCCACCGGAATCCAGGCTTCCGAGCAGGAAAGAGGCTGTCCGTTTTCCTCCACCTTCCACACGGGATAGAATAACACCGGCCCCGTGCGCGTGATGCCGTGATCATCCAGGTAGGTCTGGATTACCCCTTTTGCCCCCGGCTGTCCCTCCTTAAGCCAGAACATCCCGTGAAGGCACATTTGAGGCTCCCAGACCTTTACTCCGGGGATTTGGGAAAGCGTTTCCAGGCCGTAGCGTTTGCAGTCGTCAGCTTCCAAAATATACAAAATCTCCAGATCCAGGTTGTCTCTGTGATTAACCGGCAGAAGCATGGCGGAGCGGACAATGGGTATGGCTTCCACCCACTGGCGGGTGCCGCCTAAACGGGCAGGGATGACAAAAAAACGGGGGCGGAGTTTACGTTTAAGCCGGATCTCCCTCTCAAAACATCTCTTGAGCTTTCTGGCCTGTTCCCTCAAATATTCGACGGTAGCCTCCATATGACACATTTTTTGTTCCAGTGCCCGGATTTTGTCCTGAAGGACACTGGCGGCCAAATCCTCGTCACCAATATTTAAGACCTCCACCGTCTCCTCCATATTAAAACCGCAGCAGCGCAGATTCTGGTAGGCCAAAAGCCTGCCGATATCATTTTCATCGTAATACCGGTAGCCCCGTTCATCCCTTCGGGCCGTTATGATCCCCTTTTTCTCAAAGAACCGCAAAGCCTGATCAGACAGCCCTAACAGCCGGGCGGTCTCGTGGATATAGTACTTGCCCATGGAAAAACGCTTTCCTTTCTACCCAATCTATTTTATCTGGGACAGAGCGTCCTTTACCGCCTCCTGCAAAGCCTTGGAGGTGATGGTGGCGGAAGAAACCGTGTCCACACCGTCAATCTCCTCAGCCGTGGACAGGCCTTTGAACTTTTCTGTCATCCCATCAATGGCCAGGGTCCCGATGCCGTCGGTCTCGCTGTGCTCCAAAACTTCCACGGAACCGATGGCGTCCCCGTCCATGGTAACCTTCACGGTCACGGAACCGTTCATTCCGGTGCCGGTGCCCACATACTCATGTTCGCCCAGCTGATAGTCCTGAACCTTTTCCTGCCCGGCGTCCGTCTCGTCGCCCAGCTTCTTGGGGGAAGACTCCACAGGCACGGCATGTTCATAGGTTGGCAGCGCCTCCTTGGGAGCGGCTGCACTGCGTCCGGCAATCTGCCCGAAAATGATGCACTCCGCAATGTTGGTCCCGCCCTGGTACATTTCGCAGGTGATACCGCCCATCTCCCCTGCTGAGTACAGATGAGGGATGGGATTGCCCGCTGTGTCCAGAATCTCCGCATTCTCATTTCGCTTGGGGCCGCCCTGGGTATTTAAGATCTCACACTTTAATTGGATTATGTAATACTTCGCGCCGTCAAAAGCCCTCATAAACTCCGGCTTCCGTCCGCAGGCATAGTCCTTGCCGTTTTTCGCAAATGAATTGTAATCCTCGATGGTTCCGGCCAGCTGTTCGCCGGAACATCCGATTGCCCCGGCCGCCTCTTCGATGGTGTCGAAGGCTTTCACGTCGCCTTTAAACCGCTCCGGGATGGCGCTCTCCGCTTCGATCAGCTCATACTGAGTCTGATCGAACATTAAAAACATTTTTTCCGGGAAATGGGGGTTCACCCAAAGGCCGTTGTCATAAAGATGGCCGTGACGCACAACCTCGGATTCATTTAAAAACCGGTCTCCGTCGGTTCCCACAAGGATACAGCTTCCGGTGTTTAAAGGTCCCTGGGTCAGAACCTGGATCTGGCTGGCATTCTCGCCTTCATTTACATAGAAGCTGGTTCCGCCCAGGCCGAATCCGCCTTCATAGGCAGTCATATGCCAGAGATCCGCACCCAGCTTCTGGCACATCTTAATGCCGTCGCCTGTGTTGTACAGACCGCCGATTGGCGCATAATCAATAAGGTTCAGGTAATGCTGCACCATCTCCGCGTCATCCTCAAATCCTCCCGTGCAGACAACCACGCCGTTTAAGGCCCGCACGTTTCTCACGCTGCCGCCTCTTGCCACTTTCACGCCGATTACCGCCTTGGACTGGGGATCCTGGATAAGTTCCTGGGCCGGGGACTCATACCAGATATCGATCCGGTCTTTCCTGTCCAGAACCCGCTGTTTTAAGCTGGTGTAGAGATATCCGTCGCTGATTCCCTGATGGGTGGTCCAAAGGCCGATCTTTTCACTGCCCGGCAGCTCCGGATATTCCGGTGACATATTGTTGATAGGCGCAATGGGCGTCCAGTCCAGAAACTCCTTGGAGTCAAAGCCAAATTCGCCTGCCAGGGTGTCGGCCATACCCGCCACGCCGTCGGCAATGGTTTTCAGCATGGCTTCCGGAACCTGACGGCCTCCTGCCAGGGCCTTGTAGTAGGTCAGGGCGTTTTCCGGGTCATTGTAGCCGTAGGCAAACAACTGGCCGCACACCTTGGAGTTTCCGCCGGAGTGGGCCTCCGACATCTTTTCCACGATAAGGACGCCGGCTCCCTCATCGGCGGCGGTTTTTGCCGCGACACAGCCGGAAGCGCCGATACCCAGAACCACCACGTCATACTCCGCGTCCCACACAATCGTATCCGCGTAGGTGTAGGTTTGCTGGGGCTGCGGGGCATTGTCCGGAGCCGGGGTGGTCTCGGGCGCCGCCGTCGTCCCCGCCTCCGATGTGGCAGCCGGTTCCCCGGCACTGGTGCAGGCCCCCAAGATCCCTGTCACAGCCAGGGTGGCAGCTCCTGCGGCAGTGCCCTTTAAAAACTCTCTCCTCGAAACTTCACGCTTGCTCATTGCATAAGTACTCCTTTTCCTTTATTTAACAAAACGCTTTGTTATGTTATTATTTTAACGGTTAAAGCTGCTTTAGAGTCAAGCGAAATTTCACGCTTCAAAGGGATCCGGCTCTTTAACCACAACAACGGTATAATAACCTGCCTCCCCGGGCATGGCGTCAAGCTCCTCATAAATGCGCTCATCATCCATGCCGCAGTTTTCCACCATAACCGCTTTCATATCCCGGGCTTTTAAAGCCTGCTTTACCTGGGGCAGCCGGGAGGCTGCCTTCATCAAAATCTTCGTTCCGCCATAACCTAAAGCCTCCTCAATGTCATAGCTGGAGGGAATGATATGGAGCTGCTGGGATCTGTCAGCCAGGCTGTCCCCCAGCCTGGCTGAGACGGCGCAGAAGGAGGGCACGCCGCTGATGATACGTGCGTCGTATCCCAGCTTTTTCACGGCACGGTGGAGATAAATGTAGGTGGAATAGATAGTAGGATCTCCCAAGGTCAGGTAAGCAATGTCTGCACCTTCTTCCAGTTTCTCTGCCAGCTGTGCTGCGGCCAGCTCATAGTGTTTTTCCAGCACGCCGGAATCCTTTGTCATGGGAATTGACAGATTCAGGCATTCCTTTTTATCCAGATCCGTTAGGATGCCTTTCGCAATCTGCCAGCTCATTTTGCGTCCCATGCCCCGGTCAGGAACTGCTATAACCGGACACTTTCTGATGGTCTCCGCCGCCAGAAAGGTCATCAGTTTCGGATCCCCCGGCCCCACTCCCACTCCGTACAATGTTCCTCTCATCGCTTTATCCTCCCTGTTTAAAAACCTCTCTGTTTCAGATCCGACACCAGTTCCACATAAAATTCCTTTACGTCAAATCCCTCATAGTCCTCCCTGGTCAGATCGATCATATCCCCGTGGGAGATGCCCCGCAGGCGCTTGTTTTCCATTACCCCGCGAACATTCCCCCAGCGGGCCGAACGGACAGTCACCAGCCCATCATTGGGCCCGTCTAGCTTTTTTAACACCCAGTAGGGGACACACAGGAGCTTGCTGGAAAAGCCCGACTTCATAAGGCTTGCGCAGCTCTGGTAGTAAACGCCCGCTTTGTCGCCGTACGTTCCGTTAAACGCTTCGGTGTAGGCCACGGACAGCTGGAAGCTGGCCCGGTAGGCGTCCGGATTTTTATCCCCCAGGCGCCTGAAGTACGCGTCTATCATCCGGCAGACGCCGCGGTACACGCGGTCAGGCAGCCGTTTTAACAAATCCACCAGGGCCGACCCCCGGTGGGGCGTATTGATGGTGGTCAGGGACGCCACATCCCCTTCCATGTGAAGGCCGCTGATCAGATATCTGGAGTCCAGCCCTCCCTTGGAGTGGGCAATAATATTCACCTTCCTGCACCCGGTCTCCTTTTTTATCTCGCAAATTTTCTCCTGAAGAATCCGGGCATTGTCCTCCACCGTGCCCCAGGCCTCCTGATGGCCGTAGTATACCTTTGCCCCGTTTAAAGCCAGCTCCCTGGGGATCCTGCCCCAGTAATTGAAATAGTGGAAATCCCTGAACCCTACCCCGTGAACCAAAAGAAGCGGGTAACGGGTGGCGCATATCTGCCTGCAGGCCCTGACATCGTTAAGCTCTATCTTCACCAGGGTGTGATCGATCTCCTGCCTTGCCAGCCTCCGCACATACAGGGCCAGGCCGAAATTCACCACAGGGATCCACATAAAAGTCCAGACCAAAAGCCTTTTTGCGATCCTCAGCCGTCTGCACAGCAGGCACAGCCACACCATCAGGCCCTGGAATCCCAAATACAGGGCTCCCAGCAGAAGAAGGGGAGCAATCACAGAAAGGCCAAACCCACAGGATGCCCACTGATACCAGGCAGCTGCGCCGCAAAAGGCCATAAGCCACATGGATATGGTCAGAAGCCCGGTTATAAGCCGCAGAAAATGGATATGTACTTTCTCTGCCGCCGACAGAAAGTTGTCATAGTCCCAGTTAAGCTTCAAAAGCCGCGCCTCCCTTCCCGCAGATTAATCATTCCAGTACACGCACCGCATCCGGTAAACCACGCCGCCGTGCCTGCTTAAAGGAACCGGCTCCCCGTCCTCCTCAAGGGGGTCCATGCACAGATACTCCCCGTCCCGGCTTCCCACAAGGAGAACCCAGTGGGCCGCCCCGCGGCCTCCGACTTTCACCTTTACCACAGGATAGCGCCCCTGGTCCATAAGCTCCTCTATCTGCCTTTCGTCCACCGAGGCTGCCACCACCACTTCGGCTTTTGGCAGGGCCTTTGCAAGCTCGCCCCAGACAATATCGCCGGACTTGTTGTAAACGCCGGTTTCGCCCAGCAGCCGGTTTAACTCCCCGGCGCTGACAGCCTGCCCCGCCCCTGTGGCCTTGTGCTGGGTGGACAGGGCGGACGCGATGCAGCTGGTAAGACATCCGGAGCTTCCCATGGTGTAGGAGGAGGTCCCCAGACGGTCCTCCTTCCAGGCCTCGTTTTTCTGGCAGTAGGGGATCACCATATCTGTATCCGCCGGGTAATCTTTTTGGGGCTGCAAAAGGATTCCTTTATCGGCGGCGCCTCTGGAGTGGAGTTTTAAGGCCAGGGCGGCTATAAGACATAAGAACAGGCAGATAAGAATTGTAAAGGTAAGTTTCTTTTTCATCTTGACGTTCTCCTTTTATGCAGCTGTATATCCGTGACTCACGGCATGTTATTTCAGAACCCAGGCTGCGGAGGGTATATTTTTTAAATTGTACCAGAAAATCATCAAAAAATCAAATCCGCTGATTAGCCATAATATCTGCAAAAGCACCCTGCAGAATAAAAATGTACACCGCCTTTATTTCTGCTCCATAAAAGCGGTGTACGTGATACTTCTCTGATAAGTTTTAATTATGTTCTTTTCCGTCCCACACCCCGTTGCCGTCTACGTAGTACCCGTCCGGCGTGTTTTCGGCTTTATACATGGAACCGAATGGTTTTGATTTGCTTCTGGTATTATAATACCAGTTTCCTGTGTCTGCATTTAACTCCCAGGTCTGCGTCAGCGCCCTGGCATTGAAATAGTACCATTTATTGTCAATGGCTTTCCATCCCACAGCCATCTTCCCTGCCTGTGGTTCCAGGTAATATGTGTTTCTATCCTGCAAATCCGTATACCAGCCGCTCTGCATTCCGTTGTCCACCGACAGGTTGTACCAGCCTTTTAACTGGTAATCGTAAACCCAGCCGGATTTCAAATACCCGTCAGCCCCGAAGGCGTACCAGGATCCGTTTATTTTTTCCCACAGTATCTGGTCAACGGTGCTTTTATCCTCCAGTTCAGCCATGTGGCCGCACGCAAAAGTTCCGTCGGCGTAGAGGAATTTCCAGCCCTGTTCATCCTGTATCCACCGGGAATAGCCGGTGCCGGTTCCCGTAATGATCCCTGTCTGGGCGTGGACATATCCTTTTTTTGAATTGTAAGTTATGGCGGATGAGCTTCCGGATCCACCCGAGCTTCTGCTGCCTCCTGTGCTTCCTCCCCCGCTTCCGTTAGATGTGCTGCCTCCGGACGGGGCGGCTTCCAGCCTGAAATTCTGAGCTGTACGCTTTAATTCCTTTGACCGGTCGCCCTGAACGCGGAATTCGGCTGCAAGGGTGTTGGTTCCCCGTTTGGCCTTCTTCTCAAACGTCTGCCTTCTGATGGTAATTCTGGTGCTGCCGCTCTCTTTCGTGTAGTCCTCACCTTCGACCAGTTTTTCGCCGTTGAGCCAGAAATCTATAAACTCTCCGTATTGGCCGGTGGAGACAAACAGCTGATCGCTTATACGGTTTAATAAATAATCCCGGCTGCCGGCGCCCACTTCTGTACCGACATGCTCCGCAAGGGTATATCCCGAATCAGACGCATTGTAAACATTCAGGTTGGTGTTATCTTTTACCGTAAGGGTAAAGGTTTTTTCACTGGACTTAAATTTGCTGAATGAGTTTCTCATGCGGACGGTAAATGTAAATTCGCCGCTCTCTAAAGGAACGCCGTACAGTTCTCCGTTGGGATAAAGTCGCATACCGCCGGGCAAAGTGCCCCCAGCCAGGGAATAACTTACGCTGTTCCAGCTATACTTGTTGTTGTTCTGTATCATGGTTCCGTAGGGGACGTATTTTACGGCGTCCGGGATTTCGGCGGTTGTAATGCCCGGATCTCCTATGGTACCGGTCAATGTCAGCACCATCAGTTCCTTATTGCCGGATTTGATGATCAATTTGCCGGAAATATCCCCGCTCTCCACATGTTCCTTGGCTTTAATCCGCACTTTTGCCATGTTGGCCAGTTCGCCGTGGGATTCCTGCTTGGCGATACTGCTAAAACCTGCCAGATCATGGGTTCCGTTAAGTGTCCAGTAGGAATCCAGCTCCACCTGGGCCGAATCCAGTTCCACGGTCAGCCCGGCAATCGGATCCGTTCCCGTGTTAATCAGCAAAATATCGTGGCGGTAATCGTATCTTCCGTCAATAATCATCTCGCGGACAGAAGTTATGGGATCGCCAAACCGGGTGTCTGCGTTTTTATCATTCAGACTGTTGATATAAAGCTTTCCGGGGCCGTCGGTCTGTTTTACCACCTGGAGCCAGTAATTTTGCTGTTCCTTCTTGCTCTCCGAGCCTGCCGTGTAATGTATAGGACCACTGGAAAAATCGTGGACGCTTACTCCGCTTATCTCAGGGGAGGTACTTCCTTTTGTATACAGTTTTATCCCGTTTTGAGTCGTGAAAACAGGAGCCAGGCTGCTTAAATCCACGGTTTTATCCACCAGAATCGTCCTGTAAGAGTAATCCCCATAAGAATCATTCGTATTCTTGACGCTGTAGCTTGGAATATCATTTCCGCCGGCATCTTTAAGGCCAATAAAACTTATGGCTGTGCTGTCGTCAAGCGTAACCTCCATCTCCTGGGCTTTTGCGGAGCATTTGTAGATTTCCTGGGTCTTCAGGCCGTCGTCTCCCACAAAAACCGTAAATTGAACGCCTTTGCTGTAATTGGCTTTATAACCTCCTGAGACTCCTTTGGCAAACAGGGAGTCTTTTATATTAACTGCCCCTGCATCTTTTGCCTGTGCTATGGATGAATAGTTCCCCACATAGGCTGCCGTCACGGAGGATGAGCTTTCGGTCCTGGCTGTGTAATAACTGAGAGACAGGTTATATTCTTTGTCTGCAGGGTAACCATAATCCAGTGTGATTGTATAATCATTCCGCCCGTCTGTGTACCCGTTTCTTATAGAATCAATGATGTTATCTCCCTGGCTGCCGGCGTCATAGACGCCATTGATGCTTACGTGATTTCCATAAGGATTCAGGCATATTTCCAGAGGCAGGCATCCGATAACCTTGCCCGCAGAATCATAGGCTGCCATGGTTATCCACTGGTTGTTGGACATCTTGAAACCGGCGTCTTTTGCAGCCATATCCTTTGCAAAGATCTGCTCCGTAATATCCGCAGCATCGGATATCTCTCTGCCGCTGTACACCTTAAGGTTGCTGAAACGGTGACTTCCGAAAACAGTTTTATTAATCTCCAGCCCCACAAAGGCGTCCATATCCCATTCCAGCTGATCCGCCGTCACAGCGATATCCAATTGCCGGCAGTCATCCATATCCTTATTTTGGGATATGTAATCATAATACTCTCCGCTTAGTACTGTAACCTTTGTCCGGTTCCCCTCGCTGTCCTGTTTATAAACTGCGGGAGTAAGCCAGTTTACAGAGCTTTTTATTGTTGCGTCTATCAGATACCGGACATTGTCGGTATTCAGCTGATTGTCTTCCCCCACAATCAGCTCCCAGCATGTAGTTCCTGACCGGAAGGTATTGCGGCTGAGGTTTATGGTGTCCCCAGACCGGCTTACAACATAATCCTCATCCTGGCTGTCATAATAATAGTCGTCATACTTCCATATTACCTTGTCCCCGGTGCCAAGCTGCCCTCCTGAAAAGATGTAATCGACCGATACCATGGTCAGATCAATCGGTGTATAGTCCGACAGATCAACGGTCAGCCGGCGTTCTTCCAACGGCAAAAGCGATGCCGCGGCTGCGCCGTCTCCATCTGTAAACACCTTCTTTTCGGGGTACACCGCCACTGTGTCGCCTGCCACCTGAAGCTCCATCTGGGTGATAGCGGAACCGTCAAAGTAAGCGGACACATAGAACGGATGTCCTCCCACGGTCACCGTGTCCTCCGGCGTCATAAACCACTGATTGGTTTTCCTGCCGTCATATTCAAACTGCACCTCGTAAGGGAAAAACGGGTTTTCCTCCGGGATATGGATGGTATAGCTTCCGTCCTCCTGAAAAAAATCGTCCCCCAATCCGCTGTCAAAATCCTCGCGGCTGACAATATGGAACATACAGCTGCCTGTATTAAATCCGACCATATCCTCCGTCTCACGGACGGCGTTGCCGGCAGTTCCGGTAAGATATTTGTCCGGTTTTTGCTCCCTGTCGGAATCTGTCTTTCGCAGGGCATCTGCGGGGGAGGCAGCCGCTTCTCTTTCCGGTTCCTCGTTTCTTTCCCGGGCAGCCGTCCCGTCTGCGTACTCCTGCGGCGTTTTGTTAGAGGCCATAACCGGCCGGCCGGGAATCAGAAGCATCGCTGCCAAGCATGCGGCTATGCCGCGTTTAAAAACTTTCATGTTACCCCTTCTCTCCTTTTTCTCGTTTGTGTGTTTCTAAATAAGCCTCTCCGAGAGCTTTCAGCTCCTGGAGGGAATACAAGCGGCACTGCCGCAGATTCCCGGAATGGTAGTCAAACACCAGCGTATCCCCCATGATATCGCACAGTCCCGGGAGATATGCCAGAGTCTGGAATCTGTCGTCCAGCAGAAGGCCGTACCGCTCCCCTTCTGCGCTGACATATTCCGTTATGAGGTATCGGCCTATCTGGGTTACATACGTGAGATAGGATTCCTCCTCAAGAACAGCCACTTTTTCGTTGGATTCCAGGTCGTATACCTGGGGCGGCGTGTGAAGGGAGGATTCAATCCGGTACTTATCCGTAAAGAATTCTTCGTACAGATCCTTTGACGGAGCTTCTCCTTTACTCTCGCTGATCACCGATCCGTCAGCGGCGCTGTAGCACCGTCTGGTTCCGTCATACCATATGACCTCCAGCCAGGAACCCTCTTCGCTTTTTCGAAACTGCTGGTCGTAAATATGCCGGGAGTCAGGCAGGTTTTTGCGGCAGATCACCTTTCCCTCCAAGTCACAGACACAAAATTCTTCGCAGTCAAAAAGCATCACTGTGCTGTGATCATAGCTGACCCGGGCCTCATCGTGGAGATACCGGGCGTCATAGGACATAAGCTGCGACTGGTCATGGCTCTCCTTTTTTAAGATCCGCACCGTGGGACCGTTTCTGCCGGCCACCACCCCGTAGGGGCCTGCCATAGAGACAAAATCACAGGCCTCGCCGCATACTTCCGACAAAACCGGATTTGCGCCGCTGTCATAAAAAGAAAAGCCTTTGTCATCTGTGGCAATGAGGACATACCCCTTATCCCCGATGGAAAATCCCGTTATATTCCTGTCCTCTGTGTACGCCAGCTCGGTCTGGTTTAAAGTGTCCGGATCGAACCTGACCAGAAGATTTCCGTTGGCAAAACAGATCCCCGTTTCATCTGTTTGAACCAAAAACGGATCTCTGGACTCATAGTCTCCTACATATACCCCTTTTTTTGTATCCACCAGGCCGAAGATGGATTCATCGCTTTTGTCCGCCCCAAAGGCAAAATACTGTTCATAGAAACCGCCTCCAAAATGGCTGTAAGCCGTATTCTCAAAAATAATCAGATCTCCGTCCTCCTGTTTCAGATCAAAAATCCTCAGGCCGCCGTCGGAGAAACTGACTGCCAGCAGATCACCTGTGTGGTTTAAAGCAAAGATCCGGTTTCCGGGATTGGCGAATATATCATTGGCTGCTGCCGCCATGTGCTTTCCCTCAAAGAAACAGTCAGCCGTTTTTCGCCCGTCGTCCATGCGGTATACACAGGCAGAACCATCATCCCTGTTTACTGCCGCCACTGCGGTTTTGTCCCCGGAGACGGCCAGCGTGGTGGCTTTCTCCCCGATCCACAAGATTTCCTTTTTTTCCAGATCATAGGCCGTTACGCCCTGGTCTCCGGCATAGACTATCCGCGTCTCATCTACAAACAGGATATCCGAGAGGGCGGAATTTTCTGCCGGCAGAAGGGCAATCCTTTCCAGGGTACCCATATCAAAAACCGCTGCCTCATGCTGGTAAATCACCCCAAGGTAGGAACCTCCCGGCGATAATGCCGAGGAAAAGGGGGCAGAGGGAAGGCTGAGCGTGTCAACAGCCCCAAATCCGTCTTCCAGATTGTAAACTCCCAGCGCATCTGTCAAAGCCTTCTGAGCCTGGGCCGTGACAGGAGCGTCAAGAATGGTTTTTTTCTCCGGCATGGCTTCCAGGGCAAGCTTTACAGCGCCGGATATATCCCCCTCACGAAGCCGGTTGGCAGAATACTCCGCCAGGGCCAGGGCTGCCTGAGTCTGTTTCATCTGGTTCATCCCCGCAAATGCGGCGGCGCCGCCGGACAGGAACAAAAACGTCAGCGATATGGTACAAAGTGCTATCCGTCTTTTCCGGCGCTTCACCCGCTTATCCTGCCTGTGAAGCCCGCGAAAAGCCTCCAGCATCTCTAAAGCCGACTGATACCGCTTATCCGGATCCGGGGCCATTGCCCGTTCTATAATTTTTGAAACCTGAGGACTGGATACAGTTCCGTCTAAAGGCTTCACAGCCGACGCATGTCTGTCAGGGCATTTTCCTGATAACAGGTGGTACAAAGTGGCCCCCAGGCTGTAAATATCGGATCGGGCGTCCAGCATGACCGATTTTCTTCCGCCTGTTTTGCTCTCCTTTTTCCAAGAGCCCTCCATGGTTTCTGTAGGTTCCCCCACGCCGGTCATCCATACCGTGTCCGCCCATTCCGGATCGCCGGCCATTGCCCTGCCCTCTTCTTCCGTCCCTGAACGTTGCCTGTGCTTTTTATGATCAGAACCGGAAACGCTTTCATATTCGGCTCCGTAGTGTTCCGGCGAAGCATACCCGCGGCTGAGCCCTGCTTTTACGGCTCCGCCTTCCCCCAGGGCAAGGGCAATGTTGTAATCTATCAGGCAGATATCTCCGCCGGGGCGCAGCATAATGTTGGCCGGCTTTATATCGCCGTGGAGTATCCCGTAAGGCGGACGGCTGTGAAGGTATAGAAGGGCCTCAAGAAGCTGGCATGCCCACCGGATTATCTCCGGCTGGGAAAAAAGCTCCCCCCTCTTTAAATATTTGTCCAGGCTCTCCCCTTCTATAAAATCCATGACCGTATAAACGACGCCGTCCTCCTGGACAAAATCGTAGACCTGAGGGATATAGGTATGGCTCAGCCCCTTTAACATATCCACTTCCCGGCGCAGGCTTTCTGCTTTTGTACTCAAGGTCCGCTTGTCCGCCTTTAATACAATGGGCTTTTCCAGCCGCAAATGGCGCCCCAGATAGACGATCCCGCCTCCTCCGGCCCCTATTTGGCGGTGTATCTCATATGTATCTGCGATGATCCTGGTCATAACGTTTTTCCCGCCTTTTTTGCGGCTGCCCCTTTCGCTTTTTTGGAATCAAAAGGCGGACCGTACTCCTTTTCCAGCTTTTTTTTAAGCCGCCGTCCTGTAAAGGAAAACACAATCAGGCATACAGCCGCCAAAAAAACCGCCGCAGCCATGGCGGCCGCTCCGCAGCCGGCCAGATACTGCCCGTGCGATAAATACTGCATACAATCCCCCCTAATCATACAGGCCACATCCGCCATAAAGCGGCTGCGGCCCCTGCAAAAATACAGCAGCCAAAACTGAAATACCCGCAGTCATCTTCTGGTTCATAAGGTTTAATATTCTTTGTATACCAGAGATTTTCCAGGTACAGCTTTAAGCGCCCAAACACGCGCCGGCCTCTTTTTTGGCTTATGACCAGCCATGCCGCGGCAATCCCGCCTAAAAGTACGGAGTAAATCATGGCATATCCGCAGAATTTCCATCCGGCCAGAGCCCCGACGGCCATGTAAAGCTTCACATCCCCTGCCTTTAATGTTCCCATAAGCCACAGCGCCATAAAAGAAGTCCCGAGCGCCAGTCCTAAAAGGCTGTTTTTTAAGCCCCAGATGCCGGCCAGAGCCCCGTTGAGGCCAATTCCGGCAGCCGCGGCCGGAAGGGTCAGTTTATTATAGATTTTCCGGCACTTTAAATCCGTAATGCCGCCCCACGCCGCCACGGCGGTGGCAGCTATGTATAAAAACAGCTGGCCTTTCATGCTGCACATGCTCCTGTCAACTTATTTCCGCCACAATAGCAGATACATTGTCCTTAGCCTCTCCGGCGCCGATCATCTGCCGCAGATATTCTGCCCTTTCCCCCGGACTTTTCCCTTTTATCCGCATCCCCTCCTCCAGCTTCGGCTGTCCAAGGGGATTGTAGAGTCCGTCGCTGCACACAAGGAAGCAGTCCTTTTTTAACACCTGTCCGGTCTGATAGCCGGCCTGGGGAACCGCAAACATGCCCATACACATGGTCAGCTTGTTTTTGGCCGGGGAATGGCTGGCCTCATCCTCTGTCATACAATGGCTCTCCACCATTTTAGCCGCCAGGGACTGATCTATGGTCAGCTGTCTCAGGCGGCGGCCCCGCAGGCGGTATATGCGGCTGTCACCCATATTTTCTATGTAATACCGCCTTCCATACAGCAAAAGCAATGACAACGTGGATCCGGATCTGCACTCCATCCGGTTATTGAACTGAAAAACCGCCTGATTAATGTCCCATATCTCCTGCTCCAGAAGTTCGCGGATATCCCCGGCCTGCTCCATGCCGTTGTGGATCATGGTGGAAAAATCATCATACCACCAGCGGTTAAACTGTTCCGCTATATAGCTGCTTACCTGGGCTCCGAAGGATAGGCCGCCCATGCCGTCCGCCACCACAAGGAGGGCGCAGGGGCGTTTCTTTATCTCCCCGGTCAGAACCAGAATCCTGTCCTGGTTTTCCTCCCTCCTGTCACCTGCGTCGCTTATGGCCCCGCAGCTGTATGTGAACCTTCCCATGGATTCAACCATCCGTACAGCGTATGGTAAATTCACTGTCAGCCAGCATGATCCGATCCTTGTCATGGAGGGGATATGGGGTGTTGCTCTCGATTCTTATGCCGTTTCCGTTGATGTACGTGCCGTTTTTTGAATTAATATCCACCACGTAGTACTGCCCGTTCTCATAAAAGAACCTGGCATGGATTTTTCCTACCCTGGGACTCTTTAACGCGAAATCCACCTGGGCTCTCAGACGGCCGATGAGCACCCCCTGTACAGGATCTACAGGGATTCTTTGAAGCACGCCGTCTTCATAATATTCCAGATAAGCCGCCGTATTGCCGCCGCTGCTCTCCTCCCACAGCTCCGTCTCCCCTTCCGCCTCCCCATCTTCCGGCTCATAAACAGCAGGATGTATGGGAGGCGCGGCGAAAGTCCTGGCTGCCGGAGGAACCGGGGCTTTTGGGGCCGGTGTTTTTGGAATCGGGGCTTTTGGAACCGGGGCTTTTGGAGCAGGCGAAGATACGGGGGTCTGGCAGACGGCTGCAGGTTCCGCTTCCTGCATCAGCTGCTTCTTTGGCGGGGCGGGACGGGAATTGGCTGCCGCCTTTTTAGGAGGCGTCTTCTTCCCCTTGGCCGCTTTTGGGGCTTTTCCAGGCTTCTTGCCTTCTTTTTTATTTACATAGATCTCCCGGTAAAGGATCACTTCCGCCGCAGCAAGGATAATCACAAAGGCCAGAACCGTGTTGACTGCAAGATTTCCGTTTTCATCCAGAAACAGGCCAAAGGAAATACCAGCTGCCGTAACCACCATGACCAGAGCCTGGGGAAGCAGAAACAGCTTTTTTCTTTTGTCTTTTTCGTTTACGTTTATTTCCGGTACTCTGTCCGCCTCCTCTTTTGGGGGCTGGGGCCGGAAGGATTCCTTTCTGGGTGCCTGGCTGTCGGGTACCTGATATTCTGGCATCTGGTATTGAGGCATCTGGTATTGGGGCATCTGGTATTGGGGCATCTGAGGCTGGGGTGTCCTATTAACTTGGGGCGACGGCTTCTGCAAAGGCTTTTCTATTTCTTCTATTCGGGGCGCCTTTCCGGTTCTGTACGGCTTCAGGCTGTTCTCCAGCTGGTCGGGACAAAAGGGCTGGCTGTTCAGCTCTTTTAACAGAATCTGTATCAGATTGTCGTCGGCCATCTCTATTTGGTCCTTTAAGATCAGATCTGAGAGAAGTTCCTTTAACCCGTATCCTCCCGGGTTTTCTATGGGAAGAAACACGAACGCCGGGTCACAGTTGGAGGGATTCACATAGATATTCTCCGCTTCCATCAAGATGCCGGAGGAAGGAAGCCGAAAATCAGATGCATCCCTAATGGCCGAAACCGCCCCGTCTATCAGGCAGATCAGCTCCTTTCTCGTAAGCTTGCGCTTTTTCAGCACGTCGGCCAGGCAAATTCTGGAGGTGATGTTATAGAAAACTACGGTTTCTCCGTCCAGGGACTGCCTGGATACTGACAAGAATTTTTTTATGTCATTTGACAGAATCATTTCCAGCTGATAATGTATCACCTTCACATCAGCGGGATATGTTATCGTTATATAGCTTGAAGTCCCCACCGTCTCATGGGAAACTTTTAATTGCCTGTCCATATTAAAAACCTACCTTTCATTAAACCTTCATGGGGCCTGCCTCAGCCTGTTTTCGCGGCAATCACCATTTGTAGGGCAGCTGCCGCCGCCAGGAAAGGGACAAAGGGAAATTCCGTCGCCAGGCTTTTTTTCTGAAACGCTATAAGATACAGGCTGTAGACAAACGATAAAAACAGGGACAGGACGAAAACATTCAGAGTATACTCCCACCCTGCAGTTATGGCAGTAATCCCAAGAAGTTTTATATCCCCCCACCCTACCTTCCCTCTTGAAAACCATCCTGCGATCAAAAAAAGAATGGCCAGCCCTCCGCCTGCCAGGCAGCTTCTCATCAGATCCGCCGGCGCTCTCCAAAGCACACCCAAAAGCATCTGCCCGGCAAAAAAACATGTGAGAATCTTATGAGGCACAATCCGGCGCCGTTTGTCAATCACCGCCAGTATTCCGTAAGTACATAAAAGATCCGCCGTCTGCACAGGCTTTACGGCCTTTCCTGCCATAAGCCACACAAGGCCGTAAAAAGACGCCCATACTCCCCAGAAAACGTACAGGGTTTTGTTCCTCCAAAGGGGAATACCATCGCTTTCTTCACCCGTCCACAGCCGGACTGCGCAGATGCTTTTTATTCCTCCCAGTGCCGATACCGCAAGCAGGACAGGAATCATCCATATTGTCATCAATCAATCTCCTTCGTCACGATCCGGATATCCGGATACTGGGACTGAACCTCCCGCACGGCCTGATCGTATATGGTCCTGTCCACCTCCCGCCCGTTTTTTGACGAGGGGATATAGAGAATCAGCTCCCTGCTCCTTATATCTTCACGTTTCAGGGTCACACCGTCATAGGTGGTATCTTTAAAGTTATCAATTTTGCCGCACTCCCGCCGCAGCTTCCCTTTAATTCCGGAAATCTCCTGATAGCTTGCATCGCGGATATCGATGGAACACTCTGCCGTGGCCTTTCCCGTAGCCGGATCATAGGCGGAGAATGTAGAAAACCGTTCCGGAAGATTTCTTACCTTCTCCTGCGCCTGAATGGCCCCTCCCCGTTTCACAGGCGGCTGATCCCATACGCTCTCCTGTTTCTCCTCCTTTTTTTCGCTGTCGGAAAATACGGAGGTTCCGCTCATTCCCTGGATATAAGCCCGGTTTGCCAGGTTAAGCTCCGGCAGTATGTCAATGGGCATAATCGGATCAATGGTATAGCACACAATCAGATCAATGGTCTTTCCGTCCTCAAAAAAGCAGGAACTGTTCAGGTTCAGCCCTTTAAGGCCGCCTATAACCTGCAGATTCTTCAATCTCACATCCGCGCCCTGGCCGCGGGAATCGGCTCCGATGTAGCTTTCTATCAGAGAGCGGGCCACAACCTCAAAAAGCTGATGATTTACCTCTCTTCCGGCATTGCCGAATACAGCGGCCCCAATGTTTTTCAGGATTTCCCTGGGATCCGTGGTTCCGTTGTAGGAGGCGGCATTGCCGGAACTGAAATCTTCATAAAACTGTATAAGCTCTCCCATATCTTTATTCAGCTGGCCCGTCCGTTCTCCCGCGGCACCTGAAATCTGTTGGTTGAGATCATTGAAACCGGCCGCCTGGTACAGATAAGAATACATGGAAAGTTCTTTGGCTGTCTGGCTGACTGCATGCTGCATGAGCCCATAGACATAGACAATCCTCATGACAAAGAGGATTGTCACGATTATCATCAGAAATATGGAATAGGAAATACTGGCCTCTATGGTCAGTGCTCCCCTGTCCGTTCTCCTTTTGTCCATATCAATACTCTCCTAGTATCCCAGATAAACCGTATTGGTAAAGGTCATCCGCCCCATATACCCCTGTTTTCGGTAGGACTCTTCAAAGGGCATTACGCTGCCGAACATATAGCGGATAGACAGTTTTGTATCCCCATGAATCCAGGTATAAGCCTTTGCCATGGAAAAGTCCGTCTCCCCGCTGTTTTTCATATTCATCTCAATCAGATCCGCTGTTCTCATGATCCGTTTCTCTCTCCCTTTGAGCAGAAGCAGGATCAGAAGGTAGTCCTCATAGGATACAAAGATTCCCTTTTTCCCGTAACCGGAGATCAGCCCCTGCCCGTCTGCGCTGGGGAAGTTCTTGAGAAGAATATTTTCCGTGGTTTTAATCAGAGGGATCCGGTATCCGCCTGATATAAGGTAATCCATTTCAAGGATGGTCTCAGCTGTGGCCCAGGCGGTGAGGAAGATCCAGAAAAACACCGGTTCCGGAACCACCCCAAAGGTGGCTGCGCAGGCTGCTGCTGCCGCTGCATGGCATGCGGGGTTGATGATTTTCTTCTCCCCGTACATGACAACCAGGTTGTTGGCCATCCGCTCCGCAAAAATGGTAGCGTAGACGGCAGCCTCATTGGCCGTGTCGGTTTTATTTCCGTAAACCAGGTACTCGATCTCGCTTCTGAGAACCGTATTCCGGTCTTTTTTCGGGGAAAACCGCATGTCCAGCTCCCCGTCCGGATGGGCGTACCTCCATTTTGGCATGTAGAAGCTTTCTTTGTCGCTGTCTGAAATTCCCTGGGATGAAAATTTATTTACACCTGTCAGCCTGGTTTTAAAGGTTCCGAACATGTAGGTGAAACACAGGATATCGTCCCTGGCAGTCTCGCCAATGTCCAGAATCATGCTGCGCTTTCCCTGGTTTAGGATATCTTTTGACGCGGTCAAGTCTCCGTCCTTGTTGTAAAAGCCGGTATTGCTGTTTTTCCCCTTTTCGCCGCTCCAGGTCTTTGAAGGCCGCGCCTGATAGACCGAATCTTCCACAGCGCCTTTTTTCGCCTCACCGTCCAGGCTGCTCTCTGCACTGCCCTTTTTTTCTGACTGGCCCTTTGCAAACTCCTCATCAATTTCGGCCGGGAAGCTCTGGTTATATTTTTTAGACGGATTTACACGCTCCGGATCCCAGGATTTATCGTTAACATACCCGACAATGCCATCCACAGATGGCTTATAGCTTTTCGGGCGTCCTTCCATAGCTTCCCCGGCATCCGGGGTGTATTCTTCGCTATGGAGAAAATAATAGTAATACTCTGTGTTCTCCTCTTCTGCCGGTTCTTCCTCATCTTCTCCGCCCTCCTGGCTGTCCTCTTTGGCATCCTCCATATCTTCCAGGATATCTATGTACCGGGTAACGGCCTCGTGGATGTCTTCCATAACCTGCTCCAACTCTTTTTTTATCCGTGCGTGTCCCTCCAGCTGATTGATAACCGGATCGTCTATGATTTCCTGTATATGGGGAAGGTATTCGAGTTTGTAAGCTTCAATGTTACCCTGTGCATCTTTTAACAGGTCTCCCGCCGATTCATTGCCTGCCGCTTTGCCCCGGTTGCCTGACTGAAAAGTCTCCAGCCGTTTTATGGCAGTCTCAACTTCTTTCTTCGCCTTTTTGGCCTGTTTCAGCACCGCTTTTGCCTGCTTGCGGGCAGAATCGGCCTTTTTTGTTAATGCATCCTGGCTCTTTTGGTACTCTTTGGCGGCATGTTTCTGGAACTGGGTCAGTTCCTCTTCACCATCTGTATGTTCCAGGCGGATCTCTTCCATTTTCCCTGCAAGGGATTCAAAGTAAGTTTCTTTAGCATTATTCAGTTCCAAGACGGCCGAATTTAATTTGGCAAGCTCCTCCCGCAGCTTGGCAAGCTCCCGATCCGCGGATGCGTTGGCCTCGTCTGCATCCATCTTATCCTCCATGACTTCTGCCGTAACCTGGTTGACCTTGGCTTTATCTTTCGCATTGTCCAGGCTGGAGAATATATCCATCCGGTCGGCCATCACATACAAGCCGCGGAATTTGGCGTACTCCACCATCTGGGTCTCTAAAACTTCCTGGTTTGCCAGGGCATAGATAGGCTCGACGCTGCACTGATCCACACTGAAATCATAGAGATTCAAAAAGGGCTGCCCTATGTAGGACTTTTGTCCTGTGAGGGTGGTCTTCATGATTTCCCACAGCCTGTCAGAGTACTCTTTATCCCCGGACATTCCGTGAGCCAGCAGGGTGGCATTAAGACTCTCCTCAAAGACGGCCTTTATCTTCTGCGAATCCCCCTCTTTCAGTGCAAAGAGCCCGAACTCATCCTTTAAAACCTGGTTGTAGGAGGCCAGCACGCTGAAAGCTGCCAGATCCGTGGCCTCCCGGGCCATGGCCCTTGCACTGGCGCTGCGGCTGCCGTCAATCAGAACCGCCGATAAAAGCATGGTCGGGATCGTTATGATTACCAGAAAGATGGATATGGCGCCTTTAAGCCTTCTGTTTTCAAAGATCTTCATAGGTTCTTTATGCCTTCTCATTTTAACAAATCCGCCACTTTTTCAATGGCCTTTTTAATTTTGTTGTAGCCTTCCTCCACCTTCCCGAATACTTTGGTCTGGCCGGCCACATCCGTCACAATGTCCACATTCCTGACAAAATCGGCCGGGTCTGTGACGGCGGAGACGGCACAAGTGTCTACCTCAAAAGGCCCCCTGTGCCCGAACATCTCCGCGATGGAATCCGCCGGCGTGGTGTAGGCGCTGCGGATATTTACCTTCACCCGCTTTGCAATGAGGTAATCCTCCACCTGGGTATAATTCCCGTCGTTTTGGGACGTTCCTTCCAGGACGCTTTTGCTGTCAAGCCTTTCTGCCACGTATTGGTTGACCAGGGCCGTGTAGGTCTTCTTGTCGCCTCCGCCCATAAACGGGACGTTGCGGTAGGGATCCCGGTACTTGAAGTCCTCCAGGGTTTTTATGCCTGTGGTCATGTCCGCCACACGGAAGCTGTAGACCACAGAACCCCTCTCCGACGCCTCCACAGCCAGGCTCTGGGCGTTCACCTCCTGGTACAGGACTATCCCCATGTACAGGATCAGAATCAGAGAAAAGAAGATCACAGGAAAAATCATGGTCAGTTCTATGGTCAGGTATCCGTCCTCTTTTTGGGGAATGATGGTGTGATGATGGGGGGTTAATTTTTTCATTTTGGTGCTTCTACAATTTTTTGTTCAAACACTGTCTTCATAATGTTTTCACCAAACTCAGTAAGCTCTCGTCTGAACAACAGCGCAATACACATCAGGGCTGCGATGATCATAACCATCTCCACCGTCCCCATTCCCTCCTCTTCCTCATAAAACCGCTTCATTAAATCCATATCCGGTATTCTCCTTCCTTCCCTTTTGTTTTATTCGGGCATTGCCAATCTCCGTGATCGGTCCAAAGTCCTCCTGACAGACCATACTTTTAAGCCGCCCGTCGTCTATAAAATTGCCGCTGTAACCGGCAGTTTTACCGTCTCGCTTTCCCTGCCTCAAAAAATGGCCGGGCTTACATCCCCGAAGTCATGCTCAGCACTGCCGGGGTGGCCACGATCAGCACGATCCCCAGAAACATGATCATCATGGGGATCAGGATCTTGGTTCCGGCCTGTTCCCCCAGCTCCTTTGCCGCATTCTTGCGCATCTCCCAGCATTCGCGGCCCTGCTCCCTCAAAACCGGGACCACCTCAGCCCCGCCCCGTCTCAGATTCATGACGATGACGGACACAAACTTGGTCACCTCTTTTACATGGCATCTCCTGGCAAACTCCTCATAGGCCCTTCCCTCCGGTTTTCCCGCCCGGATCTCAGCCAGGGCGTAGCCCATCTCCTCGTACAGAAGATGTTCCCGACGGTTTTCATTGATGATCTTTTCCCAGGCTTTTGAGATAGTCATCCCGGCGTTGACGAGAAGCGTAAGTTTGTTCACAAACTCGGGAAATTCCATCTGAATGGAAAGCCGCCTCTTCTTTATATCCTCCTCCAGGCTGGCGTCCACCAAAAAGGGGACAGAAACAAAGGCCCCCACAGCCCCGGCCGTCAGCCCCAGACCGTCCATACTCCCCTGGCATACCAGGATACAACCTACCAGGGAAGCCCCGGCGGCCGCAATCAGGGCGGCCGCCAGGCGGTACCCTTTATGTATATAGTGGTAAAATTCCGCGTTTCTTGGCCCCCGAAGTTCCAGGATCTTCTGATATATCCTGCTGTTGTACCTGGCCAGGGCTGAACGGAGAGACATGGGGAGAAACCTGTCTGTAGGCCACACATCACTCATAGCCAGACCTATGGGAATGAAATCCTTCAGCCCGTACTCCTCTTTGTCCAGATATTCCGTGTACTCATCATAATTTCCCCTGGATTTGAAATAAAAAATCAGGAACAGCAACACAAATACCCCGCACACTGCGGCAGAAATAACCGTAAACACCATAAGCTTCCTCCTGGTTTTCAGACGCTGATTTTCATAAGTTTTGAGCCCACCAGATAGGAGATGCCGAACATCCCGATGGCCGCCGTCATGGCAATCCTGCCTGCCGGCTGGGTAAACACCGGTTCCATGTACTCCCCGGAGGTCACCGTCAAAAAGAGGATCATAATCACGGGAAGAGCCATCATAAAGTTAAATTCATACTTTCTACCGGAGATGGTGGTCTCTATCTCCTGCTTCACCTCGATTTTTTCCCCGATGGTGTTGGAAGTGGAGCGCATAACCTCCATAAGGTCTCCCCCGGTCCTCTTGCAGGTGACGAAAATATCCACAAAATTTTCGATATCCTCCAGATGAGCTCTCTCAGCAAACTGGCTGAACATACTCTCTGTTGTGTTGTTCATGCCGATCCCCCGGAGAATGTATTCCATCTCCACCAAAATATCGGTCCGGGGATCCGGATAGATCACCTGCAAGTCCTTAAGGGCGTCCCCGATGCCCGACTCCACGGATTTTCCCACGGACAGAGCCGAAGCCAGGGAGTAGAGCATATCCTTAAACTGAAGTGTCAGCTGGTTCTTCCTCTTTTCAATAATCTGTCTGGTGCGGATCTTCGGCCATTTAAAGGCCAATGCCATAAGCAGCGCCGACAAAATCAGGCTGTGGTAAAACACATAACCAACCGCAAACAGAACTGCGGCGGCAAACACCAGATTGATAAGCTTCTCCCCTTTTCCCATGATGTACACGTCGTAATCAGTTAAGCCGTCCTCCCGCTCCTGAATCTCCTGGGATTCTCTCTTTTTTCCAAACACACAGAATTCCTCCTTGTATCTGTCATGTACTCTCGGAATCTCTCCTGCACCTGCCTTTGTGACAGATTGGCACAAAGAGACTTAGAGAGTACATTGTCGTCTCAGCTTCTCTATACCAGGTCTGACAGCCCGGCATTGCGAAACTTTTCCCTGTGAATCATAGGATGTTCCGTCCGAACCAGCTCTCCTATGATCCGCTTGTTCTCATCTTCGCCTCTCTCCACAAACCGGTACAGAGGGTTTATGCGGATGGAACCGTTTTCATAGCCCGCCACCTCGCTGATCTCCACGGTTCTCCGGGATTTATCCCGCAGCCTGGACAGCTGGATAATAATATCGACGGCGGAGGCAATCTGCTGGCGGATGGCCTCTATGGGAATGGAGTTGCCTGACACTACCATGGTTTCCAGACGGCTCAACATATCCTTTGTAGAGTTGGAATGGCCTGTGGACAGAGAACCGTCGTGGCCTGTATTCATGGCCTGGAGCATGTCCAGCGCTTCCGCCCCCCTGACTTCCCCCACCACAATCCGCTCAGGCCTCATGCGCAGGGAGGAGCGGATCAGATCGCGGATGGTCACCTCCCCTTTGCCTTCCATGTTGGCGTTCCTCGTCTCCATCCGTACCAGGTTGTCCACCCCTTTTATCTGCAGCTCTGCCGAGTCCTCTATGGTGATCACCCGCTCATCCTTTGGAATAAAATTGGAGAGTGCATTTAAAAATGTAGTCTTTCCCGACCCGGTACCGCCGCTGATGAATATATTGTATTTGGCCTTCACCATCCGTTCCAGAAGTTCCGCCACCTGCGGGGTGATAGAACCGTAGGCGATCAGCTTCTCCACGGTCATAGGATCTTCCGGAAACTTGCGGATGGTCACCGTGGGGCCGTTAAGGGCAATGGGAGGAAGCACCACATTGACCCTGGATCCGTCCAAAAGTCTTGCGTCCACAATGGGATTGGCCTCGTTTACGGTGCGGTTTACCCTGGATACGATATTCAGGATCACATTCTCCAGCTTTTCATTGGTCTCAAAGCTTACGTTCCTGCGGTAAAGGCGTCCCGACTGCTCCACAAACACGTGATGGGGGCCGTTGATCATAATCTCCGTAATGGTCGGGTCGTCAACCAGGGGCTGAAGCACATCCAGCCCTCTCATGGAATTGAAAACGCCCTCCATCACCTGCCGCTTTTGTGTTAACGGCATATACTGCCTCTGAGACTCCTCCCCGATGATTTCCCCGATCACTTCCCGGATCTCATCGTCCTCCACGTTCCGCGTCAGATCCAGCCGATCCGATACCATCTGCCGAATCTTCTTTATGTATTCCTGCATGTCTTCTATCATTGTTCAACCGCTCCCCCCATAACCGCCTGAAACACAGGGCCCATCAGCTGTGCAATCGCCTCCTTAGCCTGCAGCATGGTTCGCTTTCTTTCCATCGCCGGAAAAAGCATGACGGTTGCGCACAAGGGCAGACGGCTGCCTGCGGTGTCCGGCAGAAGCACTGCCGGCTTCTTGTGGGGCTCCGCTTTATTTATGATGATGTTCATCTTGTGTATCAGAGAATCGTACATATCGTGCAGTGCGGATTCCTCCAGCAGACGGACGAGTTTTGAGACGCTTCCCTCATCCATAACAACAGGAACCATGACTGTGTCTGCCTCCGCCAAAACCGCTCTGGTTTTGTCCGTAAACCCTGAGGACTGATCGACCACCACCAGATCGTAATCCGCAAGCTCTCTGATAATGTTTAACAGCTCTCCAATCTCCTTCCCGTTAAGTTCCTCATACTCAGAGACGCTCTCCACCCCTGATATATAGTCAAAGCCGGCCTGGGATTCTGTACGGATGGCCCCTTTCACCTTGATACCTGCATTCATCCCTCTGGTTTTCAGGGCCAGAAAGATATCGGAAAGGCTGCCGGATGTCCTCTCTAATACATCGTTTACCGAATCAATCTCCTCCAGGTTCAGATACATCACACGTACTCCCGCCATTGCCGCCGTCATGGCAAGGGCCAGGGCAAGGGTTGTCTTTCCTGTGCCTCCGGCAGGGCTGTAAAAGGCCGCAATCCTTGTATTGCTGTTTCCCCTGACCATCTCCGGGGCGTTGTTTGCCTCCGCGTACTTAAACAGCACCGTGTTGGCCAGAGATTCCATCTTCTGGTATTTTTTCACCGTGTCAAATCCCTCTGCCGGCGCGGCGCCCATACTCATCACGATCCTGGTTGTATCAGGAGTCAGCATTTTAAGCTTTGTATCCCCAAAGCACTGATCCACCAGCAGGATATCTGCCTTTCCTCCCTGTTCCAAATACTGATGTAGTTTCTCTTTTTTCGTAAAGACAGTCAGCTCAAACTGCGGGATATGTTCCATAAAATAGCAGGATATTTCTTTTAAAAATAAATCATCGCTGTCTGCCAGTATCATTTTTCTCTTCATCATATCCGTTTTCTCCCTGCACCCAGTCCGCGTTTCAAACATTTTTAGAAATTATATCACTTTCTTAAAAGAAAGTAAACTAATTTCTATATACAAAGTATCGTTTTTTGCTTTTTTCGACAAACACGCGCAAAAATACGGCCTGGAGCCGGCCCTTCTCTTCGATTCTCCCGCCCCCGCATAAATTATCTGAAAACTCACATTCTATATAAGAAACTATTTTACTTCTCCAATTGACATGTAACGCCTTGGGAATTTTCCAACTACAATTAACTATTATCAGCAGCTGTTTGAGCCGCAAAGACTATTGCATACAGAAATGAGGGTATCAAGTAATGAACGTAATGGAACGGATTGATGAACTATGTAAACAGCACAATATAAGCAAGTACCGCCTGTCCCAGATAACCGGAATTGCCCAGTCTGCTTTTTCCAAAATGGCAAGGCAGCAGTCCTCCCTGTCCCTCGAGACCATCCAGCGGATCTGCGATGCCTTCGGCATCTCTGTGGCCCAGTTTTTTTCCAATGACGGGGAGTATCCTGATTTGACCGATGAACAGAAGAAACTGTTGGACTGCTGGGCGCTGTTGGATCAAAAAAAGAGGGACTATGCCCTCCTTATGATTGAAAAACTGATTACTCTAACAAACCCATAAGTTCTTCCTGGCTCAGGCTTCCAAGGCTCACCATACCTTCGGTCACCACCTGCCCTGCCAGGGCCTCCTTCGCCCTCTGAAGCTTTAAAATGTTCTCCTCGATGGTGTCCTTCACAACCAGACGGAACACAAGCACCTGCTTCTCCTGGCCGATGCGGTGGGCCCTGTCAGTGGCCTGGTTCTGGGCCGCCGCGTTCCACCAGGGATCGTAGTGGATCACCATGTCCGCTGCCGTTAAGTTCAGGCCTGTCCCTCCCGCCTTCAGGGAAATAAGAAACACAGGCACACCGTCCCTGTGGAAGGCATCCACCATGGCCTGCCTTTCTTCCCCGGGAGTCTGTCCTGTCAGCATGTAAAATCTCACGCCTTCTTTCTGAAGGCGTTCTCCGATAAGCCGGAGCATGGAGGCAAACTGCGAGAACAGCAGGATCTTGTGGCCGGCCTCAATTCCCGACATGACTAACTCCATACAGGTCTCCAGTTTCGCCGATCCGGCCCGGTAATCCTCGTAAACCAGCCTGGGATCGCAGCACACCTGGCGGATCCGGGTCAGGGACGCCAGAATCTGCAGTTTATCGCCCTCCCCGGCCTGGGTTAAAAGCTGCTGTCTCAGCTGCCAGGCGTGGGCTGTGTAAAGCTGTTTCTGCTCCCCCTCCATCCGGGAGTACACCACGGATTCCAGCTTGCCGGGAAGCTCCTTTAACACATCGCTTTTCAGCCTTCGCAGAATAAAGGGAGCCGTCAGCTGCTTAAGCCTCTCCAGCGCCTTTTGGTCCCCCTCCCTTGCCACAGGCACCTCATAGTCCTTCTTAAATTTCTGGTAGGAAAACAGAAATCCCGGCATCACAAAGTCGAAAATACTCCACAGCTCACCCAGCCGGTTTTCCACAGGCGTGCCGGTCAGCGCGTATTTGGTGGCCGCCCTGACGGACTTTACCGCCCTGGCATTCTGGGTCCCGGGATTTTTAATATACTGAGCCTCGTCAATCACCTGGAACCGGAACGAAAATCCCTGATACAGGGGCAGATCCCTCCGCAGCAGATCATAGGAGGTAATGATTACGTCATACCCCTGGGCATGAAGCAACCGATCCGCCCTCTCCTTAGAGGGCCCTGTGATCATCAGAGACTTTAAGGACGGGGCAAATGCCTCAATCTCGCACTGCCAGTTGTACACTAAGGATGCAGGGCAGACGATGAGGGACTGGACGGTCCGCTCTTCCTTCCTGGCCGCCGCATCCGCCAGGATGCTGATAATCTGTATGGTCTTTCCAAGGCCCATGTCGTCCGCCAGAAGCCCGCCAAAGCCCCACATATCCAGGGTCTTCAGCCACCGAAACCCTGTCTTTTGGTAATCTCTCAAGACGGCATCCATCTCTTTCGGCGCCTGAAGATCGCTGTCCTTTACAGACCGCATCCCCCGCACCATGGACTTGTACCGCTCATCCCTCATAAAGCGGATGTCCTCCTGCTCCCGAAACAAACCGTCCAGGTACAGAGCCCTGTATCTGGGAAGCCGGATACAGGTTTGCCCCAGATCCTTTTTCGACAGCCCAAGGCCGTCCGCCATCCGCACCACTGCCAGGAGGCCGTTGTCCTCCAGGCGCAGAAAATTCCCGCCCTTTAGGCGGAAGTAAGGCTTTTTCTGCCGGTAGGCCTCCAGAAGGCCGGCCATATCGCCGGCTGTCATGCCCTCGGCCTCAATGGTCAGATCAAGCCAGTGTTCCGCCGCCTGGACGCCCACGGACACCTTAGGCGGCTTAAGGATTTTAAGCCCCCTTCCCTCCTGCAAAAAACGCACCTCCCCCAGTGCCTTAAGCTGCTCCACGCCCTGGGAGAGAAACAAGAACAGGGCCTCCTCGTCGTCCTTTATCATCAGGTCGTTGGTTACAGGATCCTTATACTTAAAATACCGGGTTAGAATTTGGCTGATATAAAATTCTCCGGGAACATCCCGGCAAATGCTTCTTGGCAGTTTTACATCCTCCACCGGATGGAAGGAATACTCCCCGTAGCTTAGAACCGGGGTAAGTACCACCTGGCCCGGAGCCGGATTTTCCAGGTCAAACCTGGCCTTAAGCTTTTGAGGCCGCAGGCTCTCCAGATCCAGATCCCCTGTATCCAGAAGTCCGTGTCGGTTAAGCCTTCTAAGAACCCTCTCCCAGAAAAGGGGCGCATCCTTTTCCCCTGCCGCCGCCTCATAGGGGGCGGCATATCCCTGGGTCATCTGGGAGAAAAACACGCTGCCGTCCCTGGTCAGGTCTTCGTCGCAGATGTAAAGATAGTCGCCCTTCTGCACATACAGATGCCTCTCCCCCAGAAACGTGCAGATCTCTTTATCTATGGATACGTTCAGGCCCTGGCGGCCTAACCGCCTTACAGCCACCATTCTGCCCGGATTGCGGCGGACTACCTTTACCGTACGGCGGATCCCGCCCGGGGTCTCCGCCTCCACCTCCTTTTCGGCCAGAAGGGCAAAAAAACGGTCCCGGATGCTCTTAGTGACAGTAAGCTCCCGCATGGACGGGCCGGGGGAATAAATGCTTTTCTGAAACTGTGCGCAACACTCCTCATAGGTCCCTGCCAGCTCCAGAACCAGGCCCAGAAGTTCCCTTGACTCAGGAGAAAAAGCCTCCATCGTGTGGTGGAAAGCCAGGTTTTTCCCGTACTCCCCATAGGTCCCCTGGCCCATGGCCCTGGCAAATGCAGCCAGATCCTTTATCACATACTGCCGATCCCGGCACAGACGGAACTCTGCCTTGATCTCCCGGCGCCCTATGAGTATCCTTGGCACCAGTCCGATGCCCCGATGTTCGTCCTCCATCAGGATCTGTTCCACATCCTTGTTGGTGTATTCCCGTATCATGGCCCGCACCTGGGAGGATGTGGATACAGGCTCTTCGGGCCGCTGGGAGGCCTGGGACATATAGTGGGCGAACAATGCCTTTTCATGGGGACACATGTCTTTGTAGGAATTTCCCCGGGCACAGGAACAAGAGCAGCTGTTGACATAGCTGCCCTTGACTTCCAACCGTACCTTGTAGATTTCTCTGCCGTCTTTTACCTGGCCGCTTATTCCGACCTCGCCTTTCCAGAAAGCCTTTGTCTGCATTCCGGTTATTTCCATCGGATCTTCCCCCATCTACATCCGCTCCGGCGCCTCAAATCCCAACAGCTCAATGCACGTCTCCAGCACGCCCTTTGTCAGGGTGATGAGCTTAATAAAGCTTGCCTGGCGCGCCTCATCCTCCTCCTTTAAGATCATGGTGCTGTTGTAAAATTTATTAAATACGTCAGACAGCTCGTAAATAAACTGGCAGATTTTGTGGGGTGCCGTCTCCGCAAAGCTGTTCTCTATAACCTCGTTGTATTTGGTCAGCTGCAGCATCAGATTCTTCTCTGCCTCGCCGGCAGCCCCCAAAAGCTTCCCGCCGTCCGAAAGCTCTTTCCCAAGCTCCCGGTACTTTGCCAGGATCGATTTAATGCGCACAATGGTGTACAGGATGTAGGGCCCTGTGTTTCCCTCAAAGGAGATGAACCTGTCCATGTCAAAGATGTAGTCCTTGGAAGCCTGGTTGGACAGATCCCCGTATTTTAACGCCGCAAGCCCGATGATCCCTGCCGTCTTTCTGGCCTCCTCCGGGGACACGGTGCGGTTCTCCATAATACGGCCGTACACCGCCTCGTTGATATCCGCAACCAGATGTTCCAGCCGCATGACGCCGCCCTCCCTGGTTTTAAAGGGCTTCCCGTCCTTGCCGTTCATGGTGCCGAACATCAGGTGGATCATAGGCGTATCCTCCTTGACGTACCCGGCCCTTTTGGCAGTCCGGAACACCTGGATAAAATGCAGTTCCTGCCGCTTGTCCGTAATATAGATATATTTGGACGGAGAATACTCCTTCTCCCGCTCAATGAGCGTCCCCAGATCCGAGGTGGCGTACAGCGCCGCCCCGTCGGACTTTCGGATAATGCAGGGAGGAAGCTCCTTGGAATCCGTGTCCTTTGCAATGTCCACCACCAGGGCGCCCTGGCTTTCGTAGGCCAGCCCCTTTTTCTGAAGATCCTCAATAAGCCCCGGAATATACTGCTGGGCATCGCTCTCGCCCTTCCACAGATCAAAGGTCACACCCAGATTCCCGTAGTTTTTCTTCAGGTCCGCCAGGGACACATTCATAATATGCCGCCAGATGGCCCGGTAGGGCTCATATCCGTTCTGCAGCCTGAAGGTGGCCTCCTGGGCCCTGGCCTTAAAGGCCTCGTCCTCTTTTGACTTTGCGCTGGCCGCAGGGTAGATGTCCTCCAGCTCACTGATGGTAAACGGCGCCTCCGGGGGATACTCCCCCTCAAATGTCTGATCAAAATAGGGAAGATCCGGTTTGCGGTCCTTAAGCTCCTCGATAATCAGCCCCATCTGCAGCCCCCAGTCCCCCAGATGCACGTCCCCGATCATGTTGTAGCCCAGAAATCTCCCCAGGCGTTTTATGCTCTCACCGATGATGGCGGATCGCAGGTGGCCCACATGGAGAGGCTTGGCCACATTGGCGCCGCCGTAATCCACGATGACCGTCTCGCCCTTTCCCGTCTCCTCCAGGCCGTATTTTGGATTCGCTTCCATGTCAGTCAAGTAGGACGCCAGGTAGGCCTCGGCGAGCCGGATGTTGATAAATCCGGGCATTACCGCCGTCACCTGGGCAAACATGTCCTTTTGGGGGCCGGCTAAAAGCCTTTCCGTCACCTCCGCGGCAATGTCAATGGGTTTCTTTTTATATGTCTTGGCAGCCGCCATGGCGCCGTTGCACTGGTACTCGCACAGATCCGGGCGGTTGGACAGAGTCACCCTGGCATAGCCGTCATCATATCCGCAGGCTGTAAACGCCGGCTTCATCGCTTCCGCAATGCAGTCAAGAATTTTTTTCATAGATGTTTGTCTCCTCGTTTTATCGGTGGATCAATTATACTAGACTTTTCGGCGGAAATCAATGACAAGTCTGTTTTTTTGGCTTTCCTGTATATTGAATTTCCCCACGCCGCCAGAATAATCCCGTACACCGCCGTCCCCGCCAAAACGCTTGCTATGACGGAAAAAGCCCCGTCAAGGCTTCGCTGCACCGCGGCCACAGCCATGGCCATAGCCCCTGTAGGCAGCAAGTATCTGGCAAACGCCCGGATAATCGGTCTGTACCTGGCAAAGCCCCTGACAGCATGCAGCTGTCTGATCGTGGAAACACTTTCAGCCGCGACGGAGGCGATGACAGCGCCCATTGCACCCATGCCCAGACCGCGGACAAAGACAACATTCAAAACCACATTGACGGCGGCGGCCAGAGTCACCGCAACGGTATAATCCCTCTGCCGGTTCATGGCAATTAAAAAATTGCCGGTCATCTGCCCCAGGCTTAAGATTATAAACAGCAAACTTTCCGCCTGCATCAGCCCTATAACAGGCTCATACCCTTTTCCGAAAAAGAGAGGGACAAACTCGTTTGAAACCAGTATGCATCCTGCCGTCATCGGCATGGCCAGCAAACATACAGCGTTGAGAGTCTTTTTGTAATACGCTTCTATCTGGTCTGTTTCATGGTTCCTGCAGGCAACGGCGATTCTGGGCGTCACCACCGTAATGAACGCCGAGGGCAGCATCAGGGCAAGCCTGACGATTTTTTCCGTCTGGGAATAGTATCCCACTTCCGTTGTATTGCAAAGGCTTCCCAGCATGGTCTTATCCAGCACCGTATATAACTGGATGGAGATGAGGGGAACAAACAGTCCCATTATCTCTCTTGTATTTCGGAACATATGTATTTGATGGATTCCCGGCCACAGAACCTCCCGAAACACATAGGGCCACATGGTCAGATTCCCAAGAAGCATTGCCGCCGCGAGAATCAGCGTATACAGCCACAGATCATCGGTTTTGTTCACAAACAGAAAAATAAGGACGGTTCCCGCAAGCTTAACGGCGCTGTTTTTTATGGCGGTTATTTTAAAATTTTCGGTTCCGTGAAAATACCAGGTTATATCCCCGCTCCATGAAAAAACCGTAAGATACTGGATTGCAAACAAGGTTCTGTACCGGGGCATAAAATTCAGAAAAAAGACGGTATAGGCAGCCAGAACCAGAATGCCGGACAGCGCCCTGAAAAAAAATATCTCCCAGAACAGGATGCTTCGCTGCTTCTTGTCATTCTGACGGACGGCAATTTCCCTCTGGGCAAAGTATACGGTCCCTGTGGCGGCCGCAAGGCCGAAATATGAGACAATTCCAAAGGTATAGCTGTAATCCCCTATGGCCGTGGCCCCAAGGACTCTGGAAATATAGGGCGTTGTGATCAGAGGGACCATGATTGTGACGATCTGATACAGCAGATTATAAATGTAATTGATTCCCATACTCTTTTTCATTGCTGTTCTCCCTGTGCATCCGCTGTCCCATGGCTGATAACCCGCCAAATCCTGGCAGCCACATTGTCCCATGAGTACTCATTCAGGTAATATTCCCGGTTGTCTTTCACATTTGCGAAAACCGCCTCATCGCCCAGCAGCCTCTCCATCAGGCCGGCCAGCTCTTCCGCGCTCTGACTGCGCAGAAGATACCCTGTGTTCCCCTCGTCAATAAAGTAAGGCATCTCAAAGGCATTGCGGCCGATACAGGGAAGCCCGAAAGCAAGAGCCTCCGCAAACACCAGCCCATAGGCCTCAAATAGGGAGGGCATGCAGAATATATCGCACAGGTTAAAATACTCTGCCAGCTTATCCCCGGGCACATCGCCTAAAACATAAATGTTGGAACCGCACAGCCCCAGATTTTTTGGCCCTGCAATATACAGCCTGGCGTCAGGCCGTTTCCTGCAAAGCCTTTTAAATGCCTCCACAACCAACGGCCCGTTCTTCCTTTCAAAATCCCTTCCCACAAACAGTATTTTGTTCCGCTTTTTTCCTGACGTGTCGATCCGACCGGGATCCAGGTTTATGCCTCCGCCCGCATGGAACACATTATTTTGACCAATCCCGTACTGCTGTGTCAGTTCTTTTTTCAGCCATTTCCCCATGGTAAAGACGGCGGTCCCTTCCTGCATAAACATTCTCTGCCCGTATTCGTTACAGTCAATCAGCCTTTTGGGAAGATAGGAATAACCGCTGACTTTAAACAGCCCCGGCTCCTCCTCAAACATTTTTTTCACGTAGCCGTAGTGCAGATCGATGTAGAGATACTGGTTTCTCCCGTTTTCCACAGACGGCATGTACTCAAACTGCAGCATGGGATAAGGCGCCTGGCGGATGGCAGGTTCTAAGCGGCGCTCAATCAGCGCCTTTTGAGCCTTCACGGGAAGCAGGGTGCTGCTGCCTGATACCTGGCATACCTTTTTTAAAACCTTGTAGGACAGCGACAAAATACGCTTATTATCGGAAAACCCCGTATCCACATCAACCACCGAATAATACCTGCCAAGGCTCTGCCTTAAATTCCAGTATGTCCCGGACCATGATTTTATCTTATCCTTTTTCCAGGGGCAGGCGTATATCAGCTTCTGCTCATTTGCCATCCTTTATCCCCTCCCTCTCATCCATAAGCCTTAAAAAAACGCGGGCGGATATTATGGTCTGTTCAAATTCAAAGAGTGCCTTATCCACTCTCAGAGGCAGAACTGTCCTTGTGGCCGTCCCCTCATTGTGTATCACTTTAAGTTCAGGAGAAAACAAAAGCTTAAGCCCCTGCTCCCGGCACAGATAGTGCAGAATCCCTTCCTCCAGGTACATAAACGTGCCGGGGTAAAGTCCCTCCGGAAAGTGTCTGATATATTCGGGCCCCAAAATTAAAAAAGCGCCATGAAGGACCACACCGCTTTTTTCCCGCTGATTTCCCCTGGCCTTGCGGCGTCTGCAAAGCGCCGTTTTCGCTCTGTGAAATACAGGGTAGGTTCCCGTAAGTTTGAGGAACGTGAAGAGTCTGATATTTTTCCTGTAAACCTTTATCAGCCTTTTCAAATCGCTTCTTCCATACCCCTGTTCCCTCAATGGATTTTGATAAATCCCTTTGTAGGGCGAATAAATATCCGGCCCGCACACCCCGAAACCTTGTTTCTCAAAAACCTCCGCCATTGTGTCAAAAAAGTTTTCCTGCTGTATCTCAATGTCGTTGTTCATAAGAATGATAAAATCCGGCTCCCCGTCCTTAAGGGCGCACCTGTAACCGATATTATTTCCGCAGGCAAAGCCCCGGTTCTCTTTTTCCAGAATTATGCGT
Organism: Hungatella sp.; assembly: GCA_022798105.1. Classification (GTDB taxonomy): domain Bacteria; phylum Bacillota; class Clostridia; order Lachnospirales; family Lachnospiraceae; genus UBA3402. The sequence continues at coordinate 34,047 of JAAWLV010000002.1, forward strand.
ATCCCGTCTCCACAGCCGTACTTTTCATTTAACAGCCGCCCGCTTTCATTGGACGAGCCGTTGTCGACCACGATTACCTTAACCTCCGTCCTGACGCTTACGGCCCTTTGCATCAATACAGACTCGATACACTTGACAGTGTCGTTAAAGGCATTGTAGTGTAAAATGACGCAGTACACCTTTGCCGGACAGCTTTCATCAAACCTCATGGGTTACCTCCGTTTCCTTCTTTAGGCATACATCCGCCATTGCCAGCAACATGGAGAAAAACAGGATGGATGTCCTGGACACAATATGATTGGCATTGGCAATGCCCACAGCGCTTGCGATTATGACCATGATCATGGAATTCAGGATCACCTTTCCCTCTCTGGTCTCTGTCCTCATCAGCTTTTTTATTCTCGCCAGCATACATAAAAACACAGATATAAGCCATAAAATCCCCGTTATGCCTGTCTGAAATATGTACCCAAGCAAACCGCAGTCCTCAATAAAGAACCATAAATCTATCCGGTACACCCTGTCCGCCAGCAGAGAGCCGCCCTTTAAGATCCCCATGCCGAACCATGGAGACTTTCTTAATTCCTTAAAATAGTAGAACAGTTCGCCCAGCCTGGTGGCCCCGCTTCCCATTCCCTCCTGTATCTCATCAAAAAAGGAAAACAAAAAATCCCAGTACGCTGTCTTTGAAAATAAATACACTCCGCAGGCCAGAAGCATCAAAAACAGCAGGTTCTTCAAAAAGGAACGGATGGTTCTGTCATTCCAGTATTTTCTGATAACGGCAATGGTTCCCGACGCGCACAAAACGATCATGGCCCCTCTGGACTGGGAAACAAAAACCAGCCCCCAGAGCATGATCACCAGCTGGATTTTCATTGTCTTTGTGGCAAGCCCCAAGATCAGATGGGAAAACGCGATAATTTCCGCAAAAAAAGACAGTTCAATCTCATATATGCGGATCCTGCCGTTTCGGAATGCGTATTCAAACAGATTAAAATACGGATATAAAAGGGATTGGGCAATGGCAAGGATCGCAATGCAGACCGCAATCCGTATGATAAGCTTCATAGCTGTCCAAATCCCGTCGTCGTACAGGCAAAAGTAGTCATAAAAAATAAAATACGAAAGAAGGATAAAGATAAAATATATCCCTACCATCCCCTGTATTAAGGATTGTCCGTATCTGACATAACACACAATCACACTGGCAAACGCCACGGCAATACCGGCCAGGATCACAGGTTTGCTCTCATAATCCGTTTTTATTATGTTCTTAAAATGGGCTGCCCCGTAGCAGATTGACAGCACCGCAACAGGGATGATGAAATTAATCCCCACAAGGGTCATGCCGTGGAGCAGCATCAAAACTCCCACAAGCAATTTCGATTTTTTAAACTTGATTACCACTTATCGCCTTTCCCCTTTTATCCATATTTTCCGGCATCTTTCCAGGCATCTGTGGTACAGGAAAGAGACGGCCCAAGCGGCCGTAAGGGAAATACATCCGGCCCCATACTCTAACTTGTCCCATCCCCCGCCCACGGAAAAAATCACGGAAAAAACCAGGACATGCACGAGATACAGCTCATAGGCTGCCTCTGAGAGGGCCAGGATCCAGCCTTTAACCCGTCTGCCTCCGCAGCAATAGAGAAGCAGCGCAAAAAAACCGTATCCCATAAGCCCGAACACGTCATTAAAATTTTTAATTGGGCCTCCCCGTAAAGCGGTGGCCGCCGTCACCCCCAGCCCCACAGCCGACAGGGCTGCCATAGAAAAGGCATTCAGGCGAATGCAGCATCCCTGTTCAGCCTGCTTTGCCAGGCACATTCCCAGTCCGAATTCCCAAAGGAACTGAAGGAAAAAACTGTTCCAGATCCGTTTTGCATATAACCCTGTTACCGATATAAACCCCCACCAGCACCCGCTAAGCAGAAACGACACAAGGAAAAACACCCTGCCGCCGAGTTTTTCTTTCCATCTGCACAGGGGGAGAAACAACAAATACAATTGAAACAGCGTGGAAATAAACCAAAATTGTTCGCCAAAGCTGCATTCATATTCCGGAATAAACATTTTATAGAGGAAGATGTGGCTGAAAAGGGCTTTGATCCGATTTCCGCCGTACATAACCGGTACAAGGGCGGATATCCCTATGATTATCACATAGGGGATATAGATCTTTAAAAACCGGCGGCGCAGAAATTCCAAATATCCCACGGGGTTTCTCATATATGACAGATACAGGCCGAATCCGGAGCAGAAAAAAAACACATGGACTCCTGTCCCCCCAAGAGAAGAAGCTTTCCAAAGGAAGCCCGGGCATGATTTCAGATAGCCCTGGATCAGATGCATGAGCACAATCGTAAGGATGGAAAATCCTCTCAGGAAAGCGATCTCATCATAATAGGTTCGGCCCCCGCGAAATTCAAAGGTTCTGTTCATGTCTGCTCCACTTTTGTTTCACTTAACAGGCCGTAATCCCTCAAAAAGGCGTCGGCAATTTTATTCCAGTCAAAGTATCCTGCAACCTTCCGGTTATCCTCCCGAATCTCTGCAAGCTCTGATTGATCCATGGCGGCAAAGCTAAGGATCCCGGCAATCCATTCCTCCTCGCCGCCGGCCATAAAGACCCCTTTATGGCCCTTTAACAGCTCCTTTGCCTCTTCATCCCCAGGGGATGTGACAATCGGGATCCCATGGGCCAGATATGCAAGAAAGCTGCCTCTTCTCAGGGTCAGGCCGTCCTCGTAAAACAGAGTTGCCACATGAGTATTCTGGATTTCCCTTGACACCTCCTCGTCGGGGATGTACCCTGTAATTTTCACAGAATCCCACAACCTATACTGTTTCAGCCAGGTTATAACCTGATTATGGTATTCCGAAAAATGGTTTTTGTTTCCGGGATCCACCTCCCCGATAATTTTAAACCGGAACCTTCCCTCCTTATCCCTCTCTTTAAGCTCTTTCCAGTTTTTAAGCATCCGCTCAATTCCCTTTCCTGGATAGACGCTTCCAAAATAAGAGATTACAATTGTTCCGTTTTCTCTTTCTGTTGTTTTTGCCGTGCAGACGGGGATGTTGTTTCCGATAAGGGTTCTTTTCACCCGTTTTCCCGCTATTTTTTTGACAGCCCTGCGATCAGGCAGCGCCGGGACGTAGATGGAATCGGCAAACAGAAGAATCGGCAGTATGGCCGCTTTTCTGAGAAACCTGGCGCATGTAAATTCATGGAGCCTGACATAGAAGGCGATTTTAGGTTTTCCTATTCCATATAATTTTGTAATCAGAGGAAGAAAGCTGGCAAGCAGTGTTTTTCCATAACAGTCCCCCGGATACTCCATGTGGACTGCCTTTATTCCGTCTTTCTTCAGCATACTGATATATGTTTTAATATTTTTAACCGTTATATTCCAGTTATCCAGATACGTTACAGCTGCACAGGCTGTCCCGTTTGCCTCAACATAATTCCTTATAACCGGCAGATTGGTTGTCAGAAGTTCAATCTTGTGTTCCCCCGCAGATTTTGCCATTGCATCCAACAATATCTTTGCTGCCGCGGCAATCCCCTCATGACTTGCCGGATAGCTCCCGCTTATATAAAGAAGCATTCTATTCCCCCGTTCCCCCAGCTGCTTTTCTGTCTAATATGCTGCTGACCAATTGTTCGAACTCTTCATTAAACTTTATATTATTGCCTGCCAGCCCGGTTTTCATGGAACCTGCGATTTTCTCATAGCTGTAAATCCGTTTTGCAAGCTCCTCAATATCCTCGACCACAATGATATTGCGTCTGCGTGCTTCCACCGCTTTTGCAAATTCCACCTGGTGGTCATTGACATGTTCCCGGAACTTTTTTTGCCTTGGCACTACAATAGGCACTTTTCCTGCCTGAAGAGCCATAATAAAACTGGACGGTCCGCCATGGGTAATAATAATCCTGGCTCTTTTCACATAATCTGCCATAACCTCATAGGGATACAGCTTGCTCCACTGGCAGTATTCAGGCACATAGGTGCTGTAACCTGTCTGTATCACCACAGTCTCTTTCAGCACCTTTTGTCTGCACAGATCGTCCATGTAACTGACAAGCCGGTTAAAGGGCTGCTCATGAGTGCCGACGGTCACAAAAATCATCTGTTCTCTCTTCCTTCTCAAAATATGCTTCCAAGATTAACTGCCTTTTTATATACGTGTTTCATCTCTTCCCACTGAACCACAAACCCGTCTGCTGCCGGGTAGACCAGCTTCCCTGTCAAAGTGGGCCTGTCAATGCGGTCAAAGACCTCTATGTAGATTGTTTTTGCCCCGAATAATTTTCCGATATAGAAAAAAGGGACCGCAACCGCGGCGCCGGTTGATATAATCAGATCCGGGCGTTCTTTTTTTAATACGTTCCACGCAATCACAGTATTTTTTATCAGTGCCTTTATGCTCCTGTTGGTGGGAAAATAACATGGATATATCCGCTCTCCTTTTAGCAGGCTTCTGGCATCCTCCTTGTCAAAAGTCACCCAAAAGCGATCTTTCTCCTGCCAGAAGGGCTTTAACATGTAAAGATGCGCCAGATGACCGCCGGAAGACGCTGCAAAGCAGATTTTACTTTTATCACCCATATCATTCCCCCTTCCTGTTTATCAGCGGGCCGGCCGACCCTTAGGCCGGCCGGCCTTTTTTCTTATGCCTCTTCGCTGCCCTTCTTCAGTTTCCTGCGGGTTAGCAGTTCCATAGCCGCAATTCCCAGGCCTGAGCCTGCAAACAGCATGAGCCACAAACTGCCGTTGCTGGTGTCTCCCATCCCAGGTGTTGATGCCAGCGGCACCTGCTGGTCGGGAATGGCTGCCAGGGGTACGGCCCCGTCCTCAATAACCATCTGAGCTAACGGCACATCGCCGTTCTCAATGGTTATGGTCTCCGGGCCGGTTACGTCTCCTGTGGGAGTCACCACTGTCCCTCTGGCGCTGGGGCTGACCGCGTACGCAGTCATGGTCGTACCTCCCACTGTCAGGATCCCCGACATCATCAATGTCATCAGACATTTCCTGCTCCGTTTTTTCATACATGTTCACCCTCTTTCCTCTTTACTTTTTTATTCAATAAACAGGCTCCTGAAAGCCTGGTTATTGCACCCTGTTCTCATACTTCCCGGTAAAACAGTTCTAAAAGGATCGGCGTCAGCCCTTCCTTATCCATGTAAAATTCATTGTACACCTGCCCCATCACCGACCGGCCGGGTACCGTATAGAAATCCCCATCCTCCAGTCCGGCGCTTCCTGCCGCGTCCATGGCCATTTTCAGATACTCCTCTTTTCTCATGTCTGTCACCATGTAGCTTTCTATCTCCTCAAACAGCTCCCCGACAATCCCGCTGTCCTTTTTCGACTGTTCCTGGACCGCGCGGAGAAATCCCATAATAAACTCCTTCTCACGCTCCAGGCGGTAGATGGCAGAGTGGGCTTCTTCAATATCCCGGTATCTTACAAAGGCTTCTGCCTGCTCCCCTTTCAGGGTTACGACGGCTCCTTTCACAAAGGCCGGATCCTTTTTCTCCATCCCGTCTGACGGTATGGTTACGGTCACCCCTCCTACACGGTTGTTTAAAAGGTTTATCACCTCCGTGTCCGCGGCCATGTACCAGTCAAACTCAAATCCCCCAAGGGCCTGCGACAAAGCCTCTTGTACACGCTGGCAGCTGCCTTCCCTTCCGTCGCCGTAAGCGTACGCCAGGTTCAAATGCTGAATATCCTTCCCCAGCACATTACCGCTTAAATCCGTCAGGGTAATCTCCGTCATGGTATCCCTGGGCACAACCAGAAAGCGGATGGTATTCCGGGCCGTGTCCTGGGCGATGACAAAGATCCCGTCTGCCTGACCGCCCATGGTGTGAGTTACAATCTCCTCCATGGATCCCTGTCTGTCCACCCCCATGCACAAAATGGCTTTCACGTTGCTGCTTCTTTTGTAGGTCTTTCCGTTGTATTCCACAGTCCCCGTCAAATCCTTAGGAACCTGTGTGCTCTGCGGGGAAGATCTGCCGGCAATTTGTTTTTCCGTCAATGTCCGCTGCCGGTACAGATACACCGTCAGCACAGTGACGGCTGCTGCCAGAATCACCGCTGCCCCTGCCAGAGTCCTTCTCCATATCCTAAGCCTTTTGCCGGCATCCCTTCTTTTTTTGGCCCGCATCTGTTCTCCCCGCATTATCTGCCGCTTTCCCTGTCTGCTTTGTAGTGGCTGTACCTTCCGTATTTTCCATATTTTCCGTATTTCCCGTAATAGCCCTTGCCCTGGATATCCACCTTGTTCAAGACTGCCCCCAGAATCCGGCACCCGGTCTTCTCCAGCTGGGATTTTACCTTCTGCTCCAGACGGTAGCTGATGGCATTGCTCTCAATCACCAGAAGGACGCCGTCGCATCTTTTTGCTATAATCGCCCCGTCCGCCAGGCTGGCCATGGGAGGCGTATCCACGATAATGCAGTCATAGCCGATGCGCAGCGCCTCAAACATCCGTCCGCAGGCCTCATCCTCCAGAAGCTCCGAGGGGTTGGGGGAGTAGGGACCTGAAAATATAACGCTTAAGTTTTCTTCGCTGGTTTCATAAATGATCTCCTCCAGCTCCCTCTGTCCGCTTAAAAACTGGGAAAGGCCGTTTACCTCCTGCTCTATCTGATACCTGGCCGGAAGCACTGACTTCCGGATATCCCCGTCCACCAAAAGGGTCCTTCTCCCTATCTGGGCGAGGGACTGGGCAAGGGCAAAGGAAATATCGCTTTTCCCCTCGTCCGGCAGCGCGCTGGTCACCATGATCACCTTGATGCTTCTTCCGCAGAACTGCAGGTTGGTTCTCAGGGTCTTTACGGCTTCCTCATAGTGATAGTCTTCACTCATTGCCCTTCTCAGTTCCAGCACCGGCTTTGCCATCTTAAATCCTCCCTTTTCTTCCCTTGTCTTTTTCCTATCGGGATCCGCCTGATACACGGGCCACTTCCTGTTCCTTGATTTTTTTGTCTTTCCTGGCATCGCCTTCCCGTCCGGGCACCGACGCCAGCACGGTTATCCCCAGATACCGCTCCACATCCTCCTCGGTGCGGATCGTGTCATTGAATATTACCTCCATAACAAGGATAAAGCATACGGCCGCCGCCATGCCCACAGCTCCTAACAGGGCATATTTTTTGACTGACGGCCTTGTGGGAAGCTCTGCCAGCTCCCCGTTTTCAATGAGCTTCGGCGGAACCATCTCCATGATGTCCCCGATGTAATCGGACGCCGAGGACGCCATCTGATCCACGATGGCCTTGGCCAGGGCCGGATCCGGATTATCGATGGAAATGGTGATAATACGGGTGTCCGCCGGATTGTCAATGTTAAGCCGGCGTCTTAAGGTTTTATAAGTAATATCCAGCCTCAGCTTCTCAATGACTTCCTGAAGCACCGGGCGGCTGGTGATGATCACCTGATAGTCTTTGGTCAGCTGGCTCCCGATCTGCAGATCGGCCAGAGATGCCAGTGTCGTCTCTTTAGACAGCACATACAGCATCGCCGTCGAGGTATACTGGGGAGTCATTATAAACTTGGCAAATGCCCCCGCGCCTGCCCCTCCAATGGCCATGGCCAGCAAAATCAGCCACAGCTTCTTTTTCCATGCCAGCAATATCTCCAGCAGATCAATCTCCGCCTCGTCTTCCTCATACGCTTTTCGTCTCTGTTCCATCTTTTAGTTTCCCCGATTTATCCATTCTCTGTTTATGATGTGCAGGGCGTTGTCCCTGGTTATATGTTCCAAAAGCTCCTGGTTTACGTGGCTCTTTAACCATTTTTCCGCGGCTGTTATCTTAGGCGGACGGAAATCCATACGGTGCATGTCGCTTCCAAGAAAATCGATCCTGCCCAAAAGCACCTGCCTCCTTCTCCATCTGGTCTCCGCCAGGTACCATTTCCCCGAAAGGCCGCTGTAGTTCATCTGCAGCAGGCACCCGCTCTTTGTCAAATCCAGTAAATTCTTTTCTTCCCTCAGGCACGCGTATCTCTCCATGTGGGCCAGTATGGGGGTGTAGCCTGCCTGGAACAGCCGGCTACACCCCCGATACAGTTCCCGGTATGAGACGCCCGGCGCAAATTCCGTCAGCACGTACCTGCTTCCTGCCATGGTCAGAGCCTCATGTTCCTTTAACTTTGCAGTCAGCTCCTCATGGTAATAATTCTCCTGCCCCAGATAGATCCTGAAATCCGGATACGTTTCCTGCAGCTTTTTTTCCAGATCGTTTGCAAGGGCGGCCAGTTCCTGCCCTCTCCCCCTTGTCTCGTGGGGCGTGGCAATGACGCCCCGCACGCCCTGGGCCGCCGCTATCCACAGCATCTTCCGGGCCTCCTCCATGCTTCGTGCCCCGTCGTCCACCCCCGGCAGGACGTGGGCGTGCACGTCTATGAGCCCGCCTCCTAACATGCCCCGTCCTTTGTCACCACTGCCTTCACCGTCTTTACAAGTATCCGGATGTCGCCTTTTAAGCTCCAATTGTCCACATACTCCTTATCCAGCCGTACCACTTCCTCAAAATCCTTTATCTTGCTTCTTCCGCTTATCTGCCACAGGCCTGTTATCCCCGGCTTGGTGGCCAGCCTTATCCTGTGATGCCATTCATATTTCATCCATTCGTCCACCGTCGGAGGACGGCTGCCTATCAGGCTCATCTCCCCCTTGAGCACGTTCCAGAACTGGGGAAATTCATCCAGCGAATACTTCCTGATAAAGCCTCCGATGCCCCGCTCTCCTCCGATTATCCTGGGATCGTTTTCTATCTTGAACATCATTCCGTCCTTCACCTGATTTTTTTCTGTCAGCTCCTTTTTCCGCTCCTCCGCGTCCGGGTACATACTTCTGAACTTATACATGAAAAAACGCCTCCCGTTCTTTCCAACCCGCTCCTGGACAAAAAATATGGGGCCCGGGGAATAAAAGCAGATAACCGGCCCTATAACTATCACCAGCATAAGTGTCAGCACACACCCCACAATCCCTCCGATTATGTCTAAAAGCCGTTTGCATGCCGCCTGTTTTACGGAGATCCTGTAAAAGCTGCTGCTCAGTACCGTGTACTCTCCAAGCTTTTTCACATCCTGTCTATGGCCGTCCTGCTTTACCGCCTTTAACAGGTTTAAGTGCACCGTCACCCCCATCTCGATCAGATACCGGTAAAACCCGTCCGGAAAGGGGGCCTCCCTGGGCAGGGCGATCAGGACCTCATCCACCCATTCCCGGCATACAAACTCAATGACCGTATCCCCGCAGGCCCCTATCTCCACGCCGTTTATCCTCTGCCCGATTCGTTCCCTTCCCTCAGCATCCATCAGGACAACCCGCAGCATGTACTGGCTTGCGTAATTGCTGGTTCTCACGTTCTCTATGACTGTGGCTGCCACATCCCAGACAGTCACAATAATCAGGGACTTTTTCTTCCCTTTTCTATCGTGCGTCATATGTATCCCCCCGCCGCTTTCCCTTAATTCCCCTTGACATACCGGCTCTGGCGGCCGGCCAAGCGGCCTGTTCACTCTCTTTTATAAATCACAGTCAATATCCCAGCCTCAGGCAGCGGTACTGTCACCGTCTTGGCCTCCGGCGCCACTTCCTTCGGTTCTATGACTTCCCATTTTTGGGATTCCCTTCCATAAAACAGGACGGACACCTCCTCAAGGCCTTTTATCAGGTTCGGAACATACACAGCCACCTCTCCGCCCCGGCCGGTAAATTCCCCGTTTTCACGGTCTCTTCCTATGATTCCGCTGGGGACTATAAGGGCATAAAACTTATCCAGCCCTTCAATCCCCGTGGCCTCTGCCAAAGATTCCCCATTATGTATCCTCTCTATCTGTCCTGCGGCCTCCTCTGACAGGCCGGGGACGGCTGTGAAAAAATCCGTATATTCAAATATCACAGAGCCTTCCCGGGCGTTGGGTGCCTCTTTTCCCCGGCTCATTTGCTCCTTCTGGTTTTGCGTCACCGCAGCCTCCTTGGGGTTTACTGCCTCCTGTGTACCCTTAAGCCGGTCTTCCTCCTGGGATTCTCCAGTCTCCCAGGCGGTTTTTACACTGCTTTCGGCAATGCTTATGTCTTCGCCGATGTGGTTTCTTCCCCCCATCCAAGTGGAAACTCCATATCCTGCAGCCCCCAAGACACTCAGCATAATCAGCAGGGCTCTGATGATCTTCCTGTTTCTCTCTCCCATGGTCATATCCGCCTGTTTTTCTCAGATTGCTTTTCCGCAGCTTCTCACCCGAAAATTTGATTTTCAGCTTTATGTCCCTGCGCCATAGCAAGCTCTCTCAAAAACCCGCCGTGCATCTCCTCCTCGGCCCTTTTTCTGGCTTCCACCGCATCCTCAAACCGATGGTAGCATCCCAGATAGTACCGCCTCCCTTTAAAGCAGATGGACGCCCGCCAGGTTCCCTTGGATGCCCGCCAGTCCACCCCGGGGACTCCGCTGGTGTTATTTCTCCGGACTGTCCCGGCTTTAAGCATCTCCACACAGGTACCGTCAATATATGTCAGGCTGGCAAGGCCTCCTCCTGCTCTCTCCGCCCCTTCGCACCCGCAGCTTCCCACATGGCCGCTGCGCAGATAACAGGTTTTGACAACGAGTTCCTTTCCGCACTCACAGCGGCACAGCCACGCGGTTTTGGTGCCCACGTTATCCGCAGGGCAAAGAACCGTCAGTTTCTTGTATTTCTGGCCGGCCAGATTTAGTTTTTTCCTGGAATGTGCCATTTTATCCGCCCTCTTTCACATGGCCCTTTTGTCACGGAATCCGTATTCTGTGACAAAAGGGCAGGGAAAAAGGCCTTCAAATATGGATAATATATTATTTGGGAATAAAAAAAACACCTGACGATATGCCGCAGATGTATGAAGCCCATGAAAATGAAAGAACACAAATAACAAGTTTGTGGTCTTTATTTTTGTACTGAATTTTTAGCTGTCTATTGCAATTGAAAGCCGTACTATGGTATAATAGGCAAAAGAAAAAAGAACATACAGCTCTTTTGGGGAACAGAATACGGATTCTGTATCCCCTAACTGACCAGTCCCATCTGTTCCAGCTGCCGGGCATGCTCTGCGCCGGTAGTTATAAGGTAAATGCGCGTCGTTTCCACACAGCTGTGCCCCAGCACATCCGCCAGTTTTACAATGTCCCCCGTCACCTGATAAAAGACGGTTGCGAACAGATGGCGAAGATTGTGGGGGAACACCTTGGAAGGTTCTACGTTCGCCTTTGCACACAGGGATTTCATGGCCCGCCATATTTTATATCGTGTCAGGCTTTTTCCGTCTTCGGCCCGAAAGATTTCGCCGGAGACGATTTTTTTTGTTTTTGCATATTTAAGCAGCTTCCTGCACAGCCTGTCCGGCAGAAGGATGGTGCGTATTTTGCCTTTAAGCGATACATCCGCCCGGCCTGCCCGCAGGGCCTCCACCGTAATATATCTTACCTCAGACACTCGGATGCCTGTGGCGCATATGCTCTCCATCACAAGAGCCAGCCATTCCGGGCACCCATAAGCGGCACCTTTAAGCAGACGGCTGTACTCCTCCTGAGTCAAATCCTGGGAGGCGTCGCGAAACGTCCTTCTCTGCCTCTTCAAAAGCCTTACCCGGCATCCGTCCCATCTCAAAAAGGCGAACAGGCTGTTGATGGCGGACAGCTTGGTGTTTACCGTAGCCGGCGCAAACCCTTCATCCAGAAGGGAATTTTTCCACTGCGCCGCCGATTCTTTCGTTACAGCCCTTCCATCCAGCCACAGGGCGAACATACGGATATCCCGCAGATACTTTTCAATGGTAGCCCCGGCCCTCTCCTCGTTGACGAGAAAACTCCTGTAATATCCGATCTGTTCTTCTGTCAGCCAATACTCAAATCCATAGTCAAGCATAATCTGTACCTCCGCAAACACAAACAGCCGTTTTCGGCACCCGCATACAATTCCATGAGGAAAACGCAGCCTGCCGGAAACGGCCTAATATTTCTGCTTATCGTTTTTGCTGATATCCCTGCCCAGCTGAACTTCTATAAGCTGCAGTTCCTCGCAGGCGATCACCCTATGGCGGCTTCCCGCCTTCATGGAGACAATATCCCCCGTCCGGATCTCTCTTGTCACACCCTCTACGATTGCCTGTCCCGCCCCCTGGATCACGATCCAGACTTCATCCCTGTTGCGATGGCTGTGGTAGTTCATGCCGTGCCCTGCCTTCAAAGTAACTTTGATGGTCAGACTTTCCGATCCCACATCCAGAATCCGGAAGCTTCCCCATGATTTTTCGGCAAACATGCTCTGCGGCTCAAGCTTGTCGACAAAGGGTTTGATATAGCTGGACTGATCCTTGTCAGATACCAGGATCCCGTCCGGGCTGGCGGAGATAACCACATCCTTCAGTCCCATAGCCAATATGGGGATTTCCAGCTCGTTAACAATATGGACGTTGTCGCAGCCGTCATCCATTGTGGCATTGCCCACGCAGTGTTCTTCCATGGCTTCCGTCAGCGTATTCCATGTGCCCAGATCTTTCCATTGGCCGGGAAAACGCATTACCTGAATATGCTCCTCCTTCTCCGCAACCGCATAGTCAAAGCTGATCTTCGGCAGGCTTTCAAACTTGCGCACCAGATCGTTATAATCATCAAAATCTATCATCTCGTGGACCTTGCGCAGCATGTAGCCCAGCTTATAAGAAAAAACGCCTCCGTTCCACAGCGCCCCCGCGTTATTGATATATTCGCCGGCCGTTTTGGCGTCAGGCTTCTCTTTAAAAGCCAAAACCCTGCTGACTTTTTTATTATCTGCCGGGATAATGTATCCGTATTTTTCACTGGGGTATGTAGGCTGAAGCCCCATGAGGATAAGGTTTGCCTCCCCCTTGTCTGCCTGCTGCTGCAGCTCTTTTAAAGCCTGGAAATACTCTTCCTCCGCATAAGGGTCAACCGGACACACCACGACCGATTCCTCCGGGTTCACTCCCTGAACCTCAGAAAGATACACGCTTGCCAGGGCTATGGCAGGAAATGTATCCCGGCGGCACGGTTCCACGGAAATTCCCACCTGGCTTCCAAGCTGGTTATGGATAGAGGAAACCTGTGCCCTGCTGGTGGCAATGGTTATCCTGGCATCCTCATCCACCGCTTTGATCTGGCGGTAGATCCGCTGAACCATGGATTCATAAGAGCCGTCCCGGGTTTTAAAGATTTTTATGAACTGTTTTGAGCGGATGTCATTGGACAGAGGCCACAGGCGCTTGCCCGATCCTCCCGATAACAACACAATGTTCATTTTCTTTTTGTTCCTTTCAAGTAATCGTACGCATTCTTTCCTGCATAAAACAAAGAAACGCCCCTTTCAAAAACAGAACGCAAAAGGGGCGCCTTTTCTCTGCTTTACCAGGTCTTCTCCAGCGTCATCCCAAAGTCAACGGCGTAGGGGTTATCGTCCCTGGTCTTCAAATCCTCATAGATCCCGCGGCGCTCATCGCTTGACTCTTCGGCCCAGTACTCGTATCCTGCCATGTAGCTGTCCATGAGTTCATCCCATGAGCCAAACTCCGCCTGAACAATCTGTGCAACCTCCAGGGATTTGTCCAGAGCCTCTGCGTCGGTGTAATACCCAGCCGTGTAGTAGTATCCCAAAAGATTTAAGGCACGGCAGTAATCCCAGCCGTCGATGGCCTTCTCGCCTACGGTTTCATAAACCCCGTAGCAGTCCGCAAAGAACTGGGCGCTGGTCTCATCCATCTCATAAATCCCCAGGATAAACCCGGGCCTCTCCTCTGCGGCCACGCTTCCGATTCCGGATGCTTCCAGATCCTTCATGTCCTCCACAAAGGAAGTTCTGTGGCCCTCTGTGAGAATCCACTCCAGATTTTCGTCGGCTGACGCCCGGTCTGTCACATCCCACCAGCTCTCCAGCATCTGCACAACGATCGCCTTGCTGTCCTCATTGACGGGAAGTCCGCCGAACCGGTTGTAATCCCAGCCGTTTATGTCTGTAAGGACTGCGTAGGAAGCGTTGAACCACTTAACCGTGTCAGAGATCTGGATGGTGGAATTGTCCTCCGCTTCCAGAGGCGTCTCAGCAAAGGTGGCGCAGGAAGCCTTCATAGAGGCAATCAGATCGTCGTCCATCTTTTCAGCCACATACATCAGGGAATAATAAGCGTAGTCCGTCTCGCCGTACACCAGGTAAGCCTCTGCGCTCTCCCCTTCGGAGTTGATGGAGCAGATGCTGGCAATTACATCGCTCATTCCGGGAACGGACGGCGCGTCCGTGTTCGTCTCGTCCTGAATCCCATAGCTCTCCACTACCAGAGCCTTTACGGAATCCATGCTGTCTACCGGAAGGATACTTCCCTGTTTCGGAAACTGCATCACAAGGACTGCCTCAGCCCCGTCGCTGCTTCCGGCTCCCAGCCAGAAATCCACGCCCAGATCTTCCGTGCTCCAGTCCTTGTCAAGCTTGATGGACACGGAACCGTCGCCGGTGGTAAATTCCTTCATATCCGCGGTCAGATCTGCCTCGGTCTCCTTGGCATCCCCGCCCTTGGCGGTTTCGTCCTTAGCCTCCGTAACCTTGGCATCCTTGTTTCCTGCATCGCTAGCCTTCCCACCGCAGCCCTGCAAAAGGGACGCAGCCATAACTACGGTGATGCCGGCCGCGGCCAACATCTTTGTGCATTTTTTTACATACATACTCGTTCTCTCTCCTTTTTCTTTTTCATCTATTCCAGGAGGCCTAGAGCAGGACCTTCCGTTGGAATCGGATTAAACTCACTCCCTGAGCGTATCACACAATGACGGCTTTTCAGGGCAAAAAAACGCCCTGAACTTGTCTGCTGCTGTCAGGGCGTTTCTTACATCTTTTATACTCTGGACAGGTATTCGCCTGTACGGGTGTCAATCTTGATCTTATCCCCCTGATCCACAAACAGCGGAACATATACCGTAGCTCCCGTCTCAACAACAGCCGGCTTCGTGGCTCCCGTCGCCGTATCCCCCTTGAATCCGGGCTCCGTATCCGTAATCTCCAGCTCTACAAATAAGGGAGGCTCCACGGAAAATACCTTTCCGTTGTAGGAGCAGACCTTACAGGTCTCATTCTCTTTCACAAATTTCAAAGCGTCGCCGATGGTATCCTTGCTTAAAGCCACCTGCTCGTAGGTGTTGGAATCCATAAAGTTATACAGATCGCCGTCTGCATACAGATACTGCATGTCCACCCTGTCAATTCTCGCCGCCGGGAATTTCTCGGTAGGACGGAAGGTTTTCTCCACCACGCCGCCGCTGATAACATTCTTAATCTTTGTCCTGACGAAGGCGGCGCCCTTACCTGGTTTCACATGCTGAAACTCCAAAATCTGATACACATTCCCGTCAATCTCCAAGGTAACGCCGTTTCTAAAATCGCCCGCTGATATCATAAATGATATTCCTCCTTGTATTTCGCATTAATCGCTTCTATTCTATACTAAATGCTTCATAATTTCAACCGTTTTTTCTGTACTTGTCTTCTAAATACCGTTAGGGTCGTTACTGTTCACAGGCAATGTCACTAACTTAAGAACGATTTCTTGCGCAAAGTGGCAAAATAATGAATTTGCTGTATTATTGAGTGGGCAAATGGGGCGGATTTGGTCGTGGGGCCAGGGAGGGAAGGCAGGCTGTGTGCCGTTCGTGTTCAGATATGCCAGGCATT
>JAAWLV010000114.1 GCA_022798105.1 Hungatella sp.
CTATTGCCACTCACCACGCCGTGCTCTGTAGTGTACTGTTGTTCTTACAGACATTATAGCACAGAATGAAGACGGAGGGAACTATAAACTGGCTGGATTTGTGTATTGTTTGTGACGGAAGGCAGGAACGACGTAAGGAGGGCATGCCGCCCGGCATGTCTGAAAGTGAGAATGAACTGCACCAGTATGGTTTGGATGGACTAAAACCAGACTTTGTGATTCCGGAGCAGCTCTGTGTAGTGTGTGGTTCTGTAGCGGAACATGGTCCCGGACGTGATACATCAGCACAGAGTGTTGCAGATGCGCGAAACCGTGCGGAAAGGCTGGGGATTTTGCTGGCAGATTACATGATGATCCGCATGCTCCGCTATGTGCAGAAAGGGAATATTTATCAGTCCTATAATAAACTGTTAATTCCGGTTATGGAGGGGAGATAATCCTTGACATTCAACCTGGTTCAGCCTCTATAATTTTCATTACTTAAAATGAAATTCATGAGGAGGAACCAGACATGAAGAAAAACAAAACAATCGCCAGAAGACTGGCATTGTCTGTACTGACCTTGTTTGCGGCAGGCTGTTCCAAAGCCAATGCCCCGATTTCCCAACCGGCTTTAGAAAACACGGTTTCCGAAACCGCTGAAGAAAAAGGCATTTATATACCGGGAACCTATCGAGGTGAGAGTCAGGGCTATGGCGGTACGGTGACGGTGACGATTACAGTGGATCCTGATATGATTACAGATGTAAGCGTTACAGGCAGCCAGGAGACGGAGAGCATAGGAGGGGCTGCCCTGGATAAGCTGGCTGCACAGATTCAGGAAAACCAGAGTTCCCTGATTGACGGGGTATCCGGGGCCACTATTACCAGTTCAGGGGTGCAGAGCGCGGCGGCAGCGGCCATTGCCCAGGCAAAAGGGGAGGAGGCGGAAAAGACTTTGCTGAAGCCAGGTACCTATGAGGCGACCAGGGAGGGGTTTCAGCTTTGTCATGTTACAGTCAGCGCAACCGTTGATGAGGATTCTATCATAGACGTAAAAGTTGTGGAGTGTACGGATCATCCCAAAACTGTCAGTGCGGTGCCGTGCCAGCAGATTCCGGAAGATATTGTAAAGTATCAGACATATAATGTGGATACGGTGACAGGGGCTACCATTACCAGCAACGCCATTCGTCTTGCCGTGCGCGACTGCCTGGAACAGGCGGGCAATACAGACGGTTTTTCAGAGCCGGTGGAACATGGCGCCAAAGTGCAAGGAGAAGATGTCTATACAGACGTTCTTGTTGTAGGTGGCGGAGGAGCCGGGATGGCAGCTGCTATTGAAGCCAGTATGGGAAATTCCCTTGACGAAAATAGCGGTCTGAGAGTGACTCTGATTGAAAAAGCCGGTTTCCTGGGCGGTTCCACTAGCTGTTCCGGCGGTGTCCGCATGGTACACAGAGACGAGACAGGCGCTTACGATGAGGCTTGGATTGAAAAGGCAGTTGAGGAGGAAAAAGAAATCCTTCAGCCCTATATGCAGATGGAATTTAATGAAGATCTGATACGGGGAAAAATGAGTGTGATGCAGAAGACCAACCAGCTATTGGATTACATCGGTGTCAAGAGCGAGGATGCATGGGGACATCTGCAGTTTGTTCCGGATGATTACAGGGAGGCAAAGTGGTCCGGAACATATCTGACCAACGCCGTCAACAGCTATCTTCAGAAAACGGATATCGATCTGAGGCTGAACACCCGTGGTATGGAACTGCTTACCAGTGATGATGGTCAGGTGATCGGGGTTGCGGTGGAGGATAAGGACAGCAGCTATCACATATATGCCAAGAAAGTGATTCTGGCTTGCGGCGGATTCGCCCACAATGAAGAGTTGATTAAAACGTATGCTCCCGAATTTGCAGGCGCACCTGTTTTTGCAGCAGGAACCAATACAGGAGATGGCTTTATTATGGCTACGGATATTGGTGCGGCAGTTGTGGGCAATACTATGTTCGGACATATAGGATGTGATGAAATTGAGGGGCAGCGTCCTGATTACTCACTCTCATTTTATTACGGCTCAGGTAAAGCCATGTACGTAAATATGAACGGGGAACGTTTTTGTGATGAAACAAAAAGCAAGTATGTCATCTACCATGATATCCTAAAACAGGAGGAGCCGGTGTGCTGGGGAATTGTGGACGGCGACAACGCTGAGATACAGTCATTGATAGATTCCAAATCCCAGTATGTACATCACGGAGCAACACTGAAGGAACTGGCAGAAACTCTGGGTATTCCTGCTGACGCTTTGCAGGTGACAGTGGATATGTATAATCAGAGCATTGAACAAGGTGAAGACACTGCTTTTGGAGTATCTGTAGAACAGATGGATCGGATTGATACGGCGCCCTACTATGCTTTTATACTGCGGCCGGTTACGCTTTCCTCCCTGGTGAGTGTGAAAGTGGACGGAGGATGCCGTGTGCTGAATACAGATGGCGAAGTAATAGAGAATCTTTTTGCCGCGGGAGATATGGTATTGGGAGGTAATCTGGTGAATTATTATTTTGATGCCAGAGGTGTGGGTACGGCTGTTTATTCCGGTGATTTGGCGGCTCAGACAGCTAAAAAAGAGATTTTTAATTAGGAAAAGGGAAAAATTTTTGTTGGCGGTTTGTTCTTTCTATGATATTCTCTTATAGAATCGTGATCTGCCGGAACCGTGAGGGTTAAAGGCCGGGTGTCCGGGGCGGCCTTGGAAAGGAATGGGGATCACAATATGGGAGGATACGAAACGGGTTATGGAAGGAAAAATGACGATCAATGACATTGCCAAGCTGTCAGGAGTTGCAAAAAGTACGGTGTCACGCTATCTCAACGGGGGCAGCGTAGGGGAGGCGACCAGACGAAAGATCCAGAAGGTGATAGAGGCCAATCATTATCAGCCCAATGTATTTGCCAGGCTTCATGCAAAAGAGAGCCGGATCATCGGGCTGATTGTTCCGGGCTTTGATTCCGTGACCACACCCTGCCTGGTGGAGGCCATTGTGGCCTATTTGAAAGACCGGGATTATACGCCCCTGATCATGCACACCGGCAATGATCTGGGGGAGGAGATCCGCTGTATGGAACAGCTGGGCGCCATGAACGTGGACGGGATGATGGTGCTGGCTGCGGGAGTCAGCGCGAAGCATAAAACATTGCCGGAAAAAGCCGGCATTCCGGTTCTGTTTATGGGACAGCGGGTTGAAGGCGCGGTGTCGATTATCAATGACGACTATCACGCGGGATATATCCTTGGGAAATATCTGGCCGGGCAGGGACTTCAAAGAGCGGCCGGCCTTTGGGTTGACGATTCGGACCCGGCTATCGGAATCGAAAGAAAGAGGGGAGTGGAGGACGGGCTGGCGTCGGAAGGCGCCGGAAGCGTGGACTGGCATGAGACTACCTTCTTTTTTCAGGATGCGGTCCAGGCGGCAGAGCGTCTTTTGCGGAAAAAGCCGCTGCCGGATGTTGTTGTCTGCGCTACGGATCGGATCGCCCAGGGGGTTTACAAGGCTGCCCGCGACAGCGGTTTGACGATTCCCGGCCATATTTCCGTGACAGGATTCGGGGACTATGAGACCAGCCAGCTGCTGTCGCCCCCGCTGACTACGATCCGGTATGATCTGGACAGCTGGGGGAGGGCCAGCGCGGAAACCATGCTGCAGATGATAAGGAAAAGCCCGGTTAATGGGGTACAGATTAATTCCTATGAACTGATAAAGCGGGGAAGTGTAAGGGAACGTAAACCGTAAATTTGGGGAGCCTGAATTACGGTATGCCCTTTGTGAAATATATACAAATTTTTTAACCTCATTTTGGAAACGGTTCCGAAAAATAAAAATATTTTGTCTTTATATTGACATTAAAATATTGAATATTATAATAAAAATATGAAAGGAACCGATTCCAATAAAAAGGAGGAAGCAAGATGAGCAAAGAGCAGGAGTACCTGGATATTTCAAAGCGGATCGTGGAACTTGTGGGGGGCATGGACAATATTCAGGCAGTGGCCCACTGCGCCACCCGTCTGCGGATCGTATTGCAGGACAATGACAAGGCAGACATGGAGCAGCTGGAGAATGTAAACAAGGTGAAAGGCGCTTTTGTGGCAGGGAATCAGCTTCAGCTGATCTTCGGGGCAGGGCTGGTCAACGAAGTGTATGAGGTGTTTGCCGGATACACCCATATGGAGAACATTTCTCTGGGCGATCTGAAGGCCCAGAGCGCCAAAAGGCAGAATCCGGTGCAGGCCGTGATCAAGTCCCTGTCCGATGTGTTTATCGGAATTATGCCGGCGATTCTGGCAGCAGCCCTTTTGATGGGGATTACGGGAGTGCTGGGGAATCTGGAGGTAGTGAAAAGCCATGACAGCCTGTATGCCGTGAATAAGCTGGCAAGCCTGGCATCCACGGGGATCTTTGCCATCCTTCCCATGGCCGTGTGCTATTCGGCAGTGAAACGCTTCGGCGGCAACCCCATTCTTGGCATGGTAGTGGGAGCCATTATGCTGGACAGTTCTCTGGCTAATGCATATTCCGTAGGAGCCGGAACCGTGACTGCGGATGTGATCCGCCTGTTTGGCCTGAAGATTGAACTGGTAGGCTTTCAGGGCGGTATTATAATCGCGCTGATGATGGGATTTATTGTGGCAAAGCTGGATGTCTACTTTAACAAAAAGATACCGGATGTGGTGAAGCTTCTGTTTGCGCCTCTTCTGACGGTATTTGTCTCAACCGTTCTTCTGTTTACGGTCATCGGGCCGGTGGGAAGAATCCTTTCCAGCGGACTTACGGGAGGGCTGGTCTGGATTACGGATCATCTGGGGGTGTTTGGATATGCCTTGTTTGGAGGTGTTCAGCAGATTATCGTCATTACAGGCCTTCATCATATTCTGGGAGCGGTGGAGGCCCAGCTGATCGCAGATACAGGAACGAACTTTGTGAATCCGCTGATGTCAGTGGCCCTTATGGGACAGGGCGGCGCGGTTTTGGGATATTTGTCCCTGAACTGGAAAAATGTGAAGGCCAGGGAACTGTGTATCCCAAGTTTTTGTTCTACCTTATTCGGAATCAGTGAACCGGCTATATTTGGTGTGAACCTGCGGTACCGCTATCCTCTGGCAGGAGGATGTATCGGCGGCGCGGCGGCCGGGGCCTATGTCTATCTGTCAAAACTGACCGCGCTGGGGTTTGGAACCACGGCTCTTCCCGGGATCGCCATTGCCAATCCGGCCAATCACGGGTATATGAACTATGTCATCGCCCACGGCATCGCTCTGGCTCTGGGATATGTGTGTACGGTTGTGTTCGGCAGGATTCAGTCGGGAAAAGAGGGGACAGGGGCAGCGGCGGATACAGGGAAGGAGCAGATAAAAGGATACAATGGGGCTGCGGTGGAGCTGTATTCTCCCGTGAACGGAGTTGTGGAGTCCATTGAGAAGTCCACGGATCCTACCTTTTCCGGAAAGATTATAGGGGACGGCGTGGTAATCACGGAGCATGACGGGAAGGTAAAGGCGCCCTGCGATGCGAAAGTCAGCTTTGTGTTTCCCGGAGGACATGCGGTAGGGCTTGTGCTGGCAGACGGAAGCGGAATTCTGATTCACTGCGGGGTGGACACCGTAAAGATGGAAGGAGAAGGCTTTACAGGCCATGTAACGGAAGGTCAGCAGGTGAAGAAGGGGGAGTGTCTCCTGACCTTTGATAAGGCGCTGGTGGAGAGCCGGGGATATTCCAGTGAGGTTCTGATGATCGCTTCGGAGCCGGCAGAAAACAGGACTCTGAAGCCGGGATTTACCGGCAGGACCCAGGGGCAGGATGTGGTGGCAGTTATTTCGTGAATGGCGGGGCAGGCAGCTCTGCCCCGCTTTAACGGCGGCGGTTAAGCAAGACAGAAAGGGACAGAGAGGGATGAACAGAGAGGATTATGAAAGGCAGTATGAACAGTACAGGTATATGCGGGAGAATGCTCAGACAGACAGGAAACGGCTTCATTACCATCTGATGGCCCCGTCAGGATGGCTCAACGACCCTAACGGGTTGTGTCAGCTGGGGGATACGTGCCATATTTATTTTCAGTATACTCCCTTTAGGGCCGGGTGGGGGACAAAATTGTGGGGGCATTATACCACCAGAGACTGGATTTGCTTTCAGGAGCAGGAACCGTTTCTTTTTCCCGATTGTCCCTGGGACAGAGACGGGGCGTACAGCGGTTCTGCGTTCGTGAAAGAGGGGGAGGTTCATTTTTTCTATACAGGCAACGTGAAGCTTTTGGATAAGCCTTACGACTATGTGACGGAGGGGAGAGAGCAGAATACCATTCATGTGGTCAGTAAAGACGGCTGTTGTCCGGGGGAGAAACGGCTGGTTCTGACCAATGAGGATTACCCGAAGGACATGTCAAAGCATGTGCGCGACCCGAAGATTTATGAAAGAGACAACCGGTATTATATGGTTCTGGGAGGGCGGGAGCGCGAAGATAAAGGGTGCGCGCTGCTGTTTGTGTCAGATGATCTGGAGCAATGGAGCTATTATGACAGACTGACCACAGAGAAAGCCTTTGGCTATATGTGGGAATGCCCGGATCTATTTGATCTGGACGGGCAGACGCTTCTCATGGTCTGCCCCCAGGGAGTGGAGAAAAAGGGATATAAGTATCAGAATCTATATCAGTGCGGGTATTTTCCCGTAAAGTTTGACCCGGAAAAAGGGCTTTGCCGGCTGGGAGATTTTCAGGAACTGGATTATGGATTTGACATCTATGCGCCCCAGACCTTCCGGGACGCAAAAGGAAGGAGGATTCTTATAGGATGGATGGCCGTGCCGGACGCAAAATACAGGTACGACGCCACGGTTTGCAAAGACTGGATTCATGGGCTGACCATGCCAAGAGTCCTATCTTTTGAAAACGGGAGGCTGATGCAGAGGCCCATGGAGGAGATGAAAAGACTGCGGATCAGCCGCTGTCAGGACAGGATGGAAAGCCTTCCGAAGTGGAGGACGAAAGACAGCTGCTTTGAACTGCAAATCCAGGCCGGCAGCCCGCTGAAAGAGCTGAGACTGCAGCTGAGAGAAGATGTGTATGTCATTTACAGGAATCAGAAGCTGACGCTGCTGATGGGGGAAAGCGGACAGGGAAGGGGGGAGCGTACCATAGAACTGGAACAGCTGACAGAGCTTACGGTATTTTCGGACACGTCGTCCCTGGAGATATTTGTAAATGACGGGGAGACAGTCCTCACTTCCAGGGTCTTTGGAGAAAATGAAATGCAGCAGGTACAGATCCTGTCGGCCCGGGGAGAGGGGAGGGCGGAATTCTATGAGCTTTCGGCGTATAAAACAGAGTGGATATGTGGGGCGGAATCGTTACTGCTTACAGGTGCCCAGTGAACGCGGAATCTGCCTTCTTAATTCCCTGCTCACCAGCACAACGGACAGCACAAATGCCATAAAATCGGCAATCGGCCCGGCCAGCAATACCCCCATGATTCCCAACCGCAGCGGAAGTACCAGAATAAGCGGAATCAAAAAGAAAACCTGCCGTGTCAGAGCCAGCAGCGCTCCTTTCAGCGCTTTCCCTATGGCCGTAAAGAAACTGGAGGACAGCAGCTGCACGCCGTTTACCGCCACCATAAAGAGGTAGATGCGCATGAACAGGACCGCAAATTAAAGCCTATGATTGGCTGAACCCCCTGGGATATTCCCACAACGATGGCAAGAATGATGGCATTGGTCTTCATGACAATGCCGCAGGCGGCCAGAGGAATATCAGAGCCTTAAACCGTCCGGGCACCGTAATAGGTCAGGGAATTGTACAGGATAATCTGCACAAAGGTAATGGCAGTCTGATTTATGCTGCTGATGATTCCCATGCTGCAGGTTTTCAGGCTTTCTTTCACATCAGGCAGGAAAAAGCTTTTCTGAAAATGGATGGTGTTTGCGGCGGCGCCTATAACCATGCAGGTCATGGAATACCTGGGGCTTCCGTCTGCCCGTATCAGGCTGATGCCGTTTCCGGCCGTCCTGGCGGCTGATTCCGGCTCCCCATTTCCAAGATATCCTACGCCCTGACCGATAAAAATCTGGTCCACAATATTGTAGAGGGAACCTGCCAGAGTTGCCGTGATGCTGAGAATGGCAAAGTCTTTCAGCAGTTTTCCTATGTTTTCATATCCAAGCGGATTGTCAGTCATCAAATTCATCCCCCTTTCTCTCTATGTGAAGTTCGGCCGTTATGTTTTTGCCGGACTGCATAAGGAAATCCATAAAAAGTTTTTTTCGGTTTCGCTGAAACCCTGCAGCAGAAGGGCTTCCGTATTCTGGCAGACAGACTGTATGTCTTCAATGACAGACAGGGCGCGGTCTGTGGGATACAGTTTCCAGGTCCGCTTGTCCCGGTCATTGGGGCAGCGGGTAACCATTCCCTGCTTCTCCAGTGCGGCGACCGTCTGCACAATATTGCTGGGATGGACATAAAAGATATCCATCAGCGAATCCTGCAGAATGCCGGGAGAATGGCAGATTTTTATGAGAAACATATGCTGGCTGCTGTTAATCCCAAAGGGCGCCAGCTGTTTGTCCAGATAGATTTTGTAAAAACGGTCTGCCACGGAAAGCCATTTTAGCAGTTTCATATGTAAGTCACCTCCAACGGAGGATATTGAGAACAGAAGTATGAAAGGGTGTGGGGAAGGCCAGAGGAGCAGCGGACTTTCGGTTTGGAAACCGCTTGCAGACAGCGCCGGTTTTCTATATAATGATGTTGAGGTCAAAAGGTCTTTTGATTCTGGTAGCTTATAATTGCCTTAAAAACAGAAAACGGAGGTATTTGATATGAAGAAAGCAGCAGTAATCCTGGCCCCGGGGTTTGAGGAGGGGGAGGCTGTCAATGTGA
>JAAWLV010000115.1 GCA_022798105.1 Hungatella sp.
ACAGGAGGGCCTCACCCCGAGTGTTTTCCGCTTTGGGCTCATCGGAACGTCTGGCATATCTGAACCCGGTCGGCACACAGCCTCCCTCCCCTCGCTGGCTTCACGACAATCCCCGCCCCAACTTTCCTCACTCAACAATACAGCAATATGACGAATGTAAAGTTCTGGTTTATCCGGGTTAGGGGTAAAAAAGGAAACTTTCTGTTTGGTACAGAAATCTTCCTTAAGTTAATGACATTGGTTCACACCCCGGCTAATCACCACGCTGATTAGCCGGGAGGATGCACGTAATGGCAGTGAACCAGGCCACCCATCGCCGGAGGCGATTTGGAATGGCGGACTGGGTTACTGTTTGCTGGGCCAGAGAACAGTAACCTGTTCATAACATTTTTTTGCCGTTTCACAGCATATGTCTTGAAAACCGACGTATTTTGTGCCATAAAGATGTGGGAGGTACAGGCCGTGCTAAAAATTGCAATCTGCGACGATGAGACGGTGATGTGCGGGCAGCTCAAGGAGCTGGTGTCCGGGAAACTCAGCCAGTGGCAGGAGGATTTTACCGTTGTCTGCTATACCAATGCCATGAGGCTTTTGTTTTCCCCTATGGATTTTAATCTGATTTTCCTGGATGTCCAGATGCCCGGCATTAACGGCATGAGCCTTGCCCGGAAGCTGAGGCAGAAAGGGTTTGAGGGCGTTCTGATTTTTGTCACTGTGATGAGAGAGTATATGCCGGAGGCTTTTGAGGTGGAAGCCATGGATTTTCTGTGTAAACCCATTGACCCGAAGCGGTTGGAGGCGGCTCTTGCAAGAAGTGTCAGGCGCCTGGGAACGGAGGCGGAGGACACTCTTTTTATCAGGACAGCCAACTGGTGCAGGGCAGTGAAAATCCGGGATATTTACTACTGTGAAGTTATGGATCGGAAGATCTATGTCCATATGAAAGGCGATGTGATAGAGTACTATGGGAGGATGAAAGATCTGGAAAAGCAGACCGCCTTCAAGCTGATCCGCTGTCACCGAAGCTATCTTATAAATCCCAGATATCTTTCAGAATACCGGTGCGGATTTGCTCTTTTAGAGAACGGGGAGAAGATCCCCGTTGCCCAAAGCTGCCGCCAGGGATTTATGGAACAGATGATGCGCTATATGGAAAAGGAGGGGTGAATACGGACAGAACATTCTATTTCCAGTGGTATGTGATTCTGCCAGTCTTTTTGGCACATGGGGTTATGCCGGCAGTGATATTTGCCTTTTTCTGCCGTTACTGCATGGGGGAGATAAAATGGTTCTGGTGCGGATTGTATGTGCTTTTGTCAGCCTGTTTATTCCGGGCCGAGTACGGACTTGGCATGAAGGGAAGCGGGGGTCTTGTGCTGGAAACGGTGACCCTGGCATGGTGCGGCAGGCTGGCGTCAAAGAAGGGATGGGCGGAAACATTTGCAGTATCGGTGCTGATTTTGTCGGTTTTTTGCATGACAAAGGGTGTGATATCCTGGGCGGATCAGAGAATATGGGCGCCGGTTGTGTTAACCTGCGAAAAGCTGGTGTATCCCAGCGACGGTGCCAGGGAGCTTTTGAAGGTGGGAGCGGTGCTGGTATTATTCAGCGTTATCCTGAGGCGGTTCGGCAGTTTAATCAGAGAGGGGGACAAAAGAATGCTGGCGTGGCTGGCCGTCCCTCTTTTTTTCATCGCTATGGTGGAGCGGATCATACAGAACTCCATATACGGGGACAGCCTTGTCACAGACCAGTGGGGAAATGTGAGCAGCATCATAGACATCCATCACGGGGAGATGCTGTTTTTGCAGATCTTTGCCTGTTTCTGCCTGTTTCTGACCCTGCTTGCCCATGAAAAGATTGTCCGTACTTTTAAAGATGCTGAAAAACTTAAGATGGTGGAGCAGCAGGCCGAGATACAAAAAGCCTATGTCCAGGAAGCTGCCCTGCGCCATAAACAGACCCGGGCTTTCCGCCATGATATTAAGAACCATCTGATGGTTCTGGAGCGGCTTTTGGGGGACAATCAGGTGGAGGAGGCTAAAAGCTACTTGTCAGAGCTTAAGGAGGCGTCAAAAGACCTCTCTGCCGGGATTTGTACGGGAAATGCGGCGGTAGACGCACTCTTAAACAGCAAACTTTCTCTTGCCGGCCAGGAGGGAATCAAGGTAGAGTGTGATATAAAGATTCCCGGGGATACCCATATAAAGGATATGGAATGGTGCATTTTATTGTCAAACGGCATTGATAATGCCATAAATGCCTGTAAAAAGGTACCGAAGCCGAAGCGGTATCTCAGGATAGAGAGCAAAAGGAAGGGAAATTTTTACCTGATTACCATGGAGAACAGCTGCCATGAGGAAATAAGGCAGCTGCCCCGGGACGGTATTGGGCTTTCCAATATCAGGGCTGTTGTGGAAGCATACCACGGGAGAGTGGAGAGCGGGGTGTCAGAGGGAATTTACAGACTAAAAATGCTTTTTCTGGATTTACAGCAGGAAAAGGCGGTTTGACAGCAAATCCATAGAGGGAGTTTGTTTTTTCGCCGAACTTTTAATAAGAGCGGGCCGGCATCACAAGAAGGCCTGCCAAAGAAAGGAGCAAGCGATTATGACAGGAATTAATTCGGTAAGTTCCGGTATGGAGGGCGTCCAGGGGATTGGTCCTTCTCCGGGAAAAGACAGCCGGCTTAAGGTGCTGGAGCAGAAGCTGGCCCAGTTAAAGGGGGAGAAGGAAAAGGCTGTCAAAAACAGGGACAAGGAAAAAGTAAAGGAGCTGGAAAAGGAGATTCAGAAGGTAGAGCAGCAGATTGAACAGCTGAAAAGGAGAGAGAAGAAGGGGAAGAAAGAGGAAAACAGTCAGGAGGCCCCTGGGTACATGCCGAAACCTGTAAGCGATCAGGTGGGCAGAGAAATCGATGTATACGGGTAAAAGCAGTTTAAAAACCGGCAGATCAGAAGTACTTGATCTGCCGGTTTTTTCAGGCCAGTAAATCGATATTGGCCCCTTTTTTTATGGGTTCTGCCTCGTAGGTTTCAGGGGAAGAGCGGAACACGGTCCGGGTGTTTCCTCCGGCAAGGTAGGTCTTTCCGCACTCGGGACAGATATCCGTGCGGTAGGTGACGGACTGGGATACAATCTCCTGATCTTCCTGTAAGGCCTGGGTCTTGGCATGGGCAACGTGTTCCATCTCATGGGAGCGGACGGCATAAGCCGCGCGCTGAGGATCCAGTTTGGTAGGTGTCTTGAATGAGACGGAAGGATCGTTGGAACCGTCCTGATAAGTCCTGTTTTTACAGGTCTGACATTCGTAGGTATCAGAAGTCGGCTGTCCCAAGACAGATCTGCTTTGTTTCCTCTGCCCAAGACTTTCCAAAGGAAGCTGCCCTCCTGGGGAAGGGGCAGCTGATGCCCGCGACGGCATCTGGGCAGGAAAAAGAAATGAACGGCTGTTAAATGACACTGCATAATTCATAAAAATCGCCCCCTGTTACAGGCTGGTATAAGGCCAGCAAAATGATTTACAGTAATAGTACCATGTTTGACAGGGGGATGCAAGGGATTTTTGTTCACAAAAGCCCTGTGGACGCAGCCGCGGTTACTGTTCACACCATGGCTAATCAGCGGAGTGATTCGCCGCGGTGCCGGCTAACCGATAAAGCGGTATTGACACAGAGATGAAAGGCATTTATAATAGTTCTAATTTGATAATATCAAAATGAAACTATCTAAAGCGGGTGCATACAGACATAAGAGAGGCATCCGGCAAATTGGGGAAAATGAAACCTGTCAGAAGGGAGAGCGCTATGGTTTATAATCTGGAGGACTTAAGAAGGGAATATGGGGAAGGGAAGACGTATAAGTATCTGTTCTTCTGGGGACACACCCCGGCGGCGGACGGGCGTATCAGCGAGACGTGTTTCAGTCAGTGGTGGCCCTGCCGTTTTCAGGCAGATGGGACGGAGTACTGCTGTGCAGAACAGTTTATGATGGCTGGGAAGGCCAGGATGTTCGGGGATGAGGAGATGTTTTCTAAAATTATGGAGTCGATCCATCCAAAGGAGATGAAAGCCTGGGGCAGAGCTGTGAAACATTTTGACCAGCAGGTGTGGGACAGCTCCTGCTATGATCTGGTGATGAGGGGGAACCGGGCCAAGTTTTCACAGAATCAGGAGCTTTTATCCTTTCTTCTGGGAACGGGCAGGCGAATCCTGGTGGAGGCCAGTCCCAGAGACAGGATATGGGGGATCGGGATGGGAAAGTCTAACCCGGACGCGGAGAATCCGTTAAAATGGAGGGGAAGAAATCTGCTGGGCTTTGCCCTGACCCAGGTGAGAGACGAATTGATGGAGGGAGAAAGATAGATTGCCGGACAGGGAAGCAGGGGAATCTGAAAACGGAGAGCGGTACAGGAGGAGATGGAAACTTGGAGGACAACATAAGGGACAGAAACGGGCTGACCGAGGAAGAGTTTCTGGCGTCTTACAGGCCGGAGGATTTTGAGAGGCCCTCGGTGGCCGCGGATATGGTGATTTTTGCGGTGGCAGATGTGGAGGAGGAGAATTACCGGAGGATATCGGAAAAAGAGCTGCGGCTTCTGCTGA
This sequence comes from Hungatella sp., assembly GCA_022798105.1. Lineage (GTDB taxonomy): Bacteria > Bacillota > Clostridia > Lachnospirales > Lachnospiraceae > UBA3402. The sequence continues at coordinate 4,605 of JAAWLV010000115.1, forward strand.
TTAAACGAGGAGGGCATCCCTACCTGGGGTGCTGGGCCCTGCCGGGCGGATTTGTCAGGCCAACAGAGACTGCGGATCAGGCGGCAAGCCGGGAGCTTCGGGAGGAGACAGGGGGCGATCGGGTGTATCTGGAACAATTGTACACGTTCAGCCAACCAGGGCGGGATCCCAGGACCTGGGTTATGAGCTGTTCCTATATGGCGCTTATTGACGGGAACAGCGTGAAACCCCATGCAGGGGATGATGCGGATCAGGCAGCCTGGTTTAAAGTGGATTGGCGGCTGATTGGAGAACGGGAGGATGTCCAGGTGTGGGAACTTAGCCTGTCCCACGGGGAAACTCTTCTGAGAACCGTTCTGGAAAAGCGGAAGGAAGACAGCTTTGTCCGATGCAGCATTGCGGACAGAGGCGGCCTGGCCTTTGATCACGGACAGATTATTGCCTACGGGCTGGAGCGGCTTCGGGGGAAGCTTCTCTATACGGACGCGGCGTTCCATCTGATGCCGGAATATTTTACGCTGACCGAGCTGAAACAGGTTTATGAGGTAATTTTGGGCAGGCAGCTGCCTGGGGCGGCATTTCGAAGGAAGATGGCATCTATGGTGGAGGAGACGCAGCAGTACACGGAGCATAAAGGGCACAGGCCTTCCAGATTATATCGAAGGAGGACGGGAGGCTGAGGGAATGTTTGGCAAAGTTGAACACGGACTGGAGAAGGAAAGAGAGGGAAAAGGTTATGGACAGAAAGGCAGTTGCAAGAGAGACGCTGAATATTATGGAGCAGGGATATTATGATGCGGAGGAAGGCGGGGGTGCAAAGAAAAGGATCTATATCAGAGACCATATGGAGCGCTCTGTCCGGCGCTCCATACTGATCACGCCTGAAAAGGGCGGTGAACTTCTGAGAAGATACGAGAGTAAGGATTTGGGGGAGGAGAGGGAAAACGCAGCCCGGACCATGTGCAGGGTGGAACATATCTCCACGGTGGATGCCGTCCGGAAACTGGCCCTGGAGGGGAGAGAAAATATTGGGGTACTGAATTTTGCCAGCGCCAAGAACCCGGGGGGAGGGTTTATAAACGGGGCCATGGCCCAGGAGGAGAGCCTGGCGGCATCAGGCACCCTATACCGGACACTGACAGCCAATGAGGCATACTACAGGGAAAACAGGGCCTGCCAAACGATGATGTATACGGATTACGGTATCTATTCGCCGGATGTGATGTTTTTCAGGGACGGCAGGTTTCGGCTGACCCCGGAGCCGGTGAAAGCCTCGGTGCTCACCATGCCGGCGGTGAATATGGGGCAGGTCGTGAGGAAGGGAGAAGACGTCCATGAGGCAGAGCGGGTTATGAGGCGGAGGATGAAGCTTGTGCTGGCTGTATTTGCGGATCAGGGCGCGGCCAACCTGGTTCTGGGAGCTTACGGGTGCGGCGTGTTTCAAAACGATCCGGAAAAAGTGGCGCAGTGGTGGAAGGAGATTTTGGAGGAGGGATTTGAGGGCTGTTTTCTGTCGGTGTTTTACGCCGTGTATGACCGGTCAAAAGGACAGAAATGCCTGGAGGCCTTTGAACGGGTGTTTGATTTATAGAAAATTTATAAAGATGGGGATACGAGGAAGGCAGCAGGGCTATGTGCGGGAGCGCAGCTGCCAGAAGACCACGGCGCTGGCGGCTGCGACGTTTAGGGAGTCTACGCCGTGAAACATGGGGATTTTTACGGTGTAGTCGCAGGCGGCGATGGTGGAGTCAGCCAGGCCGTCCCCTTCGGATCCCAGAAAGACAGCCAGTTTCTTCTCTGACACAAGGGCAGGATCTTCGATGCTTACGGACTGATCTCTTAAAGCCATGGCAGCGGTTTTGAAACCGAAATCGGAGAGAGTTTCGTCTCCCAGATAGGTCCAGGGGATCTGAAAGACGGTCCCCATGCTGACCCGTATGGCTCTTCGGTAAAGGGGATCACTGGAACCCTGTCCGATGAGCACGCCGTCCATGCCCAGGGCGGCCGCGGAGCGGATGATAGCGCCTACATTGGTGGGATTCATGACGTTTTCAAGAACGGCGACGCGGCGGGCATGAGTGCACAGTTCCTTTACGGAGGGCAAATGGGGGCGCTCCATGGCGCACAGCATGCCGCGGGTTAAATAGAACCCTGTAAGGTTTATAAGGATTTCCGGCTGGGCCGTATAGACAGGAATGTGTCCGCAGCGGCCAAGGATCTGGCTTCCCTCCCCGCTTAGCTGTTTTGGCTCTGCCAGGAGGGATAGGGGGCGGCATCCTTTGTCCAGAGCGCGCAGGATCACTTTAGGGCTTTCAGCGATGAAAAGCCCGCCTTTTGGTTCGTTAAAATGGAGAAGCTGAGGCTCTGAGAGCCGCCCGTAAACGTCCAGCTCCGGCGCCGAAAAGTCGGTGATTTCAATAATATGGGGCATATAAAACTCCTTAATGGCGATGGTTAGTTTCAGCCATAATGGTATCACAGAGTTTTGTATTTCACAAGACAGAATGTATGAAAGGGGAAGAGCCATGAACAGTCAGCTGATTCAGAAGATGGTGATTGACTGGGAGAAAATAGACAGGAGCAGCTATCTGTGGAATATTGAGGCCATAAAGGGGCTTGGGGAGCTTGAATTTACCAGCCCTGTTACTTTTTTTGTGGGGGAAAACGGAAGCGGAAAGTCGACGCTGCTGGAGGCCCTTGCGATTGCCTGTGGGTTTAATCCGGAAGGAGGAAGCAGAAATTACAGTTTTTCGACATATGATTCCCATTCGGAGCTTTGCAGTGCCATAAGGGTTGTAAGAGGATACCGAAGAGCAGGATGGGGATATTTTCTCAGGGCGGAGAGTTTTTATAATGTGGCAACCAGGGAGGAGGAGTATGCCGATTGGACTCACCCTTCCCAGAAGTTCCATGAGAAATCTCACGGTGAAAGTTTTCTTGCCATAGCCCAGACCCAGTTAAAGCCAAACGGTTTGTATTTTTTCGACGAGCCGGAGGCGGCGCTGTCTCCTCAGCGGCAGCTGACACTGCTGGCGGAACTTGATCACTGGGCGGGAGAGGGAGCGCAGTTTATTATCGTCACCCATTCCCCGATCCTTTTAGGAATTCCGGGGGCGCAGATTCTCACCTTCGACAGCGGACAGGTGCATCCCTGTGAGTATGAGGAGACTGACAGTTATCAGGTGACAGAGATGTTTATCAACAACAGAAGGCGGATTCTTGCCACCTTGCTGACACGTCCATTTTCAGCCAATGACGCAGAATAAATTTTCAGCGTGCAGGCGGCTGAACGAGGCGATACCCTCGCTTTGCTGGGGGAGACTCTGCGGCGGTATCGTTGCGTGAGGCCAACACGGCAGATGGAAATCAGAAAAGAGGAGGCATCAGGCACCAAATTCATTGTGGGACATAAGATATAGTAAGCCAAGCATTTCAGGAGGCTTTTAAACCTTTATGGGCCCGGCAGCCGGCAAACAGGCGGATATTAAGCTTCGGCGGAGAATTTATGAAAGGCTGGGTTCAGGGAGGATTTTCTGCAAAAGGCATAATCAGAAAGGAGAATTTTATGTTTCCAGATGAGTTAGACGGACTTGAAAGTGTAGATGACTGGAGCTGTCCGGAGGGAGAGTACCTGGCGGAGGAAAGCTTTGACATTTTGGTAGAAGAGGGCCGGAGAATGTGTGGGAACCATCAAAACGGCTGCTGCTGCAGAGGTCCGAGAGGTCCAAGAGGACCCAGGGGGCCCCAGGGTCCTGCCGGATGCCCGGGGGCGAGGGGCCCGAGAGGATTTCAGGGTCCCATGGGAGTACCGGGGCCTGTGGGAGCAATGGGTCCCATAGGTCCGACCGGTCCTCAGGGGCCGGCAGGATCAGGAGCGGCAGGCCCGACCGGTCCTCAGGGCCCAGGGGGGCCGGTAGGTCCTCAGGGACCTGTGGGAGCCACCGGCGCCACCGGTGCAGTAGGTCCGACAGGCCCTCAGGGTCCCATGGGCCCGGCAGGAGCTACAGGAGCGGTGGGCCCGACCGGTCCCCAGGGCCCGGCGGGGGCTACGGGAGCGACAGGAGCTACCGGAGCAGTGGGTCCGACAGGCCCTCAGGGCCCGGCAGGAGCAACGGGAGCCACCGGAGCAGCAGGTCCGACCGGTCCCCAAGGTCCGGTGGGGGCGGCGGGAGCTACGGGAGCGGAAGGCCCGACCGGTCCCCAGGGCCCGGTGGGAGCGACAGGAGCTACGGGAGCAGTGGGCCCGACCGGTCCCCAGGGCCCGGTGGGAGCGACAGGAGCTACG
>JAAWLV010000116.1 GCA_022798105.1 Hungatella sp.
TGAATATATGCCGTGGAGATGAGACCAGGAAAGCAGGAGGGCCTGACCCCGACTGATTTCCGCTTTAAGGGCTCATCGGAATGTCTGGCATATCTGAACACGGACGGGACATCCCTCCTTCTCTGACTGGACTACGACAATCCCCGCCCCAACTTTACTCACTCAACAATACAGCAATTTCATTATTTTGCCACTTTGCACAAGAAATCCTTCTTAAGACCCTAATTACAGATCCGCAGCCAGATTCCTCAGCCATTTTTTCTGACGGTACCGGATATATCCGATTACCGCTTTGTAAACTTCCTCCAGGGTCACCATCCCATACACAATATGAATGGGCTGCTTCAAGATAAGCCCCCCGATAAACGCCAGAGGAATCCCGATGAACCAAACGCCGCTGGTGTCAATAAACAGGCACATGGCCGTATCCCCGCCGCTTCGCAGTACGCCCACCACATTGACGTAGTTAAACATCCGAAACGGCGCAAATATGGCAAACACCATAATGCACCGGCTGACAGCCTCCGCCACCCCATCGGAAATTCCCGGCTGGTACAGGGCGATAAACTTCCACCGCAGGCTTACGCACAGAAGAGCTGTCACCGCCGTCACAAGAAACTGGAGAATAAAAAAGTATTTCCCGTACACCTCTGCCCGCTTTAACTGCCCGGCCCCCATCTCATTGCCCAGGATTACCGCCGTGGCTGCGCTTAAGCCCTGGAACAGCACCACAACCATGTCCTGAATGGTGGTGGCAATGGTAATGGCAGCCACCGCGTCGTCCCCCATCCTTCCGTATGCCATGGAATAAATGGTAGTCCCCAGGCCCCAGATAAACTCATTAATAATCACAGGCAGCGCCGTTATAAAAAACTTCTTTAAAAACGCCCTGCTCCATCCAAACAGCTCCTTTAGGCCGCAGGCAAGAGGCGTTTTTCCCAGGTATACCACCGAAAAAATCAAAACCACCTCCACCACCCTGGCGATCAGGGTAGCCAGCGCCGCGCCTGTAACCCCCATGGCAGGGGCGCCCAGTTTCCCGAAAATTAAAATGTAGTTAAAGCAGACATTGGTAACAATGGCCGCGCAGCTGATCATAACCGGCTCCTTTACCCGGTTCACAGCCCGAAGCATTGCCACATACGTGTTGGTAACTGCCGTACACGGATAAGAAAACGCCGCCACTGCCAGGTAGGCTGCTCCCATGCTGATGCTGGCCTCGCTGGTGGTAAAAATCCGCATCAAAAGGCGGGGCTTTACACAGGCCGGAACCATAAAAACCACAGAACCCGTCACTGCCAGCGCCAGAGCCAGTCCCAGAACTTTCCTGATATTTTTAACATCCTTATTGCCCCAGAACTGGGCTGCCAGGACTCCTGAACCGCTGTTGACGCCGAACACCAGCAGGCTGAAAACGAAAAAAACCTTGTTGGCCAGTCCCACCGACGCTATGGCTGTGGAGCCCAGGCTTCCGATCATCAGATTGTCCACCAGATTCACCACCGTATTTAACATTCCCTGCATAGCCACCGGCAGCGCTATCATCACCGTCTTTTTCAGAAAATTCCTGTCCCTGAACATTTCTCCCATATCTCTCAGTATCTGTACCATATCCTGACCTCCCATATATCTAAATGTACTCTCTGAGTCTCTTTGTGCCTGCGCTTCCGGGAGTACAGCTAAAAAATAGAAATCCGGCAAGCCGGATTTCTATCAGAAATATGTTTCCTCACTCTGCGTCCTGTTCCCCGCTGTCTTCCTTTTCCTGCCCGTCCTGTTCCCTCATAACAGCCGCAGCCTTCACCTGCTTTATGGTCTTGTTTTCCACGCTGACAATCTTAAACACATACCCTCCGTACTCCAATTCCGAGTGCTCGTCCTCCGCAGGAATCCGATCCAGCCTGGAAACCAGGAAACCGTTGACGGTATCGTAGGCGTCGTGCTCTTCCTCTGTAAACTCAATCCCCAGAGCTTCCCCGGCTTCCTTTAAGGGAGTCCGTCCGTTTAAGATGATCCCGTCCTCCACTGCCGTGATAAACTCCTCCTCCGAGTCATACTCATCCAGAATATTGCCTACAATCTCCTCCAGGATATCCTCCATCGTTACAATCCCCGCTGTCTGGCCGTACTCATCCACCACGATCTCCATGTGGATCTTCTGGGACTGCATCTCCTGAAACAGGGAGTCAATATTCCGGGTCTCGGGAATAAAGTGGGCCTTTCTCAAAAGCCCGGGGATTTTCCCCACAGGCTGTTCCTTCCATCTGGGATTCTCCCCGTAAATCACCGCGTCTTTCATATGTAAAACCCCGACAATATCATCGATATCGCCGTTATAAACCGGATAGCGGGAATTCTTCCCCTCCCTCAAAATAAAGCGGATCACATCTCTTAAGGTTTTTTCGGCATCGATAAACACCACACTGGTTCTGTGGGTCATGATATCTTTGGCTTCCTTGTCATTAAGCTCGAAGATATTGGTGATCATCTCCGCCTCCTGAGCCTCCAAAACCCCCTGCTCATGGCCCTCATTGACCATGGACACAATCTCCTCCTCTGTCACATTGTCATCCTTTGCATTCATGTCAATGCCGAAGACTTTCAAAACCGCCATGGAGATCCCGCGCACAATCCAGATAAACGGAACCATGGGCGCCATGATTATTGTCACAAAATCCAGAAGGCCGTAAGCCCACTTCTGCGCATTTCTGGCAGCGCACCTTCTGGGGATAATAATCCCGAAGCTGACAAGGCATGCAAGAATCACCATTCCCACAGCCAGCAGACAAACCGCGCTCACCACGGATCCCTCCGGACCTCCGGCCCGGCCCACAATCCCCTCCAGCCTGCCGCTCCAGCGCTTTAACATGTAAGCGCCTAACACCATACCGATTACATTGGTGATAATCTGAGTGGAATTGACAAGCCTGGAAGGCTGGCTGGCCATACGGAAAAGCCTCTTTGCCTTTTTGCTGCCCTGTTCCATCTCCTTCTCCAGATTTCCCTGATTCAGATTCTGAATCGCGGATCCAAACCCGTACAATGCCGCCTCAAGAAAAATAAATACAAAAAACAATGCAAAACTAAACGGCCAATACCCATCGTCCATGAATATTTTATAACTCCCCTTCTTTTGTGAACTTGCCTCCGGCCCAGGCCGGACAGACGGCGCACCAAAGCGCCTCCAACAATGCCAATACTTAGAAATATAGCAGATTCCCCATGATTCGTCAATGGCCGGCTATGTAGGCAACTCCAGGCTGACCATCAAAGCATAGTCCACTCTTCTCTGCAGATCTTCGTCAATATGGCAGATTTTCTCCTTCAGCCGCTGCTTGTCAATGGTTCTCAGCTGTTCTAACAGGATCACCGAATCCTTGACCATATCACACCTTCTGGTATCCAGCTCCACATGGGTAGGCAGCTTGGCCTTATTCATCTTTGACGTAATAGCCGCACAGATTACCGTAGGACTGTGCTTGTTTCCCACATCATTCTGAATAATGAGAACCGGGCGCACGCCTCCCTGCTCGGATCCCACCACCGGTCTTAAATCTGCATAATAAATATCTCCTCGTCTAATAATCACGTTTTCACACCCCGCCAGTCAAATTCTTACCCCTAGTATTGACCCCTTTGCGGCGGCATATTCATACCGCTGTGATTATTATATTCTTTTTTGTCTTCCCAGGTGCCTGTCCTCAAAAAGCTCCCTCGTACCGATCCGCAAAATAATCCTTTTTCCCGGCTATCCTGCCCTTTCGCATATAGACCCTGGGAACCCGCTTGCCCACATTGCAGACCAACTCATAGTGGAATCCGTCTCCAATCTGCGCCAGCTCCTCTACCGTAATCTCCTGATCCCCGTCTCTTCCTATGAGCGTAACCATATCATCCTCAGCCGCCCCGTGAATGTCCGTCACATCCACAATCATCTGATCCATACAGATTCTCCCCAGTATGGGAGCGCTTTTTCCTCTGATAAGCACCCTGGCTTTTCCCGATAAGCTTCTTGGATAACCGTCCCCGTATCCCACGGGAATTGTCGCAACGGTCATGGGCTTTGGAGCTATAAATGTCCCCCCGTAGCTGACTGCAGCCCCCTGCCCGATCTTCTTCACATAGGTAATAAAACTTTTCACTTCCATAGCAGGCCTTAAAGGGATCCTCTCCGTTTCCACCTGTTCGGAAGCGTACAGCCCATAAAGGGAGATACCCGCCCGAACCATATCCCAGTCCGCCTGCCGCATATCCGTAATCCCTGCGCTGTTGGAAATATGCTTTATGGGAATTGAGACGCCTCTGTCCTCCAGCATCTTTATAAAGCCAGAATATTCCTCCATCTGTCTTAAGGTGAACGCCTTATCCCTTTCGTCAGCCCTGGCAAAATGGGTAAAAATCCCCTCCACACAGATGCCCGGCATCCGGCTGATTGCAAGGGCTAAGTCTGCCGACTCCTTTGAAGGCGCCATACCGATGCGGCTCATCCCCGTATCAACAGCCAGATGGATAAAAGCCGTTTCCCCCAGCCTTACCGCTGCCTGGGACAGGGCCTTGGCCTGCTGTCTTTGAAACACCGCCGGGCGGATTTTTCTGCGCACCACCCTGTCGCTGTGCTTTATATGGGTTACCCCCAGAACCAATATGGGCTTTGAAAAGCCGTGATCCTGAAGATTGACTGCCTCCTCTATATCTGCCACGCCATACATGTCCACATACGGATCTATGGCATGTGCCACCGGCACCGCCCCGTGGCCGTACCCGTCAGCTTTCACAATGCCCATGATTTTTGTCCCCTCTGACAGGACGGCTTTCATGGCCCCCGCGTTTTCCTCTACCGCATCCAGATCAACGGCCGCATACACCCTGGTATAGGGCCTGTCCTCTTCCACTTCATATTCTCTCATAAAACACATCCCCTTTGTCCGATCTTCCCGATCTCCTCCGCCAGATCACGGGCCAGCATGCCGTTTTCCCCATATTTTTCTTTGTATCTGTCCCCTGCCAGACCGTGGATATACACTCCCAGCGCAGCCCCGTCAAAGGGCTCCATCCCCTGGGACAAAAGCCCTGCAATGGTTCCCGCCAGCACATCGCCGGAGCCTGCCTTAGCCATACAGCTGTTTCCGCTGGAATTCATATAGCACTGCCCCTCCCGGTTGGCTACCGCTGTGGCGGCATCTTTCAGAACACACACGATCCCCCGGCTGCCGCTGTACTCCAGGGCCGTTTCTGCCACGGCTTTTTGTATCTGGGAGACAGGGCGCCCCGTCAGCCTGGCCATCTCCCCCAAATGGGGCGTAATCACAATATTCTCCGTGTAATACTGCTCCAGCTCTGGCCACGCCGCGATGGCGTTAAGTCCGTCGGCATCAACGACAATGGGCACATAGGCGCTTGTAAGCACCGATTTTACCAGCAGTCTCACATATGGATCCTGTCCAAGCCCCGGCCCAAGGACAATCACATCCGCCCAGCCGCACTCTTTTTCCATACGCTCCTCCCAGGAAGGACTTAAACCTCTTCCCGGCTTTTCCTCAATATCTTCCTTCCTGTAAGCGGTAAGTATTGCCTCGGGAAGCTGCTGTAACAGAATCTCCCTGTTTTCCTCCACCGTCATGATCTTTACCAGACCGGCTCCCGTCCGGTAAGCGGCAAGGCCTGCCAGATAGGCCGCCCCGCTCATCCCCCCGCTGCCTGCAATCAGCAGGACCTTCCCGAAAGTCCCTTTGTTGCTGTAGGCCGGCCTCCCAGGAATCCTGTCCAGATCTTCTCTCCCGTAGGTCCACGCAAAGGGCTCTGCCTGTTTCAGGCTCACAGCCGGAAACCCGATATCCTCCACCACCACCTGTCTGCAGTACTCCCGCCCCGGGTACAGCACGCTTCCCAGCTTTTCATATCCGAACGTCACCGTCACGTCAGCCTTTACGGCCGTTCCCATAACCTGTCCTGTGGCGCTGTGAATCCCGGAAGGCATGTCCACCGCTATCACTGTGCCGGGATGCATCCTGTTTATTGTGTCCAAAACCTCCCGGTATTCTCCCTCCACCTCTCTTGTCAGCCCTACGCCGAAAACAGCGTCAATAAGCAGATCACACCGGCCGGGAAGAAAATCCTTCCACTCTGCCATGGGAATTTCCAGCTTCTGGGCTATCTCCTTCTGGACATGGAATTCCTTAGTTCCCCGTTTGGGATCTCCCGCAATGAGAACCGTCACGGAATATCCGTTCAGAGCCAGCATCCGGGCGGCGGCTACGCCGTCGGCGCCGTTGTTGCCCGTCCCGCAGACAGCAAAAATATGATCTCCCTGTTTTAGCCTTGCCATAGCCTCCCTGGTTACCGCCATGGCCGCCCGTTCCATAAGCACCAGAGAGGGAATTCCCACGGTCTCAATGGTGTAGGTATCAATTTTTTTCATCTGTTCCCCTGTAACCAGATATCTCATATACCGCTCCCCGTCTCCGCCACGGCAAAAGCCGCCGCATATTCCTTGGTGTTGGTGATGGACACATGGATATTCTCCACCCCCAGCTCCCCGGCTCTTTTCAAAGCCCCGTCAAAAAGATTTACAAAAGGTTTCCCCTTTTCATCCCTTAATACCTGTATGTCCCGGGGCCAAAATCCCGAAAAACCAGTTCCCAGGGCCTTGGCCACCGCTTCTTTCACAGCAAAATTGCCGGCAAGCCTGGTAACGTTCTCCCCAAACTGCCGGCACTCCTCCCGGGTATAAATTCGTGCCAAAAAAGCCTGTTTCCCACAGGCTTTTTCAACACGGGCAATCTCAATCAAATCCGTTCCGACTCCCACAATCATAACCGCTACCGTCTCTCTCCTTTTCCCTTTCCCGCCATGCCGCTTTCCTGCACCTTTTCTCTCCGCTCTTTTTCATCCTGCATGCTGCACACCCGGTAGGACAGGCGCATCAAACTTTCCGACAGGTGGACGTTCTCCACCACCACGTCGTCCGGCACCACCAGATCTGTATGGGCAAAATTCCAGATAGCCTTGATCCCTGCTGCCACAAGCCGATCCGCAATCTCAGGCGCTTTTGTTTTGGGGATAGTCAGGGCCGCGATCTGGACATCATGATCCACAATGAACTTCTCCAGATTTTCCACACCCATAATCTCCGCCCCCCTTACCACTCTGCCTATCAGCCTGGGGTTAATGTCGAACATTCCTTTTATAAGGAACCCGCGCCTTTCAAAGTTGGCGTAATTGGCTATGGCCTGCCCCAAATTTCCCGCCCCGATAATAATCAGGTTATGCTGGCGGTCAACTCCCATAATCTTGGCAATCTCCGTGTACAGATATTTCACGTTATACCCGTACCCCTGCTGTCCGAATCCCCCGAAATTATTCAGATCCTGACGGATCTGGGAAGCAGTCACCTTCATCCTCAGGCTTAAATCATTGGACGAGATGCGCTCCACCCCCTCCTCCATCAACTCCCCCAAATGTCTGTAGTATCTTGGCAGCCTTGCAATCACTGCCTTTGAAATCGGCTTTTGTTCCACGGCCTGTATTCCTCTTTTCTATTATGCTAAGGAATATTATACCCAGTTGTAAAATTAAAGTCAAACGAATTCCTTGTATTCTTTTTGATACGGTTACGGTTCGTTACTGTTCACCGGTGCCCAGCAAACAGTAACTACGGTTGACAGGTGCCATGTGAACGCAACCGCATATGCCCATTTAAAATCGCCTGCAGCGCCGTTTACCGGGCATCCATGGCATCGGATGTAAACGGCCCCAGATACGCTTCCACGGATCTGCTCATCTCCCTGGAAAAATCACTGTTGTACTTTCTGCTGCAGAACGCCTGTATCCAGCTGCCAAACTCCCCGTCTTTATAGTTGCCGCCCAGCATTTCCTTCAGCCTGGAAGGCGCCATGCGCTCATATCCGTTCTCGTGAACGATGTACTCCTGCCTGCACCGCTCCGGTTTCAGACGCTTTTTTTGCTGCTCTGTGGGATATCCGAACACCACCATAACCGCAGGAAACACATAATCAGGCAAATGGAGCAGTTCTCTGTGTGTTTCACACCGTTCCATAATATCTCCTATGTAGCAGGAACCGATCCCCAGGCTCCAGGCAGCGGTCACTGCGTTCTGGGCCGCGATAGCCGCGTCTGTCACCGCCAGCATCAGATCCCCGGGCCCCGGTTTTCTGGGCCCGCATTCCCCCAAAAGATAGGCGTCGTACCACTTCTGGCAATCGGCGCAAAAGATCAAGACCATCGGGGCCTTTGCAATAAACGGCTGATGGTCGCAGGTTTCAGCCAGCGTTTCTTTCAGTTTCTGATCCGTGATATCCAAAATCGTATACAGCTGCTGATTGCCCGCTGTCGGCGCCTCCATGGCTGCCTGAATGATAACGCTCTTCTTCTGGGGATCCACCGGTTCATCCGTATATGCGCGGACCGACTTGCGCTCTGTCAATTCTTTTATAGTTTCATTCATAAGCTCCGTTTTTCCTTTCGCCGCTTTCATTTTTTATGATTATATCATCCCTGTGGGGCGATTACAAGCAGAGAGAATCCGCTCCCCTTCCCGCTCTACGCAAAAAAAGCCTAAACCCCCGATTTCCAAGGATTTAGGCTGCTCGTGCAGAAGAAGGGAGTCGAACCCTCAAGGTGTTGCCACCACACGGACCTGAACCGTGCGCGTCTGCCAATTCCGCCACTTCTGCATCTGCGGGAGATGGGACTTGAACCCACACGAGCATACA
>JAAWLV010000117.1 GCA_022798105.1 Hungatella sp.
GCCATCTGCTGCGTTGTCGTCAGTCAACGATGCCACCGCATCGCCTCCTTCCTCCGCCTTGCAGGCTGACAAAATATTCGGCACTGACAATCTAATTACCGGACGGATGGAACACTAGTACTCTACCTTATTAAACCGATTTCGTCAAGAGTTCTTTTATGATCTTGTTGACCATGGCCGGATCCGCCTTGCCTTTCATAGCCCGCATCGTCTGACCCACCAAAAATCCCATAGCCTTCTCTTTTCCGTTTCGGTAATCGGTTACAGACTGAGGATTGGCCTCCAAAATCTCCATTGCGGTCTTCCGCAGGGCCTCCTCGTCATTTACCATTTTCAGTCCCATTTCCTCCACATAGACCTCCGGGTCAATATTGCGGGCAAATATTTCCTCAAACACAGTTTTGGCCACTGTGCGATTAATAATTCCCCCATCCACCAATCCGATAAGCTTTGCCAGATTTTGGGGCTCAAATACCATGTCTTCCGGATCCTTTTCATACTCCTTTAAAAGCCTCATAGCCTCCACCATCAGCCAGTTTGACACTTCTTTGGGTTTTCCGCAAATGGCAGCCGTCTCCTCAAACATATCCGCCATGTGCTTTGAAGAAGTAAGGATTTTGGCATCATATTCCGGTATCTGAAATTCCTCCTGATATCGTTTCAGTTTTTCCGGCTGAAGCTCCGGCTGTCTGTCCCGTATTTCTTTCAGCCACTGATCACTTATTACTATCGGTGTAAGATCCGGATCCGGAAAATACCGGTAATCCTGGGCATCCTCCTTTGAGCGCATGGCGTAGGAACTTTCTTTGTTGTCGTCCCACCGCCTGGTCTCCTGGATTACCTTTTTCCCCTCCTCAATCAGCTCAATCTGCCGTCTTCTCTCACCTTCTATGGCTCTGGCAATGGCTTTAAAAGAGTTTAAATTCTTCATTTCCGTCCGGGTGCCAAAGTGAGGGCTCTCCGCCGGGCGAACCGACAGATTTACATCTGCTCTCATGGATCCTTCCTGAAGCTTACAGTCAGAGGCCCCCAGATACTGGATCATCATCCGCAATTTTTCCAGATATGCGATCACCTCGTCGGCATTTCTCATGTCCGGTTCCGACACTATCTCAATAAGAGGCACGCCGCTCCGGTTAAAATCCACCAGCGAGCAGTCCTCCCACTCATCATGGATCAGCTTCCCTGCATCCTCCTCCATATGAATTTCATGAATGCCGATTCTCTTCGTTCCCCCGGCCGCCTCAATTTCCACAAAACCGTCGTGACAGATCGGCAGATAAAGCTGAGAAATCTGGTAGTTTTGAGGATTATCCGGATAAAAATAATTTTTCCTGTCGAATTTGCAGTACTGGTTAATCTGGCAGTTGGCAGCTATTCCCACAGCCAGGGCATATTCTACCACCTGTCTGTTTAAAACGGGAAGAGCTCCGGGCATTCCGGTGCACACCGGACAGGTATGTGTATTGGGTGCTCCTCCAAACTCCGTGGAGCATCCGCAAAAAATCTTTGTTTTGGTGGCCAGCTCCACATGAACCTCAAGTCCTATAACCGTTTCATATTGTCTGCTCATCTATCTGCCCTCCCTTGCCTGTTCAAATGCATAGGCGGCGCGAATAATCTTCTTTTCCTCAAAACAGTTTCCAATAAGCTGCAGTCCGATGGGAAGCCCCTTCCTGTCCCGGCCGCAGGGCACGGTCATGGCCGGAAGTCCTGCCAGATTTACGGATATGGTATAAATATCCCCCAAGTACATCTTAAGCGGATCCTGCAAAGCTTTCCCAAGTTTTGGGGCCGTAGTGGGAGCTGCCGGGCCCAGGATCACATCATACTTTTCAAATGCCCTGTCAAAGGCTTGTTTTATCAGAGCCTTAACCCGCAGGGCCTTCAGGTAATAGGCATCGTAATAGCCTGAACTTAGCACAAAGGATCCCAGCAGGATCCGCCGCTTTACCTCCGGCCCAAATCCCTGAGAACGGCTCCTTTTATACATCTGATGAAGACCTTCATACTCCCCGGCCCTAAAACCATATTTTACTCCGTCAAACCGGGACAGATTGGAACTGGCTTCCGCCGAGGCGATCACATAGTAGGCAGGAATCGCATACTCCGCCAGGCTCAGGTCAAACTCCTCCACGTTTGCCCCTCTCCCCTTCAGCGTCCTCGCCGCCTCCAACACGGCTTCTCTCACTTCTCCCTCCAGGCCCTCCCCCAGATAATCCCTGGGGATGCCGATTTTCATCTCTCTCACATCCGCCTTAAGAGCCTCTGTAAAATCCAGATCGTTTCTTGGAACCGATGTGCTGTCCTTGTTATCATAGGAGGCAATAGCTTCCAGAACCGCCGCACAGTCGGACACGTTTTTTCCTATAGGGCCAACCTGATCCAGGGAAGAACCGTAAGCTATCAGCCCATAGCGGGACACTGTGCCGTAAGTGGGCTTTATTCCTGTGACTCCGCAGAAAGAGCTGGGCTGGCGGATGGATCCGCCCGTATCAGATCCCAGTGCATAAAAGCATTCGTTTGCCGCCACAGCCGCACAGGAGCCGCCGGAGGAGCCCCCCGGCACATGCTCTGTATTCCATGGATTTCTGGTCACCCCAAACGCCGAAGTCTCCGTGGTGCTTCCCATGGCAAATTCATCCATGTTGGTCTTTCCCAGAATCACTGCCCCGGCTCTTTCCAGATTGGCCACTGCTTCAGCCGTGTAGGTGGGAACAAAATTATATAAAATATTGGAACCGCATGTGGTCAGCAGCCCTTTTGTGCACAAATTATCTTTTATAGCCACAGGCACCCCAGCCAGCGGTCCTGTTAAAGTTCCGTCCTCAATCATCTTCTGGACTTTCCGGGCTTTCGTTACAGCCCCTTCCTCATCAACGGTCACATAGGCATGGATAGACGGTTCTTTTTCTTTAATCCGCTTCAGGGACGCATTTACCGCTTCCAAAACAGTCGCTTCCCCGGATTTTATCTTTCTGCCAAGTTCCAGGGCAGTTAATTCCAATATACTCATGGCTGCTCCTTTCCTGTGCCGTAAAGTTATCTCCGACACACTTCCCTTTTGTCTACTCCACGGTTTTAGGGACTTTAAAAGCCCCCTCCTTCTGTCTGGGCGCGTTTTTCAAAATATCTTCCCGGTTATCCTCATTGGTAACCACGTCCTCCCGGAATACATTATTCACCGGAAATACATGAGACATAGGCTCTACGCCGTCGGTATCCAGCTCATTCAGCTTATCAATATAATCTAACATCCGTCCCATTTCCCTTTTCGCGTCTTCCTTCTCTTTTCCGGAAAGCTCCAGCTTAGCCAAAATACTTACATATTCAATGGTGTCATCGCCAATAACATTTGCCATGGTTCTCTTCCTCCGTTCACTTTCTATGTACTCTCGGAGTCTTTAAGGCTCCAGCCGATTTACATCTCTGGGAAACAGCGATGTTTCTCTCACATTCTGCTCATTGAGAAGCCTCATAGTCAGACGCTCCAACCCGATACCCAGCCCTCCGTGAGGCGGCATCCCGTACTTAAATATCATTAAATACGATTCTATATCATCCGGATTCATGTGCCGTTTTTCTAACTTTGCCAGAATTTCGCTGTAATCGTGAATCCTTTGTCCTCCGGTGGTCACCTCCAGCCCCCGAAACAGCAGATCAAAGCTCAGAGTGAATGTTGAATCCTGCGGATCATCCATAGCATAAAACGGGCGCTTCTTACTGGGATAATGGGTCACAAACACAAAATCGCTCCCATATACCTCCTTAAAATACCTGCCAATCAGAAGCTCCTCCTCCGGTTCCAGATCGTAAGGATTTTTAATCTTTCTGCCGTATTTCTCTGCCGCCAGCTCTTTTGCCCTGTCAAACCTTACGGAAGGTATCCTGCTGACATCGGGAAGGGACACCTGAAGTATATCCAGCTCCTTTTTATATTCACGTTCCAAAAGTTCCATGGTATACTGCAAAAAACCGGTCTCCATAGCCATCACATCCTCAAACCCGTCAATATAACCCATCTCAAAGTCCAACCCGATGTATTCATTAAGATGTCTGGTGGTATTGTGCTTCTCTGCCCGAAACACGGGCCCCACCTCAAACACCCTGTCGAAGACTCCCACCATAGTCTGCTTATAAAACTGAGGACTCTGGCCTAACTCAGCCTTCTTATTAAAGTAGTCAAGCCGAAACACATTGGAACCGCCCTCAGCCCCTCTGGCTACAATCTTCGGAGTGTGAATTTCCGTGAACCCCCGGCTGTGCAGAAAGTCTCTGAACCCCCTGACAATCCCTTCCTGGATCCTGAACCTGGCTCTCTCCCGCACATTGCGCAGACTCACCGGACGCATCCCCAGCCGTGCCTCCAGGGAGGTATGCATTTTATATTTGTTGATGGCAAGGGGCAGCACCTGGGCAGGCTCTGATAAAATCTTAACCGTATCAAGACGAATCTCAAAACCATGGGGCGCCCTGCTTTCCCGGGCCGCCACTCCCGCTGCCTCCACCGCTGACTCTTCTTTCAAGTTCTTCAGATCAAATGACGTCTTTCCCTCCTCATATACACACTGCACCAAGCCGTCTGCTCTTCTTAGAATTATGAATGCCACCTCACCCATTCTTCGGATATTATGCACCTGGCCATGTAATCTTACAGCCTTTCCGTCATAATCTCCCTCCGAAATACTCCGGATGTCCAGGGTGTCCGTTTCCTTTACTCCTGTCAAAAATTCCATAGCGTTCTCTCCTTACCTCAATGTAATCCATTACGATTCCGGTTCGGCAAGTTCAAACCGCAACAAAAATCCCGCCCCGGAATACTGTTACATACTCCGGGACGGGACATCATATTCTACAAGAAAAGCCTGGATTCCCAGCGCTTTCTGCAACGTGTAGTGCATCATGCTCCGCGGTACCACCCGCATTGAGATCGGCTCCATGCAAAAAAAGCCTATACTCCACTCTTGACATGTAACGAATGTCAGACGGATATTCCTACTATCTGCAAAAAGGTTCAGAATATCGGCTCCGGAGTGTTCCCTTATTGCCTGGCCCAACGTGACGGCGCTCTCAGTCGGTGACGCCGTCTTCCTGTCGAAGTTCCGGGGCAAGAGTCTCCTTCCCAGCCTTTATCATGCTTTGCTGCATTAAAATTGGTATTATATTAGCATAACCTTCTTTGAATTGCAATATCCATTTTTAACAAATACAAAACAAGCAATAACCAACCAAAGGTATTCTTTTCACGATTAGCCTTGACAAACTCTTAGATTTGTCACTAAAATACCTTTGACAGCAGTCGCGATTATCTTGAGATGGGGGTATTACATATGTCGTTGCCGGAACTGTTTCTTATTGCCGTAGGGCTGTCCATGGATGCATTTGCAGTGTCCATCTGCAAGGGGCTGTCCATGGGGAAAATGAATTTCAGGCATGCCGTGATCATTGGCCTGTACTTCGGCGGTTTTCAGGCTTTCATGCCTTTTACAGGCTATTTGCTTGGTTCCCGTTTCCAAAATGCCATCACCGCCTACGACCATTGGATTGCCTTTATACTCCTGGCCGTAATCGGCGGGAATATGATAAAAGAATCCTTTGACGCAGATGAGGATTCCTGCAATTCCTCTGTGGCATTTAAAGACATGGCAATTCTGGCTGTGGCCACCAGTATTGACGCTTTAGCCGTAGGCGTAACTTTCGCCTTTCTCCAGGTTGCGATTGTGCCTGCTGTGTCATTTATCGGTATCGTCACCTTCCTCTTATCTATGGCAGGAGTAAAAGTGGGAAATGTATTCGGATGCAGATATAAGTCAAAAGCTGAGTTTGCTGGCGGCTTTATCCTGATTACTCTTGGTGTAAAAATCCTTCTGGAACACCTGTTTTTTACCTGACTTGTGTGTCTTTATACACACCTGCATCCGAAGTTCTGCCGGGACGGCAACTATGTTGCCGGCAGAGTGAAAAAAGAGTACCGGCGCCCTGTCCCGAAACAGTCCCGCCGGTACTCCTCTTTTTACCGTATTACATAGTCGCATTCAATATATGGTTCTGTCTGTGAATTTACCTTAATCTTAATATCCGTAATATATGCCATGTGATAGCTGGATATCTTTCCCTGCTTTAGTTCTTCCAGTATGACATCCTTATTTTCCATCAAAACCGCAAAATCATCTCCATGGTATGAAGCAGCCAGTCTTACAATCCCAAGCTTACCCGAGTTCTGCCTGTCTTCATCTTCTGCATCCTCTGAACTATGAACCTCTGTCTCCTCGCCTTCTCCGTCCCATTCTTCCTCATAAGCTTCAAATTGCAGCCAGGGTGTAATGGTTCTCTCATTGTAAGTTATCTCATATCGGACTGTTCCCACAGGCACGGTATCGTCGATCTCTACTTCTTTTATCCCGCCTTTTCCCAAATAATGCTGTCCTGATACTTCTAACATCCTTCCGTCCAGTTCAAAATCAAAATCCAGATTTCTGGTGACCAGGCTGTCCTCTCCGATTATCTTTTCTCCTCCATATGTCAGTGAAGAGTATTCCGCCACCGCAAGTCCCGTTCCCACGCCTCCTATGAAAATCCCGGTTAAAAAAACACCTGCCAGAATTTTTTGTATCCTACGCATCCTCTTCTTCCCCCTTATTCACCTCATCTTTATGTATTACTTCATCATCAGCCTCTTTAGGTGTGTATCTTCTCCACATCAAACTCATTCCCAATCCGGCCGCTGAAAACATACAAAGGACCACTCCCATACAGCCGATGGTCACTCCTGCCAAAGGATATCCCTGTATGAGCAGTACTGTCAGAACCCCCATTCCAAAAAGGCTGAACAATCCAAAAGCACCTGTAAAAACAGCGAATATAAGCCACGATCCGTTCCACACCAAACGGATCCCCCACAAGGCCGCCT
Organism: Hungatella sp.; assembly: GCA_022798105.1. Taxonomy (GTDB): domain Bacteria; phylum Bacillota; class Clostridia; order Lachnospirales; family Lachnospiraceae; genus UBA3402. Next base: position 6,911 of record JAAWLV010000117.1, read on the forward strand.
CCATCCCCCATCTAAATATCTGTCCGATGCCTTCCGCTATAGCTTTAAAACCTGTACCTACAATCCCGGTTCTTACTTCCGCACTTCGCATTTTTTCTTTCCCTCCTCTCTTTCGTGCAAATATTTCCTTTATATTTGTTTTTCCTGTTCTCCGTTTCCTGCCTGATCTCTCATCTTCTGTCCATACACCGTTCTCAGCCTCTACACCGCCATCCCCCGTTGTATCTGAGAATATGGCTTCTTCTGCGGCCCATTTCCTACGCCATGGAGTATGAGATGCCATCCACGCCCCCATTCGGCCAAACAGACCGCACAGCTGACTCCATCCCTTCTTAAGACTGCAGGCCAGCCCGTCCCCTGCTCTTTTAGCTTTCTCCCATAGTCCATAACCATCCTGCTTTCCGCCGCTTTTTATCTTCTCGAAAATCTTCTTCTCCGTCCCCCTGCTTTTCTCTGTCTTTGCAGCATAGTCGGCTCTCACATGGTAAGCTTCCAGTATCTCCCCAGTCAATTCCTGTAAGCTTCCGAAATCCGCAATAGCCTCCGCTTCTGTCAGTCCCTTTGCTACCTTCATGTCAATATGCTGTTCATACTCACTGACAATATCTCTCAGTTCTTCCTCCTGCAATAGGGAAAGCGAATTTTCCAGCGCTGATAAAAATTCTTTTTTATCCATAATGGCTTCCTCCATATAATCAATCTTTTTTCTCATTCATATTTTGTCTGAGAAATTTCCATACCCGATCTGACAGTTCTGTCCATTCCTTCTCCAAACTATCTCTGTACAATATACCTGCTGCTGTTACATGATAATATTTTCTTGGAGGTCCCTCTGTGGATTCCCGCAAATATGTTTCAAAATAGTGCTCATTCGTCAAACGTTTCAGTAGTGGATAAATGGTTCCCTCATTTACATTCACCACTTTGGATACTTCCTCCACCAGCTCATATCCATACATATCACGCTGCCGGACAGACTCAAGCACAATCAGCTCCAGAACACCCTTTTTAAATTGTGCATTCATATTCGTTCCATCCTCCTTATGGTTCTATATTATACCTACTACCTTGTATTGTCAAGTACTGTTTTATAAATAATAGCAGTCCTGTTCTAACCAACTCAACTGCTCATGATTGCATAATATAAAAATACCCCAAAGGGCCTTTTATTCTATAAAAAACGTATGTCCCAGAAAACAAAAAAGTCCCGGAAACCGAGACTTTTTAAGTGCCGCAGACCGGAATCGAACCGGTACGGGAGATTAGTCCCGCAGGATTTTAAGTCCTGTGCGTCTGCCTGTTCCGCCACTGCGGCCTATTGTATATCAAATGGGGCCTATAGGGCTCGAACCTATGACCCTCTGCTTGTAAGGCAGATGCTCTCCCAGCTGAGCTAAGACCCCTGAAACACCAAATTGTCACTTATTGCTTTTCAAAGAAACGACCCGGATGGGATTCGAACCCACGACCTCCGCCGTGACAGGGCGGCGCTCTAACCAGCTGAGCCACCAGGCCAGAATAAATAAAAATGATTATGGAAATTAACTTAAAATGGACCTTCGGGGACTCGAACCCAGGACCGACCGGTTATGAGCCGGTTGCTCTAACCAACTGAGCTAAAGGTCCAAACTAATAATCATTAATTAGATGTTCCAATGACCCCAACGAGATTCGAACTCGTGTTACCGCCGTGAAAGGGCGATGTCTTAACCGCTTGACCATGGGGCCCTCTTTCTTCTCGCACCGACAGCAA
>JAAWLV010000118.1 GCA_022798105.1 Hungatella sp.
TGAATATATGCCGTGGAGATGAGACCAGGAAAACAGGAGGGCCACACCCCGAGTGTTTTCTGCTTTAAGGGCTCATCGGAATGCTTGGCATATCTGAACTCGGTCGGCACACAGCCTCCCTCCCCTTGCTGGCTCCGCGACAACCTCCGCCCCCTGCTCACTCAACAATTCAGCAATTTTTATACAACCTCCGCCCAAGCCCCATCTCAACTGTTACAAGAAAATCAGAAAATCAGGAAATCCGTAATTTATGGTGCAACACTACTTGTTTTATCCGGTGACTTCCGGTATAATAAACAAAACAGATGAGGAAGGGGAAGGAAACCTACTATGAAAGTGACAGGTGCGGTGCTGGTGGCAGCCGGTCTGTCGTCCCGCATGGAGGCGTTTAAGCCCATGCTTCCCTTCGGCAACTCCACCATCTCTCTCCATATTGTGAATATGCTGAAAGATATGGGGATTGACCCAATTGTGGTGGTTACCGGGTTTCGGGGCGATGAGCTGCAGCAGCACCTTTCTTTTACAGGCGTACGTTTTGCAAAAAACGAACGGTATCAGGAAACACAGATGTTTGACTCGGTGTGTATCGGCATCCGGGCTGTCAGCGGGGATTGTGACCGGCTGATGATACTGCCTGTGGATCTTCCGGCCATTATGCCGGATACCATACGGCAGCAGCTTATGATTGACGCGCCCATTATCCGTACGGTGTGCCGGGGGGAGCCGGGCCATCCCATTATGCTGTGGAGCCAGGTGGCACAAGGGCTGTGCGGCTATAAAGGGGAGGGCGGCCTGCGGGGGGCCATTGAGAACTCGGGGATTGCCATTACCAATGTGGAGGTGGACGACGAGGGGATTTACCGGGATCTGGACACAAGGGAACAGTACCAGGAGCTTTTGGACTGGAACTACCAGCGGGGGCAGGGATACCCCATACGGCCTCAGATACAGGTCAGGCTGACAGCCAGCGAGCCTTTCTACGGGCCCGGGGTGCAGCAGCTGTTAACCTGGATTGGGCAGACCGGATCGCTGCAGGAGGCCTGCCTGCACATGGACATCTCCTACAGCAAGGGCAGGAAGATGATAAAGCAGCTGGAACAGCAGCTGGGATTTCCCGTGGTACAGCGGTGGACCGGCGGCAGCGGCGGCGGTGGATCGGTATTGACTGAAAAAGGAAAGAACCTGATGGATGCCTACGAGAACATGGTGGCGTCCATACAGGATTTTACGGATCAGGCCTACCAGAAATATATGGGAAAGGGATTTTGAGTATGAGGCAGCTGTATCTTGTCCGCCACGGGCAGGTGGACTTTCCGGACAATATCCGCCGGTGCATCGGATGGACAGACCTTCCCTTAAGCCTGAAAGGGAGAAAACAGGCTGTGGAGCTGGGAGCGTATTTTCGATCCGCGGCAGGGGACGGAGTTGTATTTGCCAGTCCCTTGATCCGGGCGCGGGAGACAGCCGGGCTTCTGGCGGGGGAGGGCAGGATAGTCTGTGTGGACGAGGGGCTTAAAGAGCTGTACATGGGGGAGTGGGAAAATGTCCCCATGGGGCAGATAAAGAAGACGCTAACCTCCTGGCCCGGTACCGGGGAGAGGCGGGAAGACGGCCTGGTAAGGTTCAGGAGCGCCCTGGGACGCATTCTTGCAGACACCCGGAAAGATGTGATCTGCGTGGCCCATGCAGGCCTTAACAGCTGCTTTCTGTCAGAGCTTTTGGGAACCCCTCTTGATACCTGCAGAGGGCTCCCCCAGCCCTACGGGTGCTTTAGCCGCATCCAGGTGGATGAAAACGGGCATATGGAGGTAAAACAGCTGGGGATCATGCCAAAGAATGCGCCGGATGATGATGAATGCGCGGATATCTGGGATCACTACAGGACGCCGGAAAAAGTCCGCAGGCACTGCGAAGCGGTGTGCAGGCAGGCCATGGAGACAGCCGGGAAGCTTCTGGCAGCAGGCAGGACGGTGGACTGGCAGGTTATCCGGAGCGGGGCGCTGCTCCACGACGTAGCCAGGAGGGAGAAGGACCATGCCGCAAAGGGGGCCCAGGTGCTGCTGCGGGAGGGGTATCCGGCCGTGGCAGAGGTGATACGCCGCCATCACGATCTGGACTGCCGGAAGGCGGCAGAGGCTTTGGAGACGCCTTTGTGGCTGGAGACGGCTGTGGTGTATCTGGCGGACAAGCAGGTGATGGAAGACCGGATTGTGTCCCTGGACGAGCGGTTTGCAGAAAGCCGGAAGCGGTGCCGGGAGGCGGGGGACAGGGAGGCGGCCCTGGCCGCTCATAAAAGAAGGTATGAACAGGCAATGTACATAGAAACAATCATAAAATACGCGACAGATGGAGGAAAAAGGCCATGAAATTAATCCGTACCGTGGATGCAGAGGGGGCAGTGCTGTGCCACGACATTACACAGATCATTAAAGGCGTCACCAAGGATGCTGTGTTTCGCAAGGGGCATATTGTGAAAAAGGAGGACATTCCCGTTCTGCTGAGCGTGGGAAAGGATCAGCTTTACGTGTGGGAGCAGGAGGAGGGGATCCTCCACGAAAATGATGCCGCGGAGATTTTGTGCGCCATGTGCCTGGGAGAGCACATGGGCCGTTCCCAGGTGAAAGAGGGCAAGATCGAGATCCTTGCCGAGGCCGGCGGCCTTTTAAAGGTGGATGAGGAGGGGCTTAAGGCTGTTAACAGCTTCGGGGAGATGATGATCGCGTCCCGCCACGGGAATTTTGCCGTAAAAAAGGGGGATAAGCTGGCAGGCACCCGGATCATTCCCCTTGTGATCCGGGAGGAGAAGATGGAGAAGGCCCGCAGGGCCGCCATGGAAGCGACGGGAGGCAAGCCTCTGCTTGGGCTCAAGCCCTTTGTACATAAAAAAGTGGGGATTGTGACCACGGGAAACGAGGTGTTTTACGGCCGGATTCAGGATACCTTTACGCCGGTGATTTGTGAAAAATTAAGTGAGTTTGATACGGAGGTGACGGATCACGTGACCTGGAATGACGACGACAAAAAGGTTACCGCCTCCATTCTGGACATGATAGAAAAGGGCGCGGATGTTGTCATCTGCACAGGGGGCATGAGCGTGGATCCGGACGACAAGACCCCTCTCGCCATTAAGAATACGGGGGCCCGGATCGTGTCCTACGGGGCTCCGGTGCTTCCGGGGGCCATGTTCCTTTTGGCCTACTATGAGGTCCGCAGACAGGGAAATGAAAGGACTGTGGCCATATTGGGATTGCCGGGCTGTGTGATGTACGCAAAGCGCACGATCTTTGACCTGGTATTGCCCAGGATTATGGCTGATGATGAGGTTTCCGGGGCGGAACTGGCGGCACTGGGACAGGGGGGTCTCTGTTTAAACTGTGAACCGTGTACATTCCCCAACTGCGGATTCGGGAAAGGAAGATAAATTTGAGAGACGGTTTTGGACGAACAATCGACTATATGAGAATATCGGTCACGGATCGCTGCAACCTGCGGTGCCGCTACTGCATGCCTGACGGCGTGGAGTGCGTGCCCATGGCGGATATCCTGACACTGGAGGAGAGTGCAAGGATTGCGGCCTGCTCTGCCCTTTTAGGGATCCGCAAAATCAAGATCACAGGCGGGGAGCCCCTTGTGCGTCTCGGCTGCTGCCGGTTTGTCCGTATGCTGAAAGATACCCGGGGGATTGAGAATGTGACCATCACCACCAACGGTATCCTGCTGGAGCAGTATGTGGATCAGCTGGTGGAGGCAGGGATTGACGGGATCAACATCAGCCTGGATACGCTGGATGGCGGCCTGTATAAGGCGCTGACCGGCGGAGGCAGCTTAAAAGCGGTTCAAAAGGCTTTGGAGCGGACTCTGAAGGCCTGTGAAAGCAGGCATATTCCCATCAAGATTAATGCGGTGTCCCTGGATCTGAAAGATTTGGCCGCGCATCTGGGCTGCGGCTATGAAGGCCCTGGATGGCGTGAACTTTTGACCCTTGCAAAAGCGTATCCCATTGACGTGCGTTTCATTGAAATGATGCCTGTAGGCTACGGCAGACAGTACCGGTCCCTGAATCACGGGGAGCTTTTGAGGGAGCTGCAAGCCCTGTATCCCGGCCTGGAAAAGGATGACTCGGTCCATGGCAACGGGCCGGCGGTGTATTACCGGATTCCCGGTTTTTTGGGAAGCGTGGGCTTTATCAGTGCAATCCACGGAAAGTTCTGCGAAAGCTGCAACCGCCTGCGCCTAACCTCCCAGGGGTACTTAAAAAGCTGTCTGTGCTATGAGGACGGGAAGGATTTAAGGCAGATTCTCAGAGGCAGCGGGACAGAGGAGGAAAAAGACAGAATGCTTTTGGCAGCCATGGAGAGAGCCATAAAACAAAAACCTATGGCCCACTGTTTTGAACATCCGGAGATGATGACAGAGTGCGGCAATATGGTGAAGATCGGAGGGTGAAATGGAATTTACACATTTTGACGGACAGGGCAATGCGTGGATGGTGGATGTGGGGGACAAGGCGGACACCAGGCGGGAGGCAGTGGCCCGCGGAAGTATTTTTATGAGCCCGGAGTGCTTTTCCATGGTGCGGCAGGGAACCATGAAAAAGGGGGATGTGCTGGCAGTTGCCCGGGTGGCCGGGATCATGGGGGCAAAGAAAACCTGGGAGCTTATCCCTCTGTGCCATGTGCTGAATCTGACCAGGCTGACCGTGGATTTTGAGATGGATGAGGAGCGGCATGGGATTTGCGCGGTGTGTACGGCACGGACCACGGGAAAGACCGGGGTGGAGATGGAGGCCCTCACAGGGGTTTCGGTGGCCCTTCTCACCATATACGACATGTGCAAGGCAGTGGACAAGGGGATGGAGATCGGGGAGATTTACCTGGAGAAAAAAACCGGGGGAAAGAGCGGAGAGTTTCTGACAACGCGGAATGGAAAGAGGGAAGAAACCATATGATGACAGGGATTGTGAAGGCTGTATGTATCAGTGAGAAAAAAGGAACGGAAAAACACAATGTAGATCGGGTGCATGTAAAGCCCCGCCACGGAATTGAGGGGGACGCCCATGCGGGGAATTGGCACAGGCAGGTGAGCCTGCTTTCCTACGATAAGGTGAAGGCCTTTAACGAGAAGGGCGCCAATGTGGGACACGGCGCATTCGGGGAAAATCTGGTGGTGGAGGGCATAGACTTTAAGAGCCTTCCCGTAGGCTGCCGGTTTCTGGTTGGCACGGCGGAGCTTGAGATGACCCAGATCGGGAAGGAATGCCACAGCCACTGCGCGATTTTTAAGCGTATGGGGGAATGCATTATGCCCCATGAGGGGGTGTTTGCCCAGGTGAATAAAGAGGGGGATATCTCTGTGGGAGACGAACTGGCCGTCGTATTTCCCGAGCCGGACAGGCCCTTTACGGCAGCGGTGATCACGGTAAGCGACAAGGGGGCAAGAGGCGAGCGGGCGGATGAAAGCGGCCCGGCGGCAAAAGCCATCCTGGAGGCGGCAGGCTTTCGGGTGGTGGAAAGCCTGATTGTGCCTGACGAGCCGGCGGTGTTAAAAACCCAGTTAAAGCGCCTTGCAGACGGGCGGCAGGCGGATCTGGTGGTGACAAGCGGAGGGACTGGATTTTCCATGCGGGATCAGACGCCGGAGGCGACCCTGGCCGTGGCGGACCGCAGCGCGCCGGGGATTGCGGAGTATATCCGGTACCGCTCCATGGAGCTTACTAGCCGCGCCATGTTAAGCCGCGGGGTATCGGTGATACGAGGAAAGACGCTGATTGTTAATCTGCCGGGAAGCCCTGGGGCCGTGAAGGAAAGCCTGGAGTTTATTTTAGACTCCCTGCCCCACGGGCTGGAGATTTTGCGCGGGACTGCGGCGGAGTGCGCCCGTCCCCAGGGGAAAGGCGTATGAAAAAGAGGTGCGGGTTTATAACGGCGGCGGTGCTGGCGGCTGTTTTATCTGGCTGCGGAGGGAATGCGTCAAAGGGCGCGGTACAGGAACGTATAGCGGAAGAGGAGGGGCCCGGGGCTGGCGGGGAGAGGACGGAACTTGTGGTATTTGCGGCTGCGTCTCTGACGGAAAGTCTGACGGAGATTGGGAATATGTACAAAGACGTAAGGCCGGATGTGGAGATTGTCTGCACATTTGATTCTTCCGGCACGCTGAAGACCCAGATCGAGGAGGGAGCCGACTGCGACATCTTTATCAGTGCGGCCCAGAAACAGATGGATCAGCTGGACATTACGGGAAGTCCGGAGGAAAATCCCCGGAGACTTGATTTGATTGACGGGGATACGCGGTTCAACCTGGTGGAGAACAGGGTGGTTCTGGCGGTTCCTGACGGCAATCCGGCAGGTATTGAGTCCTTTGAGGATCTGGGCACGGACAAGTTAAACCTGATGTGCCTTGGCAACGAGGATGTCCCTGTGGGGGCGTATTCCCTGGAAATCCTGTCGAATCTGGGGATTCTTGACAAGCTTGCGGCCGCTTCCAGGCTGACCTACGGCTCCAACGTAAAGGAGGTAACCACCCAGGTAAAGGAGGCCTCTGTGGACTGCGGTATCATCTACGCCACAGACGCTTTTTCAGCGGGGTTTACCGTGGTGGACTGGGCGGACAGGGATCAGTGCAGGCAGGCAGTCTACCCGGCGGCGGTACTGAAGGCTTCCCAAAATCAGGAGGAGGCCCGGGCATTCCTCGACTATCTTGCAGGCGGAGACTGCCGGGCCGTGTTCGAGGCGGCGGGATTTTCCATGGCAAAGCAATGAGGAGAGAATTTATGGACTGGTATCCCCTTTACAACTCGCTGAGGATTGCTCTGATATCCAGCGTGATTGTGTTTTTTTCCGGCATTTTTGCCGCGTACTATACTGCAAAACTGAATCGGGCGGTAAAGGGGATCCTGGATGTGGTGCTGACGCTGCCTTTGGTGCTTCCGCCTACGGTGGTGGGGTATTTTCTGCTGCTTTTTTTGGGGAATAAGCGCCCTGTGGGCATGTGGTTTTTGGAACAGTTTGGAGTACGTCTGGTGATGAGCTGGTATTCCGGCATCTTTGCGGCTGTGGCTGTGGCTTTTCCGCTGATGTACCGGACGGCCAGGGGGGCATTTGAAAGCTTTGACGAGACTCTGGCATATTCCGGACAGACCCTGGGGCTGTCTGACACTTACATTTTCTGGCGGATCCGTATGCCCGCCTGCCGCCAGGGGATTATGGCCGGGGCCGTGCTGGCGTTTGCCAGGGCCCTGGGGGAGTACGGGGCCACCAGCATGCTGGCAGGGTACACGCCGGGAAAGACCGCTACCATATCCACTACGGTCTATCAGCTGTGGAGGACGGACAATGAGGCGCTTGCCTTTCGGTGGGTTATGGTGAACATGGCTATCTCGGCGGTTGTGCTCATGGCGGTCAATATGCTGGAGAACAAGGGCAGAAAATAGGAGGGTGGGCCATGGCATTATACGTGGATGTGGAAAAAGATCTGGGCAGGTTTCGCCTGTCTGCGGGCTTTGAAGCGGGAGATGAGGTTCTTGGGATCCTGGGCGCTTCCGGATGCGGGAAAAGCATGACATTAAAGGCCATTGCAGGGATTGTGAAGCCGGATCGGGGGAGAATCATACTGGACGGGACGGTTCTTTTTGATTCGGAAGCGAAGATCGATCTGCCCCCTCAGAAGCGGCAGGTGGGGCTTCTTTTTCAGAACTATGCCCTGTTTCCCAACATGACGGTGGAGAAGAATCTGACGGCAGCTTTAAGGGCCGCAAAGATGGACAGGGCAGAGGCAAAGGCCCGGGCGGCGGACATGATGGAACGGTTTTATCTGACAGGGCTGGAGAATCACAGGCCTTTCCAGCTGTCCGGCGGCCAGCAGCAGAGGGTGGCCCTGGCCAGGATCCTTTTGACCCAGCCGAGGCTTTTGATGCTTGACGAGCCTTTTTCAGCCCTGGACGGTTATCTTAGGTGGAAGCTGGAGCTGGAATTGATGGATGTTTTAAAGGAATTCGGAGGGACTGTGCTGTTTGTGTCCCACAGCCGGGACGAAATCTACCGGATCTGCCAGAAGGCGTGCGTCATGGATAGGGGCAGAGCCACCTCGGCGGTCCCTGTAAAAACCATGTTTGAGGAGCCGAAAACCCTGGCCGCCTGCCGGCTGTCCGGATGCAAAAATTATTCGGAGGCAGAGGCTTATGGCGGCGGCCGGGAAGAATGCCCGACCCGGGTATATGCCGGGGACTGGGGGGAGATCCTGGAATGCGGCCGTCCGGTTCCGGAATGGGTCACCCACATCGGCGTCCGAAGCCATTACATCCATGTACTCGCCCGTGAGACGCCGGGAAAGCCGGATAAGGTGAATGTGATGGAATGCCGGATTACCCGAATTGTGGAGGATGTGTTTCATATGGTGATCATGGTAAAACCTGTAAGCGGGGATTCCCGCTCCCGAAACGGGGAGCTGCGCCTGGAGATGCCGAAAGAGAAGTGGGCGGCCTGCCTGGGGGCGAAGAGCGGTGGGGAGGGGGATGTTATCCGGGTGTGGATAGAGCCGGGGGATATTTTGCTGCTGGAAGGGTAGAATTGCTGTTTAATTGAGTGAGTAAAGTTGGGGCGGATTTGGTCGTGGGGCCAGGGAGTGAAGGCAGGCTGTGTGCCGTTCGTGTTCAGATATGCCAAAC
>JAAWLV010000119.1 GCA_022798105.1 Hungatella sp.
TCTGGCATATCTGAACCCGGTCGGCACACAGCCTCCCTCCCCTCGCTGGCCCCACGACCAAATCCGCCCCAACTTTACTCACTCAACAATACAGCAATTCCATTATTTTTCCATTTTGCCCAAGAAATCGTTCTTAAGGGTCTAATATATCATAAATACTGATATTCTGCCTGTCCAATATGACACAGATTATGGATTTTGTCAACGGAGAATCCCAGAGTCCCCTGCCAACCTACCAACCTGCCAAAAAGGACCGGGCAGGAAACCTTACCTGGTTTCCTCCCGGTCCTTTTCTTCCTTCACCCAATCCAATCTCCGGCAAATCCCTTAAATATCCAGCACATACGCCGTGATCAGCCTGGCTGTATTCTCGATCCCGTCAATGTGGCACCTCTCCATGGCATGGCTGCCGAACACTGCCATGCCGAAAGCCCCTGCAGCCACATTATTCCCGGCTTTTAACGCCGCATTGGCATCCGTGCCGTACCGGTAGAAGATATCCACCGCATATTTGCACCCGGCCTTCTCGGCCTGTTCTATAAGCCGGTTGGTCAAAGCCCTGTCATAAGGCGTGGACGCATCCTTGCGGCAGATGCTTACCGAATGCTCGTCGCCGTCATAGTCCGGCCCGATAAGCCCGATATCCACAGCCACAAATTCCTCCACCTCAGGCGGAACATACGTCCCTCCAAGGCCGATCTCCTCAAAATGGGGGAAGGCCAGAAGGGTGCGGTACCTGGGCTTTAACCCGTTGTCCGTCAGATACTTTAACATCCCGAAACATGCCGCCACAGCCGCCTTGTCATCCAAAAACCTGGACTTGACAAACCCTTTGTCCGTATACTGGAAATGGGGTTCCGGATAGATAATATCCCCGTGGCGGATCCCCAGGGCCCTGACCTCCTCCTTGGTGTGGACATCTTCGTCCAGGCTGATGATCATGGTGTTCTCATTTCTCTCCAGGGTTTTGGCATCGTCAAACACGTGAACCGAGTGGGACTGACAGGCCATGATACCGCTGTACTTCTTCCCTTCCCTCGTAACCACATGGACGGTCTCCCCCTCCAGGCTTGGGAAATTCAAACCGCCCAGCTGCCGGATGCGCAGGCACCCGTTGTCGTCAATCCTGCGGACCACCATACCCAGAGTATCCAGATGGGCGCCCACCATAACGGTCTTTGAGTTATCCTCCCCTTCAATTGCAATATAAGCCGTATGCTTCCTGTCGTAAGTCACCTTCTGCCCAAACATCTCTGCGTACTTCTCAATGACGGGATTGACCTCCTCATAGTAGCTTACCGGACTGGGCGTATTAATAATCTCTTCAAGGCACTTTAACACAAACTCATTATCAATCTTATATTCCACCATAATATCTCCTAATCTTAAGCCGCCCGCTTATTTGGCCCAAGCCTTCGGACAGCCCATTATTTTTAAAACTCCTCACTAAAATGACAGGCTACAAAATGTCCCTTCTCATTCTCCTTAAGCTCCGGCGTACTCTCAAAGCACTCCGGTTTGGCGTACTCGCACCTGGGAGCAAACCGGCACCCCGGCTTCGGGTTAATAGGTGATGTAATCTCCCCCTTAAGCAGGATCCGTTTCTTCTTCTCCCCCAGCTTCGGCACCGGAATGGCCGACAGAAGCGCCTTGGTATAAGGATGGGTGGGATGTTCAAACAGCTTCTCCGAAGGAGCGTGCTCCACCACCTTGCCCAGATACATGACCATGATCTCATCGGAGAAATAGTTCACCACCGAAAGGTCATGGGTAATAAACATATACGTAAGCCCCAGATCCTGCTGCAGCTGCTTTAACAGATTGAGAATCTGGGCCTGAATGGACACATCCAGAGCCGACACCGGCTCGTCGCACACGATAAACTTCGGCTTCATTGCCAGGGCCCTGGCAATGCCGATCCTCTGGCGCCGTCCCCCGTCCAGCTCATGAGGATAGGTATTCACAAGCCTCTGTGAAAGTCCCACCAGCTCCATCAGTTCCAACACATGATCCTGCTGTTCCTTCTTATTTTTATGTACCTTGTAAAGCCTTAAAGGCTCCCCGATGATCTCGCTGACCGTTTTCCTGGGGTTCAGGGATGCAAAGGGATCCTGGAAAATAATCTGCATCTGGGACCGGAGATGGCGCATCTCCTGATTGGAAACCTTTGTAATGTCCTTCCCCTCAAAAAACACCTGCCCGCTGGTAGGCTCATGGAGCCGCAGGATGGCCCGGCCTGTGGTGGACTTGCCGCAGCCCGACTCTCCCACAACCCCCAGAGTCCTGCCTCTTTCCAGGGAAAAGGTCACGTCGTCTACCGCGTGAAGCACCCCGTTTGGCGTATTAAAATATTTCTTTAGATTCTTTACATCCAACAGGATATCACTCATGGCCCTCACCTCCTAAAGTCACTCCCGTCCCCTCCTCGTAGGCCAGGCAGGCCACCATGTGGGTGTCGGAAAGCTTCGTCACCGCCGGAACCCGGCTCTTGCAGATGTCCCTGCAGTACTTGCACCTGGGATGGAACGCGCACCCCGGCGGCAGATCCGTCGGGTCAGGCATCAGCCCCGGTATAGGCTTTAACTGCTCGCTGCGGTTGTCAATATTGGGCAGAGACCCAAACAGCCCTTCCGTGTAGGGGTGGCTGGTATTGTTGAAAATGTCCTCCAGCGTGCCGTGCTCCACAATGCGCCCCGCATACATAATGCTTACATTGTCGCACACTTCCGCCACAATCCCCAGATCATGGGTGATCATCAGCATGGACGTGCCGTACTTCTCCCTAAGCTTCTGCATCAGATCCAGCACCTGCGCCTGGATAGTCACGTCCAGGGCCGTGGTAGGCTCATCCGCGATCAGCAGATGGGGATTGCACACCAGGGCCATGGCGATAATAACCCTCTGCTTCATGCCGCCGGAAAACTGATGAGGGTACTCTGCGCTTCGGTTGCCCGGAATTCCCACCATCTCCAGCATGGCCTTGGCCTTCTCCAGGGCCCCTTTCTGGTCAATCTTCTCGTGAAGCTGAATAACCTCCGCGATCTGATCGCCAACCGTCATAACCGGATTCAGGGAAGTCATGGGATCCTGGAAGATCATGGACACCAGATTTCCCCTTATTCCCTCCATCTCCTTCTCGCTGTAAGCAAACAGATCCTTTCCTTCCAGCGTGATGGAACCTCCGGTGATCCTGCCCGGCGGATCCGGCACCAGACGGAGAATGGACAGCGCCGTGGTGGTCTTCCCGGCACCTGTCTCTCCCACCAGCCCCAGGGTCTTTCCCTTCTCAATGGCCAGGTCAATGCCGTTGACCGCCTTCACCACACCGTCCACGGTCTTAAACTGAACCTCCAGCCCTTTTATCTCTAATGTATAATTCGAATCATGTTCTGCCACTTTCCTGCCTCCTCACTACTGTTTAAGTCTTGGGTCAAGAGCATCCCGAAGCCCGTCTCCCAGCAGGTTCAGGGCCAGAATCGTAATCACAATGGCAAGCCCCGGGAACAACGTCAGATGCACCGCATCCCGAAGGAAGTTGCGCCCTCCTGAAAGCATGGCGCCCCACTCCGGATCCGGCGGCTGAACGCCCAGTCCGATAAAGCTTAAGGACGCCGTGGACAGAATAGCCCCTGCCACCGACAATGTAGCCTGGACAATGATGGGAGCCAGGCAGTTGGGGATGATTTCCCGGAAAATGGTGGTTATGTTGGTTGCCCCGATAGCCCGGGACGCCTCCACAAACTCCTGGTCCTTCACGCTCATAACCGCCGCCCGGACAATCCTTGCGTACGTAGGGATGCCAGACACGCCGATGGCTAACATCACGTTCACCAGGCTGCTTCCCAACGCCGCCACAATGGTCATGGCCAGAAGGGTGCTGGGCACTGCCAGAAAAATATCCATAACGCGCATGATCACATTGTCAACCCGCCCGCCGTAAAATCCCGCAAACGCCCCCAGGATGCCTCCCAGGATCAGTGATACGGACACGGAGATCAATCCTACCACCAAGGACACTCTGGAACCGTGAATGATCCTGGCAAAAATATCCCTTCCGAACTCGTCGGTCCCAAACCAGTGCTCCGCGCTGGGCCCCTTTAAACGGTTGGCAATATTCTGGGCGACAACCTTGGTCTCATAATCTGCTATCACATCGGCAAACACCGCGCACAGCACCAGCACCAGCAGAATCGCCAGCCCCAGCATGGCCATCTTATTCCTGGCCAGACGCTGGCACACTTCCACGGTCATAGAACGCTTCTTCGCTTTCTTATTTTCCATCGCTGTCACCTCCTTATTTGTATTTTGACTTGATCCGCGGATCTATGTAGGCATAAAGGATGTCCACACACAGATTCACGATACTGAAGCAGATGGAAAAAATAATCACGCAGCCCAGCACCGCAGGGGTGTCTTTAGCCTTTATGCTGTTGACCAGGTACGTGCCCACACCCGGCCAGGAGAACACGGCCTCCGTCAGCACGGCGCCGCCAAGGAGAGAGCCGAACTGGAGTCCGATAACCGTCACCACAGGGATCAGGGCATTTTTCAGGGCATGTTTATAGATAACGCTCCTGCGGCCCACACCTTTGGCCTTGGCCGTGCGGATATAATCCTGACGGATGACCTCAAGCATGGAGGAACGGGTAGTTCTCGTTATGTTGGCCATACATCCGGTGCCCAGGGTGATAACCGGAAGCACCAGGGCCTTCCACCCCTCCGAACCGCCGGACGGAAACCACCGCAGGTGAAGGGAAAAGCCGATGATCAGCATAAGCCCCAGCCAGAAGTTGGGGGTGGCCACACCCAGAAGGGCAAAGACCATGCTGACGCTGTCTATGAGAGAATACTGCTTCGTGGCCGAAATAATACCGATGGGGATGGACAGGACCACGGCAAAGATCATCCCCCAGAATGCCAGTTTCAGGGTGTCCGGAAATCTGGACATAACCTCAGTAAACACAGAACGGCCGGATTTGTAAGAAGTGCCCAGATCTCCGTGGGCAAGCCCAACCATGTAGCGCCCGTACCGAATCAGCACAGGATCGTTGAGCCCTAATTCCTCATTCAATGCCTCTATAGCCTCTATGGGGGCATCTTCCCCAAGGATGGTTCTGGCCGTATCTCCAGGTGCCAGAGACATAATAAAGAAAACCAGGAAGGAGACACCTATCACTACCGGAATTAACATGATAAGACGCTTGATGACGTATTTATGCATGGTGAATTCCTCCTTAAATCATACTTGGATACTAAGATTATATCCGGCGAAACTCCGCAGGATAAATTTTCATCAGCAAGGCGGAGAAGGGAGGCGATACCCTCGCTTCGCTGGGGCAGACTCTGCGGTGGCATCGTTGACCGCCGACAACGCAGTCTGATGGAAATTTAGACAAGGAGGTTTGCCTGAATATAATCCTGACAGTACACTAGTTTCTATCGCTTTCATATTGACATGTGTACGCTCTTGGCGTACTTACTTAGCATAATTGTCACCAACCATACCTGGTTGGTGACAATCACACGTCTAACTATACCGCTCCGGATTAATAATGAAGCGCATAAAAATCATGCATCTGAATCGGGGACGGAGTCATACCCTTTAAGTTGGCATTTCGGGCAATCAGACCCGTCGGGGAGTACAAAGGAACCCAAACCGCCTCGTCGGACAGAGTCTTAAGGATGGTCTCATAGTCCTTCTGAACCGCCGCCTTGTCCCGGTTCACCGCAGCGTCGTCCACCAGCTTGTCAATCTCCGGGTTCTTGTAGAAGGAACGGTTTCCGCCTGCACCGGAGTTGGAGCTGGTAAACAGCGGACGGTAGGTGTTGTCCGGCTCCGCGTTGGCAACCCAGCCTGCCAGACAGGCATCGTGCTCTCCGTTGCCGGTCTTCTCATAGAAAGTGGACGCCTCCATCTGCTCGATATTCATGGTGATACCAAGCTCTGCAAGGTTGGCCTGAATAACCGTGGCTGTCGTCGCACGGGTGGAGCCTGCCACATAGCAGGTGAAGGTAAATCCGTCTGCATAACCGGCCTCGGCCAGAAGGGCTTTTGCCTTCTCCACATCATAGTCATACTTGGTAACCACATCGTAGTAGCCGATGGCCGCCGCGCCGATATAGTTGTCAAAGGTCTGTCCCTCGTTGTTCACGGATGCAACCACGATGTCAGCCTTGTTGATTGCATGGCTTAAAGCCTGTCTCAGCTTCACATTGTCAAAAGGAGCCTTGCTCTCGTTGACGGTAAAATACTCCACATGGGTGGACACGTACTCGTCCAGAGCCAGCTTGTCGTTGTCCCGAATCTTTCCCGCGTCCGTGGTGGGAACGCTGATAAGCAGATCCAGCTCCCCGTTCTCCAGGGCGATGGTTCTGGCGGAATCCTCGGAGATAACCTTGAAGGTCAGCTTGTCGTTCTGAGCCGCGCGCTCCGGGTTAAAGTAGTCCGGATTCTTCACGAGGGTGAAGGAAGCGCCGGGGGTCCAGTTCTCAAACTTGTATGGGCCGGTTCCCATGGGCTCATCCTCTATTTTCTTTCCCTCTGCCAGAAGCTTCTCCACATGGGCCTTGCTGAAAATCGCGCAGCCTGAATGGTTCAGGGAAGAAACCAGGGCATTGGAGGGCTCGTTCATATGAATCACAAAATGGGTGTCGTCCTTAACCTCAACGGAATCAACCATGGATACCAGATGGCCTACCTTGGGAGACTCCTTCTGGCTCTCCAGGGAGAACTTTACATCCTCCGCTGTCAGCGTGGAACCGTCGTGGAACTTTACGCCCTCCTTCAGGGTAAACTCCACGGTCACATCATCTATGTACTCCCAGCTGTCCGCCAGGTCGCCTACAAACTCATTGTCCTCCGTCAGACGTACCAGGTTGCTGTAGATATGCCTGGTGGCATAAGCGGAAGCCGTATCGTTGTGGTTGTGAGGATCCAGAGAAGTCAGATCCGTGTTGATACCGATGTTAATCTCCTGGCTTCCTCCCGCCTCACCGCCTGCCGCAGTGGTGCCGCCATTCCCCGACTCTGTGCTGCCGCCACCGCCGCAGCCTGCCAGCAGGCTCACTGCCATAGCGCCGGCCAAGATTGTGCATAAAACTTTTTTCACTTGTCTCTCTCCTTTATGTTTGAATTTTCAGGCAGCCAGATTATCGTCACAAACGCCGCCTATAAAAAATACATAATGGGCTTATTTTCTTCAGCCCTCAAATGTATATTCTGTCATAAATTTTGCATAATGTCAATTCCTCTTTCCCCATTTTCTAAGATAAAACACTATATTTTTCCAATTATTTTTATCTTTCTGTCCCGCTAATGCCATAAAAGCCAATATTTTCAGGATATAGACGGAAGATAATCCTTGTGGTATACTATTATGTATAAATAATGTAATATAATGTTTTATATTCACTTAAGGGAGGGTACTTATGAGAAATGACGGCTACACAGACGATATGGATTTCGACAGAGATTACGACAAAATAAGGCAGATACAGCCCCAGTCCAGCACCGGAGGCTACTACATCACCCCGGGGCGGGGAATGTCCGGAGGCAGACGGGGACGCCCCAGAACCTTCGGAGGTTTTCCCATGCCTCTCGTCGCCGGTATCCTGGCATTTATTCTGGGCTGCCTGGCCGGTTTCGGCGGAGGATATCTGAAATGGGGCCATGAAAAGCCATACACAGTAGACTTAAAATCCATCAAAGCCCCTGACTGGATTGACCAGAACTTTATCCGGAAAAATATCTTCTCCCGCCCCGACGTATCTTTAAAGCGTGTCAACAACATTGTCGTCCACTATGTGGGAAACCCGGGCACCAGCGCGGAGAGCAACCGCAACTACTTCGACAGCCTGGCAGACCAGGACCCGGCACAGGGCGGCGCCTCCTCCTCCTCCTGCCATTTTATCGTCGGCCTTGAAGGGGAAATCCTCCAGTGTATCCCGGTCAGTGAGATGGCCTACGCCAATGCCCCCCGCAACAACGACACCATCGCCATCGAAACCTGCCACCCGGACGAAACAGGCCAGTACAACCAGGAAACCTATGACTCTCTGGTTAAGCTGACTGCATGGCTCTGCAGCGAACTGGAACTGTCCCCCAAGGATGTCATCCGCCATTACGATGTCAATGAAAAAGGCTGCCCCAGATACTTCGTCAACAACGAGGATGCGTGGAAACAATTTAAAAAAGACGTAAAAGAAGCGATGAAAGAGCTGAACTAATTCTTTATTCCCATGAATCGGCATAGACTTTAGTAACATTTATTGCTGACCGACTGCCCCCAATCCAGTGCGTGACCAATATGGCCGGACTCACACACCGCCCGGCCATATAACCCATGAATCCGCCCGCCGGCGGCAGTCCCATGGAGAATCCAATCTCATGAATGCCTGTGAATTTCCTATGATGATTTCCGCCGTCGCCTGCTGCATGGCGGAGGGTAAATCCGCCGACGAGATCGCTCTCATCGGCTCCGTCCTCTCCCAGCTGGGAGACACCCTGGCCACCATCGCCGCCCGGCAGGCACTGTGCGCCCCTGAGAACGATTAATCGCTCTCAGGGGCGCCGGTCTTTATCTTCTTCTGTAC
>JAAWLV010000120.1 GCA_022798105.1 Hungatella sp.
ACTGGAAGTTTTTGAAGTCAATGTGCTAAGTTTTCAAGGTGCATGTGTAAAGAATGTTACTTTAAATCGCCCGATTTGTCGGGCAACTCATGACATTGGTTCGCTGGTACCCAGCGAACAATAACCTATGAAATAAAAAAGTCCGGAAAAACCCCTGATCCCGGACTTTTGGCACCTGCCTGTGCAGTATCGGAAAAGAGGGACTTCCGATACCCTTCATAAAACCTGTAACTGATGCCGTAATCCATCATACCACAAAAATCCCGCCATTTTCCCTAAATGTCAAATTCTGCACCTTATCCGGCAAAATCCGGCATCAAAAGGGTTCTTAAGCGCATGAGGGCTGTCTGTCGGAAGGTTTTGCTTATGGAAAAATACCCTTTCTCCCCTTTTAAGTAAACCCGATCACTGGCAAGCTCCTCAATATAATCCTTATTAACAATGTATGACTGGTGAATCTGAACGAATTGTTCCGGAAGACCCTTTTGTAAAATTTCTGACAACTTTCCATAGAACTCGCTTTTCTCATTAGTCATATGGATTTCTATTTTTCTTCCACAGCTCTGAAAATAAAGAATTTTCTCATAAGGGACCTGATAAAGAATTTTTTTCTTCTGATACAGAAACTGCTGGGCAGATCGGAAGCTTAATTTCCTGGCATAATCTGCTATCTGGAACACATTGTTTTCCCTGAGCGGCTTTTTCAGAAACCTGATGGGACGGCTTTCAAAAAGCGCCTCCGCATTTCTGGCGGAATAGGACATGTAGACGATCTGCACCTCTTCATTATCCAACGCCCTCCGAATCTCTTTTCCCACCATAATCCCATCCATCCCTGCCATCAGGATATCTAAAAAAATCAAATCATACTGCTTGCCCAATTTCATGACTTCATACAGGGAACAACCGTCATAAAACGAATCCAGCTCCGCAGCGACCCCCTTTTCTTTGCAGTAAGCTTCCAGCATCTCTTCCAGGTTGTAACAATCCCGCTTATCGTCATCGCAGATGGCTATTGACCACATTCCGTTCTTTCCTTTCCTCTTTCGCATACCTTTTTATTTTATAAAAGACCTTTTGCCCCCCCCGACATCATTTTATCTATTTTTCCGGCCGAAAAAGGGTGACACAGCGACGTATTCCCGGCCTGTTTTTACAAAGAAAAGGCCTTATTTTAACATAGTCTTAATCTTCTCCCCAAAGCTGGCTGTTGACAAACCGCCGCGAAGGCCTCTATAATAGTGCAGAATGATACCAAGGAGGTTAACTATGACATTTTTAATGGATACCATAAAGGGCATGCTCATAGGCATCGCCAACATTATCCCGGGGGTAAGCGGAGGGACCATGGCTGTATCCCTGGGCATCTACGACAAGCTTATCGGAGCCGTCTCCGGGCTTTTAAAAAATCCCAGAAAAAGCATTGCGGTTCTTTTGCCCCTTGTCCTCGGCTGCGGCATTGGCATCGTCGGCTTTACCTACGCCGTCGAGTACCTTTTGAGCCATCACACCTTTGTCACCTGCATGGCCTTTGTGGGGCTTATTCTGGGAGGCATTCCCGTTCTTTTCGCATCCCTGAAAAAAGAACTGGCAAAGAAATCAGCCGGGATCGGTCTTTCCGGCATTCTGGCTTTTGCCCTTTTGTTCGCCCTTGCTGCATTTCTTCCCATGATGAACGCAGGCGACGAAGTCCTAAAGACCTTCTCTGTCACCCCCGGCACCATGCTCTCTCTGTTCTTCGTAGGCGTCATCGCCTCCGCCACCATGGTGGTTCCCGGGGTCAGCGGCTCTTTGGTCATGATGATTCTGGGGTATTACTACGGCGTTATCAACACCATCAAGTCCTTTCTGGATGCCTTAAAGGCCTTTGATCTTGGCGGGCTGGCCCACGGCTTTGCCCTTCTTATGCCCTTTGGCATCGGGGTGCTTTTGGGAATTTTTCTGATTGCCAAGCTGATCACCTTCCTGTTCGAAAAATTCGGCGTTCAGACCTACTGCGCCATTTTCGGACTCATTGCGGCTTCCCCCTTTGCTGTCTTTTACAACACCGGGGCTCTCGGATCTCTTTCGGGAGGCGGACAGGTTATTCTGGGAGTCATACTTGCCCTCCTGTGCGGTACTGTCACCTGGAAGATGGGAGGATGATCGTTACGGTACTGACCCTCAGAACCAACCCAGGGCGCACCCTTATGAACCAAAACGGCGGCATCGCTTTCACAGAAATGCGGTGCCGCCGTTTTTCAATTCTTAATTGCTTTTCTGAGGATCCTGGGAAATGTCGTTGCCGAAATACTTGTCGGACAATTTTGCCAGATCTCCTGACTCTCTTATCTCGTCAATGGCTTTGTTCACGGCCTCCCTCAGGGTCTTTGAATCTTCGCCCTTGCGCATGGGGATGCACACCAGGGAGGCATCATCTGTCAGCGCCGCTATCTTTAAGTTCTTCTCCGGGTGGGCATTAATGTAATCATAGAACGTCAGCTCCGCATTTAACGTAGCGTCAATCCGCCCTGTATTTAAAAGCTCAAAGGTCTGATTCAGATCATCCACACCGGTAACTTTAGCCCCATAGCTTTCCGCCAGCTCCGCATAGGTGCTGGAAATGGTGTTGGCCGTCTTCTTTCCCTTCAGATCCTCAAAGGACTGGATCTCCATATTGGCCCCGTCCACAATGACAGCGGTGCGGATAAACCCGTAGGGCTCGGAAAAATCGTATTTCTCCCGCCTTTCATCCGTCACCTCCACGCCGTTTACCACCATATCGTACCGTCCCGCGTCCAGTCCGGCAAACAGGCCGTCCCACTCGCCTTCCACAAAGGTTACCTTCACTCCCAGCTTATCCCCAATCAGCTGCGCAACCTCCACGTCATATCCTACCAGCTTATCGCTCTCATCATGGTAGGTCCACGGGGACCAGGTGCCCTCCATGGCCACAATCAGTTCCCCCTTCTCCCGGATTCTAGCCAGCTGGTCACCTTCCGCCTCACTGCCGCCTTCCTCCTGAGCCTTTTGGCTTCCCTGTGTATCCTGCACATCCACTTTGCCGCTTTGCTCTGCCATATTGCCGCCGGCTACCGGCCCCTCGGTTTTCTTTCCGCTGCCGGAACATGCCAAAAGCCCCATGGCCGCCGCCGTCACAACTGCTGCCGTCATCAATCTCGCCGTCTTCTTCATCGTTACACTCCTTTTCTCACTCTTTATGCTATGTTCGTTTACTGTTCCCCATTCCTGGTGCTCATGCGCAAAAATGCCTTTGTCCTGTCCTCCCTGGGATTTTCAAAAAACTCCCTTGAATTCCCCTGTTCCACAATCCTGCCCTGATCCATAAAGATCACCTTGGTGGAAACATTTTTTGCAAAATTCATCTCATGGGTTACCACCAGCATGGTCATGCCCTCCTGGGCCAACTCCCTCATAACCTCCAGAACCTCGCCGATAAGTTCCGGATCCAGGGCTGAGGTAGGCTCGTCAAAAAAGATGATCTCCGGCTGGGCCGCCAGCGCTCTGGCGATTGCCACCCTCTGCTGCTGGCCGCCTGACAGCTGATGGGGATAATGGTTCTCCCTGTCCTTTAACCCCACCTTCTCAAGGGCCTTCCTGCCAAGCTGCGCGGCCTGGTCCTTAGGAATCTTCCTTGCCACAATAAGCCCCTCCGTCACGTTCTGGAGCGCCGTCTTGTTGGCAAAAAGGTTAAAGCTCTGAAACACAAAAGCCGTCTTCTTCCGTATCCGGGCAATGTCCTTTTTCGAGGTACTCTCCATCCGGAAAATTTCCCCGTCAAATACCATAGTCCCCCCATCTGCCGTCTCCAGGAAATTGATGCACCGCAAAAGGGTGGTCTTCCCCGACCCGCTGGAACCCAAAATGGCCACAACATCCCCCTTCTCCACCTCCAGATCCACGCCGCGCAGAACCTGCACATCTCCAAAGGCTTTTTTCACATCTCTGATCACAAGCATAGCTTACCTCCCTACTTCCTGGCATATCCGTAAAAATCCAGCTTTTTCTCCCCCACCCGCTGCAGCCATGTGAGCACGGTGGAAAACATCAGATAAATCACTCCCACCTCTATGTACAATGCCAGAGGCTCATAGGTCCTTGCCACAATCCTCTGGGTCGCCATAAACATCTCGGTCACCGTGATATTGGCAGCCAGGGACGTATCCTTTACCATGGCAATGAGAGAATTGGAAAGGGAGGGAAAGGCGGTTCTCAGAGCCTGCGGAAGGATGATCCTCCTCATGGTCTGAAGATAGGACATGCCCACGCAGTATCCCGCCTCCAGCTGCCCTTTTGGCACGGACTCCAGGGCAGCCCGGATGATTTCTGCTCCGTAAGCCCCCTCATTGACGGAAAAGACAATGATGGCCGACGGAAATGGATCCAGCACGATCCCAAGGCTGGGCAGCCCGAAAAAAATCACATACAGCTGGACTAACAGCGGTGTCCCCCGGATAACCCATATATAAAATCTGGCCAGTTCCTTTAACACTTTCACGTTGGCAAACTGTATCAGGGCCATCACCACCGCGATAACCATGGCCGCGGAAAACGAGATCACAGTCAGAGGGATGGTAGCCGTCAGGCCGGGCAGCAGGATCTTTGTAAAAGAATCCACCAAAATACCGTACAGACGTTCACTTATCATATCTGCTCCTCCAGTCTTTGCAGTTAAATGCTTCGAATGCTTCCTATGTAAGATCCTTCATAATTCTGGCAACCGCCGTATCCCTGAAAAAGCTGACAACAGGGCCTGTAAAAAGAGCGACGATCACCGTTCCGATGCCTATAACGCTTCCGGTGGCAATGCCTATGGCTGCACTTATGGCATCCTGCCCCACCCTTGCCCATTTGTACTTTATCTTTCCGTGGGTGTAGGTCTCAATAACCACCGGCAGACGGTCGTAAGGCCCCGCCCCCAAATCGCAGGCCATGTACAGCGCAACCCCGAAGCACACTACCAAAATCCCGGCTGTAAGAGCCAGTATCCGCATGAAAAGATTTCCTGACAGCCCCTCAATGGTCACCCCGAAGACCGAGAAGAACCATACAAAAAACTCCACAAAATACCCTAACAGCACCATATTGGTCAATGTGCCCATGCCGAAACTCTTCCTGTCAAGAATAAATACCGGAATAATGAGTATAATATTGAACAGTACCTGGTATGTGGCAAAGCTGATAGGCAGATGGCTGCTGACCCCCAGGTTCATGCAGGTAAACGGATCCGTCCCGAAACTGGACAGCCGAAGCAGCGCTATCCCCAGCCCCAGAATCACATTCGCCCCAATCATCCAGCAAATGCGCAGCATCAGTTTTTTTCTCTTCTCATCCATATTCAATCCCTCCCTTTCGTACAAAAAAACCCTGAGCATATAATCTCAGAGCCTTTTCCCCCTTTTGCCGGTTTTCAGCTTTTTGTATTCTACACGATTTCACCCTGTTTGTCAATGTTTACCGGCAAACTTCTGTTTGCTTTCATGCGCCCGGGGTACGGTTCACGGGTGTTTTGTGAACATAACCGCATATGCCCATTTAAAATTGCCTGGTGCTAAACGCCGGAGACCCGGACCATTTGATACGGCAATCCAGGCAAAAAGACGCGTTACTTGGGAACAAACAGATTAAAAAGCTTTGCGCCGATGCCGTTGCCCGCTGCCATCACCAGAATATACCCCAGGGGCTTTAAGTCAAACATGCCGGCCAGGTTAAAATAGAACATATTGGCTATGGAATGCTCAAAGCCTGACAGGATGAATATCATCACCGGAAACATAATAAACACAATATGTTTGTTTTTGTTGTAATTGTCGATTGCCAGATACATCATAACGCCGCAGAGCATCGACAGGACAAAGACATTGAAAAGGCCGTTGTCAAGCTTTTTGGCAGCAAGCCCGGCGCTCGAGATATCAAGGCGGGCCATGTTGGCCATCAGGGCGGCAATAAAAGTCCCTATATAGTTTCCGGCCAATGTGACAGCCATTCCGGCCAGCTCACCGGCCTTTTGGACAAACCCGATTTTTCCCGTGTAAAGGTAAAACCCCTGGGTTACAATGGTCAAAAGTCCAAAAGAAAACAGTAGGGAACCGATGATTTTGCTCTCCACCGACAAATATACGATGCCGCCTATCCCGATCATAAAACCGGCATAAATTGATTTGACAAAAATCTGCATAATTTTATCACTCCTCACAGGCATTCTACCACAAGGTGCACCGCAATTTCAAGAACATTCTTCCGCCCGGCCGCCGTTTAAACCGACGGCGTTACGGTCCTCAGACGTCCTGCGCACACACCCCCATCCATCTTTCGGCCGGGAAACAAAAAAACTACTCTTCCTCCTCCGGCCTCCAGGCGCTGCCGAACTTCACGTCCTTAAACAGCGCCGCCAGGCCCGTAATCTGTTTCAGCCGGAGAATCTCGTCCCGTTCCATTCCCAGATGCCTGGAAATCCACGCATCGCTCCGTCCCAGATCGTGAAGCTCTTTTATGATGTTGCTCATCAAATCTACGCTGTGGCTTCCTCTTGCCCGGTTGTGGCGCACGGTGCTGGCCATCCTCTGATCCAGAGATTTATTGATCACGGACACGGGAAGCATCCCCTTCTCCCTCTCATAAATATCCGGGTACTCTTTCATGATCCGGTATCTGTGAAACCCATCCACAATCACATAGAAGTCCTCCTCCCGGTCGTAGTAGCAGACCACCGGCATGGTGTAGCCGTCCGCCTTAATACTCTCATACAGCAGTTTCATCTCCGGCGGGGCAACCTTGTTGGGGTTGTAAGTATTTGGTCGTATCTTCTCCACCGGAACCGGAATAACGCCGTAAGCAGGGCTTTTATACTCCATACTCTACCTCCTCCAGACTTTTATATTTCTTCCGAATCTCATCCACATACCTCTGCTGCTGTCTGGTGATGCCAAATCCCATAAACCGGCAGGTGTGGTCGTTTTTCAGAATACAGTAGCACATCCGCTTCCAGCTGGGGATATCTTTGCTGGATTTTATGTCGTCTGTGTCGTCGGGGATTTTCCCCACAAAAACTACCCGCGATTTTTTTGTCAGGGTATAGTTGGAGACCCCGTTTCTGCGGATCTTATACCCCTGCTCCTCCAGCTCCTTGATGGTTTCCTCGTCCAGCCCTCCCCCGGTCTTGTGCCAGAAATCAATGGAAGTATTAAATTTATTAATGTAGCTGTTCCTGATCCTGGCCGGCAGCGTGTCCAGAAGGAACATGGTATAGCTTTTCCAGGTATGGCCCTCTGGCAGGGTAATATTGCGGTATCCCATGGCCTTCGTCTTTCCGTAAATGCTTGTAAAGTTAGCCCCCTGAACCCTTCCCACCAGCCTGACCCAGATCTCCGGGTCAATGACGCGGTACAGATTCAGAGCATCCTTCGAGTAGTCGTTAAAGGGGGAGGCCACCCTCATCTGGGAAATTGTAAGTCCAGCCATGTAGTAGAGGTCATACAGCCGGTTATAGTCATACCCCATCAGGTAATTGGCATGCCACACATCCCTTGAGGACCAGTCATACAGAGGGGAACCGCACCAGACATCCTTAAACATTTTGCTGATCCAGCACTCTCCCTTGTAGCCGTATCGTTTGTTGAGAAATCCGCTGTAGCGCTGCAGCGATTCGTCTGCCCTCATTCCCAGCAGGCATATGGTTTTCTTATCCCCGTGGGACATCCGGTACCACCGTCCGAACTGCTTTGCCAGATCCTCCTGGTGCATCCGGTAGCGGTATGTGACCATGGGATTCTTGTCAAGGTTTATCACGTATTCCTTGTCCGGCATGGGACGGACCCATACATCTTTTTTCTTATCGTCCCAGGGATACCAGTACATCTCGTAGCTGCTGAGGGCTGTCCTCGTAGCCATGGGAAGACATACCCAGTAACATTCCGCCTCCCCCTTGATCCTCTCAAAAGTCCTCTCCACATACTCCGATGTCACCGTGTACTGAGCCTCAAAATCCTGGTGGAACACTCCGATAACCTTGTCCGGATAGTGTTTTCTTCTGTAATCCAGCACCTGGTTCAGCAAAAGCCCGCTGTCCTTCCCGCCGGAAAATGAAACATAAATATTGTCAAATTCCTCAAAAACCAGTTGCAGCCTCTCCTGCAGAGCCTCAAATACGTTCTGCTGCAAATACTCCCGTACCATGTTTCACCTGCTTTCTAAAACCGAATCTCTTCAAAATTCTGCCAATTTTTACCAATATCTTCCATAATACACCAAATTCGGACAAAAGAAAAGCATCAGTCTTTCGACTGAATGTAAACTGTACCTTAGAGCTGTCCCTTGGAACCAATTTTTCCTTGACAATCCCTTCCCTTATCTTAAACCGGATAAACCGGAATGTTCATTTCATCATATTGCTGTATTGTTGAGTGAGCAGGGGCGGAGGTTTCGTGGGTCCAGCGAGGGGAGGCAGGCTGTGTGCCGGGCGGGTGAATATATGCCGTGGAGATGAGACCAGGAAAACAGGAGGGCCTCACCCCGAGTGTTTTCCGCTT
>JAAWLV010000121.1 GCA_022798105.1 Hungatella sp.
CCGAACCGTGCGCATCCACCGGAGGGAGTATGTGCGGAGCACATAGAATAATGTCGGCAGACATTATACCAGCGCCGGTTCGGTGTCCCGCAAAGCGGGACAATATTCCGAGCCGAACCGTGTGCACCCACCGGAGGGAGTATGTGCGGAGTATAGAGTATAATGTCCATGGAGATGGTCATTTAAAGGGGTGATACTGGCATGAATAGAAGAGGGGGACTATTAATCATGCTGAAAAAGGTATATGATGATGGGACGGAGAAGGAAAAGAAGCATAACAGAGCGGTTACGGTTACACTGCTGGCAGCGGCGCTGTGGGGATTGAGCTTGTGCGGCTGCACAGGAAAAGAGGCAGGCAGCAGTGTTTCTGAGCCGGCAAATGAGGCTGTTTTGGATAATACAGAAAGGAATGTCAGAGAAGATACGGCTGATGCAGTGCGGTTTGACCTTAGCCTGGACGGATATGAGCCTTTAAAAAAGGAGTATAATTTTTATTTTACCTACAAGCTCGTTCATCCCTGGTGGGATGCGGTTGCCCTTGGAGTGGAGGACGCGGCAAAGCAGTATGAGGAGAAGGGGGTTATCATTAACTATGAATACCTTGCCCCCAACAGCGCCTCTGCCGAGGATCAGGTCCGGCGTTTATCAGATGCTTCCCTGCGGGACTTTGATGTTATAGGTGTGGATGTGGCAGATGTGGAGATGGTTGCGCCGGCGATCAACAGCCTTATGGAAGAGGG
This sequence comes from Hungatella sp., assembly GCA_022798105.1. Taxonomy (GTDB): domain Bacteria; phylum Bacillota; class Clostridia; order Lachnospirales; family Lachnospiraceae; genus UBA3402. The sequence goes on from JAAWLV010000121.1 coordinate 741, forward strand.
ACATAAGGTTATGACATTTTCAAGCTCTGATGCTTCTAAAGAGGACGGCTGCATGCGGATTGCTTATGTGGGAAATACCCATAATTATGAAGACGGTGCAGAACTGACAGAAGCCCTCTGTAAAAAGCTTGGGTACCGCGGGAAGATTGCCGTTCTGGTGGGCAACGAGGGCGCGCCCTGCCATGAAGAACGGGCCCTTGGGGTTCAGGATGTAATCGCAAAGTATCCGGATATGAAAATTGTGGAGCTTGCGTATGATGAAGACTCTATAGATAAGGCCTACCGGTTTACCCAGGGGTTTTTGGAACGGCATAAAGATTTGGCGGGAATTGTCTGCTGCAATATGAGCAATCCTGTGGGTGCGGCCAGGGCTGTCATTGAGGCGGGGCGTCAGGAGGAGATCGTAATTGTGGGAATGGATCACGATGCGGAGGCTCTTCGGTATCTCGGGGACGGGGTAATTTATGCACTGGGGGTTCAGGACTGCTATTCCATCGGTTTTGATACGGTGCAGGTGGCAGTTAAGATTGCGGACGGGCTTCTGCCGGGGGAGGCTTATCCTGAAAAGACAGAAGAGAAAACAACCATCATTTACCAGGAGGGAGCCTCACAGATGCTCCAGACATTGTATGGTGAAATTGATTAATAATGGCAGGAGCAAAGTAATGAGACAAACACAGCATACAGAAATAAATGAAAAACAGAAGAGACAGACCGTCGCTTTTGCCGTGTGCGGCGGACTGATTATTGCAATGATTCTTCTTGTCACGACAATCTGGGTGACCGGAGGCGCGAGGAACGGTACAAAGCAGGCGGTAAACAGGGTCAGCGAATTTTATCTGGAAGAGCTGGCCGGCCGGCGGGCCCAGGTTGTTTCCGAGGAGCTGAAGAACAATCTTGCATATATGGAGAATGCCCTTGCCATATTGGAGGAACCGTATCTGGAATCCCAGGAGACGCTGCGCAGCTTTCTGGGAAAGGTTAAAAGGCTTTACAGCGTGGATAAATTTGCGCTGGTAGATGAAAACGGTATTGTCTATACAGAACACAGTACTACATCAGGACTTAGCAGATACGGTTTTCTTTCCGGAGAGTTAAATGATCCGGTTATCAGCACACTGAATCTTTACGGGGCCAGGAAGCAGGTGATTCTTGCTATTCCCGTGGAAGGTATTTCATTTCAGGGGGCAGAGATAAAGGTTTGTTTTATACAGCTTAATATTGACGAGATGTTAAGCTCCCTGACACTGCAGACCAGTGACAATGAAACATACTGCAACTTGTTTTACCGCAACGGAGAAAATCTGACAGACAATGAATTCGGATATCTCAGAGCAGGCAATAATCTTTTGTTGGTACTTGCGAATGCGCAGATGCATGAAGGTTACAGCTACGAAAAGCTGAAACAGGACTTTGCGGCCGGCAGGAAAGGCCAGGTGTCTTTCGACTACCATGAATTTCAGGATGATTTGTGTTATATCCCGGTGGAGGGCACGAACTGGATGCTGACAATTTTAGTCCGGGATAATGTTATCAGCGATCAGATCAGCTCTATCAGCAAGGAGATGCTTAACCGCAGCATCATTCAGATTGTCATTACGGTAGTATCAATGCTTGGCTTTTTTATGGTGTTTATTTATCAGTCCATGAAGAACTCAAGGATACTTCTGGCGCAGGAAAAAGCAGACGGCGATCGGATCAGGGCCGCCTATGCCCAGATCGAAAGGGAGCAGAGCGCTATGGATAATATCCATGGGGCTATGGGATCCGGCCTTTGGAGTATGGAGTTTAATGAAAAGGCTCAGCTGATCTCCTGTACATGGACAGAAGTTTTCCGGAAGATGATAGGGTATGACAGTGAAGAAGAATTTCCCAACAAGCTGGAATCCTGGTCGTCTCTGTTGCATATGGAAGACAAAGAGCGGATTATAAAGGAGTACTGGGATACAGTGATGGACTACAGCGGCGAAAAGACCTATGATGTGGAGTACCGTCTGCTGACCAGACATGCCGGCTGGAGATGGTTTCATGCTGCAGGCCGGTTATCCAGGCGTGAGGACGGCTCTCCGATTACCTTTGTAGGACTTTTTGTTGATATTGATGATGAGAAAAAGCTGGAAGAGCAGCTTCAGAAACAGCAAATCGATCTCCAGGATGCACTGGCGGCAGCACAGCATGCCAATAAGGCCAAGACTACATTCCTCAACAATATGTCCCACGATATCAGGACGCCGATGAATGCCATCATAGGCTTTACATCCCTTGCGGCAACCCATATTGACAACGCGGATCAGGTTCAGGATTATCTTGCCAAGATTACTACTTCCAGCAATCATCTTCTCAGCCTGATCAATGATGTGCTGGATATGAGCCGTATTGAGAGCGGAAGGGTAAAGATTGAGGAAAAGGAAACGTCCCTCCCTGAGATTATGCACGATTTAAAGACCATTGTGCAGGCAGATATATCATCAAAGCAGCTGGAATTCTATATTGACACGGCCGACGTGGTAAATGAACATGTCCTGTGCGACAAGCTCCGGCTGAACCAGATTCTTTTGAACCTTTTAAGCAATGCCATGAAATTTACAAAACCCGGAGGGTTTGTCAGTGTCCGCATTCTGCAGAAAGAAGTTGCAGCCGAAGGATGGGCGTCCTATGATTTCCAGGTAAAGGACACCGGGATCGGAATGTCAAAAGAATTTCTGGAACATGTGTTTGAGCCTTTTGAGAGGGAGAGAACCAGCACGGTCAGCGGAATCCAGGGAACCGGACTGGGAATGGCCATTACCAAAAATATTGTGGATATGATGGGCGGTAAAATTTCTGTGGAGAGTGAGGAGGGGAAGGGAACCGTCTTTACTGTATCCCTGAAATTTAAGACCTGCTGCGGTTCCGTAAGGCAGGAGGCGATTCCCGAACTGAAAGGTTTAAGGGCTCTTGTGGCAGACGATGACTTTAACACCTGCTCCAGCGTTACAAAAATGCTTTCTACCGTGGGAATGCGTCCGGACTGGACGACTTCCGGCAAAGAGGCGGTTTTAAGGGCCAGGCTTGCCAGCGAACAGAATGACGAGTACGCCGCATACATTATAGACTGGCTGATGCCTGATATGAACGGTGTTGAAGTTGTAAGGCGCATCCGCGGGTTCATCGGGGAGGAGAAACCCATTATTATACTGACCGCCTATGACTGGTCGGACATTGAAGAGGAGGCAAGGAAAGCAGGTGTCACGGCCTTCTGTTCAAAGCCTATCTTCCTGTCAGAGCTGAGAGAGATTCTGGAAGCGCCCTTTATGATTCAAAACGTTGAGGATACCGCGCCGGAGCCGGCAGTTTCTTTTGAGGGAAAGAAGATTCTTTTAGTGGAGGACAACGAACTGAATCAGGAGATTGCGGTGGAGATTCTGCACGAGGCAGGCTTTATTATTGACGTGGCAGACGACGGGTCTGTTGCGGTTGAGAGAATGAAAGAATCAGAGCCCGGCCGGTATGATCTGATTCTGATGGATATACAGATGCCGATTATGAACGGCTATGAAGCCACAAGGCAGATAAGGGCATTGGATAATCCGGATATTGCCGGTATCCCGATTATAGCCATGACAGCCAATGCCTTTGATGAGGACAGAAAGGCAGCTCTTGACGCAGGGATGAACGGCCATATAGCCAAGCCCATTGATATTCCCAAATTGATGGAAATTTTGAAGGAAACCTTTACATAATAAAAAGCCCCCGGATGAGCACTGCTGATCCGGGGGCTTTCTAAATTATAAACTTTTTAGCACTCAACCCTTGACAGTGCTAACAACTTGTGTTATATTCCTCCTAGAACAAATAAAACATATCTATTTTAACAAGTTCCAAAGGAGGAGCGGTTATGAATATTAATAAATTCACTCAAAAATCCATGGAAGCCGTGCAGAACTGTGAGAAACTGGCTTATGAGCACGGTAACCAGCAGTTAGAGCAGGAACATCTGTTATACAGCCTGTTAACTTTGGAGGACAGTCTGATCCTTAAGCTTATTACCAAGATGAACATTTCTCCGGAGATGTTTGCCGGCGAGGCGGAAAAAGCTTTAAGCCGCCTTACCAAGGTCAGCGGCGGCGGACAGCTGTATGTGAGCAGCGATCTGAATAAAGTGCTTATCCATGCGGAGGATGAAGCGAAAGCTATGGGGGACGAGTATGTTTCCGTGGAGCATCTGTTTTTATCCCTGATTAAACAGCCGGATAAAATTATCAAGGAGCTGTTCAGGCAGTACGGCATTAACCGGGAGACGTTCCTGCAGGCCCTCACCACGGTGCGGGGTAACCAGAGAGTGGTAAGCGATAATCCGGAAGCCACCTACGACACCTTGGAAAAGTACGGCTGCGATCTGGTGGAGCGGGCCAGGGAGCAGAAACTGGATCCGGTTATCGGCAGGGACGGCGAGATCCGGAACGTAGTGCGCATCCTGTCCAGAAAGACCAAGAATAATCCGGTGCTTATCGGCGAACCCGGTGTGGGAAAGACGGCTGTGGTGGAAGGGCTGGCTCAGCGTATTGTCCGGGGGGATGTGCCGGAAGGGCTTAAGGACAAGAAGCTGTTTGCCCTTGACATGGGGGCGCTGGTGGCAGGAGCCAAGTACAGGGGCGAATTTGAGGAGCGGCTTAAGGCCGTTTTGGAGGAGGTAAAGAAAAGCGACGGACAGATCATCCTTTTTATTGACGAACTTCACACCATCGTGGGGGCGGGAAAGACGGAAGGATCCATGGATGCCGGCAACATGCTAAAGCCCATGCTGGCCAGAGGCGAACTCCACTGTATCGGAGCCACTACCCTGGATGAGTACAGAAAATACATCGAAAAGGACGCTGCCCTGGAGCGCAGGTTTCAGCCGGTTATTGTGGAGGAACCTACAGTGGAGGACACCATTTCCATTTTGAGAGGCCTTAAGGAGCGTTATGAGGTATTCCACGGTGTAAAAATTGCAGATTCCGCCCTTGTGTCGGCGGCTGTCCTTTCCGACCGCTATATTTCCGATCGGTTTTTGCCGGATAAAGCCATTGACCTGGTGGATGAAGCCTGCGCCATGATCAAGACGGAGCTTGACTCCATGCCTGCCGAGCTGGATGAACTGTCCAGGAAGGTTATGCAGATGGAGATCGAGGAGGCGGCTCTTAAGAAGGAGACGGATCGGTTAAGCCAGGATAGGCTGGGGGTGCTTCAGAAGGAACTGGCGGAGCTTCACGATGAGTTTACGGTGAAAAAGGCCCAGTGGGAGAACGAAAAGTCTTCTGTGGAGAAGCTTTCTTCCCTGAGGGAGGAGATCGAGAGTACGAACCGGGAGATTGCCCAGGCCCAGCAGGAATATGATCTGAACAAAGCGGCCCAGCTGCAGTACGGGAAGCTGCCGGATCTGTTAAAGCAGCTGGAGGCAGAGGAGGAAAAGGTAAAAAGCCAGGATTTAAGCCTGGTTCACGAGAATGTGGCTGACGACGAGATTGCCCGGATTATCTCCAGATGGACCGGAATTCCTGTGGCGAAGCTGACGGAGAGTGAGCGGAGCAAAACCCTTCATCTGGATGCACAGCTTCACCGCCGGGTAGTGGGGCAGGATGAGGGAGTGGAGAAAGTAACGGAGGCTATTATCCGCTCCAAGGCAGGGATTAAAGACCCGACCAAGCCTATCGGTTCCTTCCTGTTTTTGGGCCCTACCGGCGTGGGTAAGACGGAGCTGGCCAAGGCTCTGGCGGAAAGTCTGTTTGACGACGAGACCAATATGGTTCGGATCGACATGAGCGAGTATATGGAGAAACACTCCGTTGCCCGCCTTATCGGGGCGCCTCCGGGATATGTGGGGTATGACGAAGGGGGACAGCTTACGGAGGCGGTGAGAAGGAAGCCTTACTGCGTGGTGCTGTTCGACGAGGTGGAAAAGGCCCATCCCGACGTGTTTAATGTGCTTTTACAGGTTCTGGATGACGGGCGGATAACGGATTCCGCCGGAAAAACCGTGGATTTTAAAAATACCATCATTATCATGACTTCCAATATCGGTTCCCAGTATCTGCTGGAGGGAATTGACGAGAGCGGGAATATTACAAAGGCAGCAGAGGAGATGGCTATGGGAGACCTTCGGGCTCACTTCCGGCCGGAGTTTTTAAACCGGCTTGACGAGATGATCTTGTTTAAGCCGCTGACAAAGAATAACATCGGAAATATTGTGACACTGATGATGGATGATACCAACAAACGGCTGGCGGATAAGGAGATAAAGGTAGATTTGACAGACAGGGCGAAAGCCTTTGTGGTGGAACACGGATATGACCCGGTTTATGGGGCAAGGCCGCTGAAGCGGTATCTGCAGAAATATGTGGAGACCCTGGCAGCCAGGATTATTCTGGAAGATCAGGTTCGGGCCGGAGACACCATTGTCATTGATGAGGAGAGCGGAAGCCGGAATCTGACGGCATATGTCAGGAGCATAAACTAAAACAGGCAAAAGCCTGTCACCTCTTTAACGGCGGTGGCAGGCTTTTGCCTGCAGAAATAAAAACGCTCCGCTTAGGATGCGCACTGCGCACACTTTTTATGAACCGGTTTTCCACAAAATATCCCGGTTGATCGTCTGGTAAAACAGATCTCTTACTTTTTCCCGCTCCTTTGTCTGGCCCAGGATCCACATCAGTTTTGTCACGGTAGCTTCCAGGGTCATATCATAGGCCTCCAGAAGGCCGAACGCATACTTAATATTCCGGCCCACCTCATAGACGGACATGTTGCTGCCCTCATTGGTGACTTGGGTGGTCATAACCACAGTCTTTCCCAGGCCGCACCATTTTTCCACCACAGGATAGTACCCGCTGGCGCCGTAGTTTGGCAGACCGCCTACTCCGAAGGATTCGATGATTACAGCGTCATACTGCTGTGCCATGTAGTCGAGAACCGCGGCGTCCATGGAAGGGATCAGCTTTAAAAGCCCCACCCTGGGATTTAATTCACGGTAAAAGGTTACAGGCCCTTTTGGCAGAGCTTTGTCGTCAAGATAGAACAGGATCTGGCTTTCCTGGATGGCGGCGATGTAGGGAAAGTTAATGCTGGAAAATGCGTCGTAGCTTTTTGTGCGCTCTTTCTTTCCGCGGGTTCCCGCGATTACTTTGCCGTCGAACACAATATTTACCCCGTGGGAGCGATCGCAGGAGGCAAAACGGAGGCTGTCCAAAAGATTGGACTTGGCGTCGGTGATCTCCATATCAATGGGCTTCTGGGAACCGGTAATGACTACAGGCTTAGGCGAATTTTGAACCAGATAGGAAAGTGCGGCAGCCGTATAGGCCATGGTATCCGTTCCGTGACAGATGACAAACCCGTCGTAATCATTGTAGTGAGTTTCTATGGCCGAAGCCATGGAAAGCCAGTGTTTTGGCTGGATGTTGGTGCTGTCAAGATTGAAAAGCTGGAGAGCGTCCGTCTGGCAGAAGTCTCTGGCAGAGGGAACATAGGACAAAAGCTCGTCGGAGGAAATCAGCGGTTTCAGCCCGGCGTCGCTGCGTTTGGAGGCAATGGTGCCTCCCGTTGCAATGAGGAGGATTCGTTTCATATAGTTACAGGTCCTTTTTCGTTTTTTGTTTTACATTACCACATATTTGGAAAATTGGCTAGTACATCGTTGCACTAATCTTGAAGTAAATAGTGCTTGATATTCGTGTCAGCTGTGCGTCTGCGAAGCGACGGCGTAGTGGTGCCTACGGCTAGC
>JAAWLV010000122.1 GCA_022798105.1 Hungatella sp.
GGTATGAAACCCTCTTTTGGATTAAAACAGCTTTGCCCCGATAACAATACACAAACTGTTACTGCCGATAAAACAGCTGCCATTCCGCCACAACGTCGAACCCGGTCGGCACACAGCCTCCCTCCCCTCGCTGGCCCCACGACAACCTCCGCCCCTGCTCACTCAACAATACAGCAATATGACGAATTTAAAGTTCCCCTTTATCCGGCTCAGGCGGTGCCTGAACTGTTGCTAACAGTGTTGCCGTAGTTGTTACTATTACTGGTACCCAGCCAACAGTAACCAGACCGTCATTTAAAATCGCCACAGGCGACAGGCGGCCTGGCGCGCTTCCATTATGTGCATCCTCCCGGCTGAGCAGCGTGGTGCCCAGCCGGTGTGAAGAGTAATTTTATCACTTTATGCCGGACGTTACAAAACTGGACACAAACTGTTTCTGAAAAATACAGAACAAAAGAAACAGAGGAAACATCACCAAAAGCGTGGCCGAAGTCACAAGAGCCCACATAGGGCCGGAATCATTGGCCTTGGCAAAGAGGACGAGCCCCATGGTGAGAGGGCGCTTCTGGGGGGAGTTGATGACAATCATGGGCCACAAAAAGCTGTTCCAGTGGGTGCTGACGGAACAGATGGCAAAGGACAGGTAAGCTGCTTTGCTGCAGGGGATGAAAATATAGCGCAGGGTCTGAAAAAGGGTGGCGCCGTCCATGCGGGCGGCATCCACGATGGCCGAGGGCACGCTCTTAAAAGCCTGGCGCAAAAGCAGAAGGCCCATGGAGGAGGCAAAATAGGGGATCATGATCCCCAGGCGGGAATCAATTAGATTCAGGGCCTTTAAAGTCTGGTAGTTGGGCAGGATCAGGATATCCGCAGGGATGATGATCTGCATCATGATAACAGCCATGGCGATCCCTTTTCCGGCAAATTCCATGCGGGCCAGGGCATAGGCGCCCAGGGTCACGGTGAACAGCTGAACTGCCAGGATGCCTCCGACCACCGCCAGGGTGTTAAGGCCATATGTCAGAAACGGCGCAGCCCCGAACACATTACGGAGATTGTCAAGGGTAAACTGCATCTCCAGGGAAAAGGGGGCTGCCATGGACGCCGGCCTGAAGGCGGTTATGACGGCCCACAGAAGGGGAAATGCCCAGATGAAGCACAGAATGGCCAGCAGGATATATTTTACAATAAGCCATTTCTTTTTCATGAGATGCCTCCTTAATTTTCATAATAAGTTCGTTTATCCATGGTGGTAAACTGTACCAGGGCCACAACCATCATAAAGCCCAGCATACAGATGGTCAGAACCGATGCCTGTCCTGTATCCCAGTAGGAAAAAGCGGTCTGGTAGATGTGGTTCATCAGCAGGTTGGTGCTGTTGTTAGGGCCGCCCTTGGTGGTCATGACCATAATCAGATCCACCATCTTGAAAGCGTCGGCCATGGTGATGGTCAGCAAAAACAGGGTGGTGGGCATAACCAGGGGAAGGGTGATGGACCTCATAATATCCCAGGCGGAGGCTCCGTCCAGCCGGGCAGCTTCGTAGTATTCCTGGGAAATATTCTGAAGGCCGGATATGTAAAAGACCATCATGTAACTGGCCTCCCGCCACAGATAGACAGCCATAATGGCGTAGAGAGCGGTTTTGGGGTTGTTGAGGAAATCCACAGGCCTCATGGAGAGGGATTTCATCACCTGGCTGACGACGCCGATGTTGGGCGTAAACAAAAAGGTCCAGATGGTGGCGAAACCTACCACAGGCGCCACATTGGGATAGAAAATAAGCACTCTGGCAATGCCTGCTCCGGGCATGTTTTTGCTTACCAGACAGGCAAGAAGAAAGCCGATGATCAACCCTAAGGGTATGACGATCAGGGAAAATTTCAGGGTGTTTTTCATGACCACGGAAAATACCGGGTCTTTAAAGACAGCCGTATAATTCTGGAGCCCTACAAACCGGGAGGGGATTTTGGCATTGTTGCCGGTTTTCATAAAGCTCTGGATGAAGGTGCGGATTATGGGAAAGACCGTAAAGCCGGTGAGGAAGACGAGAGAGGGAAGCAAAAGAAGCCATCCCTGAATCGTTTGTTTCGTTTTTAGGGAAATGTGTTTCTTCATGATGAGTACCGTTCCTTTCGCTGCGCTGGGGATTAAAAGGTGGGAGGGGCTGTGAAAAATGAAGGTTCAATCGTTCCATTTTTTCACGGCCCCTTTTTTATTCAATCATTCTATAAAAATGCTTTATTGTTATTGGTAGGAAGATAAAATGGATTCTGCCTCTGCCTGGGCCTGCTTTAAGGCTTCTTCGGGGGAGGCGGCTCCGGTCATGGCGGCATCGATGGCCTGCTTAAATGCCTGGAGGACTCTCTGATTGTCGTGGACGCGGAGCTCGCTGCAGGCGTAGTCCAGCTGTTCCCTGGCAGTGACGGCCTGGGGAACCTTTTCCAGATACTCTTTCATCAGATCCGTGTCATAGGCGCTGTTGCGGGTGGCCACGTAACCGGTGTCAATGCTCCACTGAGCCGCACGCTTGGGCTCGGTGATCCAGCGGATAAATTTCCAGGCAGCCTCCTGCTTTTTCGGATCAACATCCTTAAAGATATAGAGATTTGCGCCTCCCGTGGCAGAACCGTACTGTTTGCCTGCAGGCAGATAGGCGGTTCCAACCTCAAAATCTGTATTGTCCAGGATGTTAGTAAGGCTTCCGCTGGAAGTGACCGTGATGGAGGTGGCTCCGGCCATGAAATTGGACGGGCCGTCGCCCCACTTAATGGAACCTTCCGGCATAACCTTATCTGTTTTGGACAGATCAATCAAAAACTGCAGGGCCTGGGCATTTTCAGGGGTGTCAAAATACACAGTCTTTCCGTCCTGGGACATGATCTGGGAGTCCGGGGAGGCGCTGTTTTGACGGCAGAACCCGTAGAAGATAAAGGGATCATCTGTGGGGATCATAACGCCGTAGCGGGAGATATTGCCGGAGCCGTCGGTTATGGTCAGCTTTTTAGCGTAATCCCGCAGTTCGTCCCAGTTTGCAGGCGGCTTCTCCGGATCAAGGCCAGCCTCTTTAAAGTGGTCTTTGTTGTAGTACATAATCACCGTACTTCTCTGGAAGGGGATGGAATAGATGCTCCCGTCATAATAGGAGTTTTCCAAAAACGCGGGAATGAAGTCGTCGATGTACTCCTGCCCTCCGTCGGCCGCAATAAAGTCATCCAGCGGAATCACGGCGTCCATATCCAGAAACGAGTACAGTTCAGGGTTGGGCAGGATGGCGAAATCCGGAGGAGTCCCGCCCTGGAGGGCGGATACGGTCTTTGTCATGGTTTCTGTGGAGTTTCCTGCAAATACGGGATTTAAGATGATGTCAGGATTCTCCTTGGTAAATTCCGCGGCCAGGTTCTCAATAAGGGTGGCCAGGGCGCCGCCTACGCCGATGGGATAGAAAAAGGTCAGCTCGATCTTTTCCCCGCCGCCGGATTCATTGTCTGCCGGGGCGTCAGACTGGGAAGACTGGGCGGAGGAAGTGCCGGGCGCCTGAGAGTCCTGGCCTGTACTCTGGCCGCATCCCGCTAAGAGGCCGATGCACATGGTTCCTGCCAGCACTGCGCTTATAAGTCGTTTTTTTCTCATAACATATCCTCTCTTTCTTATTTGTTTGTCAGGAGTTTAGGTTTTGGGTAAGTTTTGCCACCCACGCAATGTCCCGGTGCATATCCTTTGGCGTGATACGGTGGTTGTCGCCGTATTCCAGGGTCAGATCCCCATGGGGCGTGTAGGTGCGGTACAGTTTAAAAAAGCTATCATAATCAATGACGCCGTTTTTAAGCCGTTCATGGCTGTCGTTTACCCCGTCGTTGTTGTGGAGATGGTAGCCTTTGATCCTGGGCGCAAGGGCGGAGATTACGGTCTTAATATCCCACCGGGCTGCCGCAAGATGGCCAACGTCAATGAGGCATCCCGCCTCCGGGAACCGGTCAAACAGGGAGATGTACTCATCACAGTCAAACAGCGGCGTTCCCTTGGAGGGAAGAGCCAGGTTTTCCAGCAAAAGCGTTACGCCCATGGAGCCGGCTTTCTGGATCAGAGTTTCTATGTTGGCCAGGCACCGGGCCTTAAGGCGTTGTTTTTCCTCCGGCCTGACAAAACACTCATTGCTGTGGAATACCAGATGGCTGCAGCCCAACCTGCGGGCCAGACAGAGAGCCTGGTCATAGGCATCCGCAAAAGTTTGGTACTCGCCGGTTCCCGGCGCGCTGGTGGCTTCCACAAACCGGAAGGGGCCGTGAAGGGCTATGGGCAGATTCGCTGCCCAGGTTCTTACCTGTTCCATGCGTTTCATGTAAGATTTTGAGTAAGTGTGGATAAAAAATTCGATTCCCACCTCGTTATGAAAGGGTTTCACCATGTCAAGCAGCAGCTGAGGGTTGTCTAGACCCTGCTCCAGCCCTGCCACCAGGTTGCTCACAAAGATTGCCATAGGCGTCTCCTCCTGAATGATACTGAAATGATGATACCATGGGAATAAAATTTTATAAATGGCATATGATTTGCCGATTTGTTGATTAACAATATTATTTTTGGGGTGTTTTGTCATTTTATACGAAATTTAGTGCTTTCATCAGATTATTTTGCCCAGGACGTCCATATCCCCGGGGAGCCCCTTGTTTTCCCGTCAAAAGTATTTTAAAATAAACGAAATATGGGGAAAGCCGGTGGGATTTATGTTGAAAAAGGACAGGAAACGAAATGATTATAACCACAGCCTGCTGTCGAAAGTTTTGTTCAGCTACTTTCTCATATTTGCGGTGCCCATAATTCTCCTTTACGCTTCTTTGTACGGAACGTCCAGACGTCTGGCCCAGAGGGAGGGCACAGCCCAGCTTCTGTCCTTTCTCACCAGCATTTCCAACACCATGGACGAGGTGTTCAGAAGCGTAAACTTTGTCCAGTCCCAGCTCCAGGGCAACACGGCTTTTTCCAATGACTGCTTCCGGCTGACGGAGTATGACGGCGTGAGAGCCAGCGACTACCGCAATTACCGTCTGCGGCAGGAGCTGGGCATGGAACTTTACAACCTTTATCTAAGCAACCCCTATCTTGACTCTTTGGAGGTGTACACGCCCTACGGCAATACGCTGTTCGGCAACTATGCAGGGGATACCCGCTACATTTCCACCGAACCGACAAAAGGACAGATTGAAAGCATCATGGAAAATGCCGAGAGGGCGGCGCAGACAGGGGAGCGGAGCTGGCATGTGCTGCGGCCGGACTCGAAAGAGGCCATGTTTGCCACCTACAGCCGGCCTTTCTGCGCGTTTAACCCCAGCCGGCATATTTATTCCAGGGCAGTCGTATCCGCAAAACCCCTGCGGGACCACATCTCCGTCTATGATCCGGCAGGGGCAATCCAGTTTTATATCCGGATTGGGGACAGTCCGTGGATTCCCATATCAGGCCCCGGCACTGTGGATACAGAAGAGCTGGAGGGCTTTGCCCCGGGGGAGGCTTCCGGGTGGATCGGGTTTTACTCCGGGGATGTGCCCTGCCTGATGGCTTATTTCCGATCCCGGTATACGGGATGGTACTATGCTGCGGCTGTCCCCCAGGAGCACTACAATGTTTCCGAACCTCTGATGACGGAGTACTGGTTCTATATTCTGGGGACCCTGGCAGTCATCTTTATCCTGACGGCCCTTTTCGTGTCGTTCTACCTGATCCGGCCCATGAAGCGCATAAGCGGCAAGATGAGGGAGGCGGAGGGAGGGGACTTAAGCGTGCGCATCCGCACAGGCAGGCGGGACGAGCTGGGCTATATCGGACACCGGCTCAATGTGCTTTTAAAAAATATCGACACCTTAATCCATACCAACTATGAGACCAGGCTGTTAAAAGAAGGGTATGAGCTAAAGTTTATCCAGACCCAGCTGAAAGAACACTTTATCTACAACACACTGGATTCCATCCACTGGATCGCGGACAAAAACCATGTGCCCCAGATTTCCAGGATCATCTTTGACTTAAGCCGTTTTTTCCGCCTGACCTTAAATAACGGCAGTGATTACATTACCATCGGGCGGGAGGCGGAGGTTCTCAAAAGCTATCTGGCGCTTTTAAACGTGCGCATGGGGGAGACCATAGACAGCAGCATTGAGGTGGAGGCAGGGCTTGAAAATGAGAGGGTGATCAAATATTTTTTTCAGCCGGTTCTGGAAAACGCCGTTGTCCACGGGCTCCGTCCCAAAGGCGGAGGAACTGTCCGGGTAAGGTTTACTTCGCCGGAAGCCGGCAGGATTTGCTATGAGGTCAGGGACGACGGTGTGGGGATTTCGCCTATGGATTTAAATGATATTCGGATCTGCGTCAGGGAGAATAAAAGCGACGGGAAATACTTTGCCCTGATGAATTTAAACCGGCAGCTGGGGCTGTATTTCGGGGAGGACTACACGTTTGCCATAGACAGCAGTTTCAAGGGAGGGACGGTTGTATCGATTCAGTTTCCGAAGGGATGTGGAATCTATGATAAAAGCGATGATCATTGACGACGAGAAGCTTATCAGGGAGGGGCTGGTCACCTACATTGACTGGGAAGCCCTGGGGGTGGAGGTCTGCGGGGTGTGCGGCAGCTGTATGGAGGGCCTGAGGATGGCCCTGGAAAAACGGCCTCAGCTGATATTGGCGGATATCTGTCTTCCGGACGCAAGCGGGCTTGAGATGTTTGAGCAGATTCACGGCTGCGGCCTTATGTGCCAGGTGATCTTTATCAGCAGCTATTCAGAATTTAAGTATGCCCAGCAGGCGGTAAAACTGGGGGCTTTTGATTATCTTCTAAAACCCATTGAGGCTGACGTGCTTTATGACTGTGTAAGGCGGTGCGTGGGGAAAATCCGGGATACAAAAGCAGGCAGGCAGCCGGCATATGACAGGGCCGGAGCCGGGAAGGTGCTTTATGATGTCCTGACAGGCGGCCGCCAGACGGACGAGGCCTTCTTTTTCGTGACGGAGCAGATGGGGGTTCCCAAGGGGTGCCGCCCGTTTCTCGGTGTGTCGGTTGACAAAGTGGATTTCTTCGGGGAGGGGCGGGCGGCGGGGGCTTTTCCGGTTCTGGCTTTTTTGGAGGCGCGGATTTCGGAAAGGATTGTGTGCTGCTGTTTTTTCACTATGCCAAACCAGGAAGAACAGGTGTATGAAGAGATGGCCCGGGTCCTTGAAGAAAGCGTCAGCGAGGCAGTGTGCCTCTGCGACAAAAACCTGTCCCTTGGTGCTTATTTGCAGCAGATGCTGTGCGGGCTGCTTCTGGGAAAAGCGGAGGATAAAAAATGCATGCCTCTTTATCTCCCGGAAAAACAGTCTCTGGCTCCGGAGGTTATAAAGAGCCTGGATGAGCAGGAGCTGAAATCGGGGGTCTTTCAGTTTCTGGAATTCTGCAGGGGGAACCACTGGACTGCCAGCTATCTGGATTTCCAGTTTGAGTGTTTTAAATTTTTGGAAAATGTCTACAAGCAGCTGGCCTGGGTTTACGGCAGCCCGCTTCCCTCCGCCGTGGACATGCACGCTTTTATTGAGCAGCTGAGAAGGCCAAACAATGTGTATGATCTGTTTTTCGTCCTTTTGGGTATCCTAGAGATGGTATTTGCCGAGGTGAGAAGGGACTGTTTTCAGAGCCCCTACACCCGCAAGGTCCTGGCCATCATGAGGAGCCGCTACGGAGAAAGCCTTTCTTTAAAGTCCGTTGCCAGAGAGCTGCATGTAAGTCCGTCCTATTTAAGCTCTGTGTTTAAGGCGGATACGGGATATCCTTTCAGCGAGTATCTGTTCCGGTACCGGATGAATATGGCCTACAGCCTGGTGCGCCAGGGATCTTTAAGAGTATATGAAATCGGGGAGAGGGTGGGATACCCGGATGTGGCGCAGTTTTCCAAAGGCTTTAAAAAAATGTTCGGGTATTCGCCCAAGCAGCTGCTTGGAAGGCGGGGGGAGGAGGGCGGCAGCCCGCCGGGCGGATGCGGATGACGGCAGCAGGCGATTTTAAGTGGGCATATCCCAGGGAAGCGGGTTTTGCTCCATGGCAAAATTTACCCTGACAGGAGAAGGAGATGGTTTGCATTTCATGTTTGCGGCAGTGCCTGATATGTGGTATACTTAAAAAAATATGGGATGAGTCAGAAGTGGGGCAAAGGAGATACGTTCCACGTACGCCTCATAAATTTATGCACATCTGACAAAAAATCGTTACTGTTTACACCATGGCTAATCACTCCGCTGATTAGCCATGGGCCGGTACCGTTACGGGGGCAAAGCATATGCCCCATCGCCGCAGGCGATTTTAAATGGGCATAT
>JAAWLV010000123.1 GCA_022798105.1 Hungatella sp.
GTCTGGCATATCTGAATCCGAACGGCACCATGTCTCCCTCCCCGCCCTGGCTTCACGACAATCCCCGCCCCAACTTTACTCACTCAACAATACAGCAATAGAACGAATTTAAAGTTCCTGTTTATCCAGATCAAGGTGAATGAATGCCGTGAAGAAGAGACCTGTTTTTAGGGCTTTGTAACGTTTAGCATTTCTACCCCAGGGTTGTGACAACTTTAAGTTAATGACATTGTTTCACACCCCGGCTGAGGGGACACTGTTCAGCCGGGAGGATGCGCGTAATAGCAGCGCTCCAGACCGCCTGCGCTTATGGCGATTTTAAATGGCGGTCTGGGTCACTGTTTATCAGGCACCAGTGAAGGGTAACCTGGCCCATGGCTAATCAAAATATCTTTCTGGTTCTCCTTGCATATCTCCCATCTTCCATATATAATAAAAACAGATAAAAAAATTTTCCAAAAATAACCAGAAAACGGAGGAATTACGGATTATGAATGCAAATAGTGAGATAGAGCAGCCTGTGACTGTAGCCGTGGCCGGGACAGGCTATGTGGGGCTGTCTTTAGCGGTTCTTTTGTCCCAGCATCATAAGGTGTACGCGGTGGATATTATTCCGGAGAAGGTGGAGAAGATTAACTCCCGCATCTCCCCTATCCAGGATACGGAGATAGAGGAGTATCTGGCAAACCGGCGGCTGGATCTGACAGCCACCTTAGACGGGGAGCAGGCTTACAGGGAGGCTGACTATGTGGTTATCGCGGCTCCCACAAACTATGACAGCCGGAAGAATTTCTTTGATACCTCGGCGGTGGAACAGGTCATTGAGCTGGTGCTGAAAACCAACCCGGATGCCATTATGGTTATCAAATCTACGGTACCTGTCGGATATACGGAATCTGTGAGGAAAAAATTCAATACGCCTAATATTCTGTTCAGCCCTGAGTTTTTAAGGGAATCCAGGGCATTGTATGATAACCTGTATCCCAGCCGGATTATTGTGGGGGTTGACAGGGAGGATGAGAGGATTTGTGAGGCGGGACGCCGGTTTGCGGCACTTTTGCAGGAAGGGGCTCTGAAGGAACAGGTGGATACCCTGTTTATGGGATTTACAGAGGCAGAGGCGGTGAAGCTTTTTGCCAATACCTATCTGGCGCTGAGGGTTTCTTATTTTAATGAACTGGATACGTACGCAGAGATGAAGGGACTGGATACCCGTTCGATTATTGACGGAGTGTGCCTGGATCCCAGGATTGGCTCCCACTATAACAATCCGTCTTTTGGTTACGGCGGTTATTGCCTTCCCAAGGATACAAAGCAGCTGTTAGCCAATTATTCCGATGTTCCGGAGAACCTTATTGAGGCGATTGTGGAGAGCAACAGGACCAGGAAGGATTTTATTGCAGACAGGGTTCTTACCATGGCGGGGTATTACGACTACTACAGCCGCAACGATTATGACAGGGACAAGGAGCGATCCTGTACGGTAGGAGTGTACAGGCTGACTATGAAGAGCAATTCGGATAATTTCCGGCAGTCTTCTATCCAGGGGGTTATGAAGAGGATTAAGGCCAAGGGTGCGACGGTGATTGTGTATGAGCCGACCCTTGAGGATGGCAGCACGTTTTTTGGCAGTTTGGTGGTCAATGCTCTGGAGAAGTTTAAAGGGATGTGCGACTGTATCATTGCCAACCGGTTTGACGAGGCGCTGGATGATGTGAGCGGAAAGGTTTACACAAGGGATTTATTTAGAAGGGATTAAGATCTGCAGGTAAGGGATTGATGTGCAGGGGATGAAGGAACAGGGCTCTGTCAATGAGAACACATAGGCAAAGGTTACAGCTTAAAAGGAGATGACAACATAATGCCTGTATTTCGACTGAATAAAGAAGATGTTATTTTTCCGAGCCCCAGGCTGGCGGAGGACAACGGGCTGCTGGCAGTGGGAGGGGATTTAAGTGTGCGCCGGCTTTTGCTGGCATATGACCACGGCATATTTCCGTGGTACAATCCGGGGGAGGAGATTTTGTGGTGGTGCCCCAGAGAGCGGTTTTTGATTTTTCCCGAGGATATCCATGTGTCCCATTCTATGAAAAAATATATGAAAAAACACCAGTTTCAGATTGTCCTGAACCGGGACTTTCAGGATACTATGCATCGGTGCCGGGCAAAAAGGGAGGACGATGAGGGAACCTGGATCAGCGATGAATTGGAGGAGGCGTATTATGAACTGCATAAGGAGGGGTATGCCGTCAGTGTAGAGGCTTTTGAGGACGGAGAACTGGCAGGAGGCCTTTACGGAGTGTCTCTGGGACGGTGCTTCTTTGGGGAGAGCATGTTTTCGGAGCGGGAAAACGGGTCTAAGGTGGCGCTGATTGCATTTTCCAAGTTTTTGGAGGATCGGGAGTTTCTGTTTATTGACTGTCAGTTCCATACGGATCATCTGGAGAGTATGGGAGGGCAGTATGTGTCGTGGGAGACCTTTGAGAGCCTTTTACGGGAGGGAACCGGGGCGTAAGGATTTCCTGTTGACAAACAGGGCGCAGACTGCTATATTTGATGTGTAGACGAGGACGTTGGAAGGACAGCCATTGGGGACAATGGCTCCCTTTAAACGTCCTTTTTGCATGAAAAGGGTTGTCGTTTAAGTGATTGGCATTGGTTCTCATCGCGGCTAATCACTCCGGTGAATAGCATCGCTTGACAGCAGAAAGTAAACTATAATATCATATAAGAGAAAAAGGAGATCTGACATGGCAAGGTACAGCAAGGAGGACATTATCCGCCTGGCAGAGGAGGAGGATGTGGAGTTTATCCGGCTTCAGTTTACGGATATTTTCGGGATGCTTAAAAATGTGGCCATCACGGCGGGACAGCTTGGGAAGGCGCTGGACAACCGCTGTATGTTTGACGGCTCCGCCATTGAGGGATTTGTGAGGAAAGAGGAGACGGATATGTACCTGTATCCGGATCTGGATACATTTGAGATATTTCCCTGGAGGCCGGGACAGGGGAAGGTGGCACGGCTTATCTGCGATGTCCACTGTCCCGACGGCAGCCCTTTTGAGGGGGATCCAAGGTATGTGCTGAAAAAGGTGCTGAGAGAGGCAGAGGGCATGGGATATCGGTTCAACGTGGGGCCGGAGTGTGAGTTTTTTCTGTTTCACATGGATGAGGAAGGGCGGCCCACCACAACCAGCCATGAGACGGCAGGGTATTTTGACGTGGGGCCCATTGACCTGGCGGAGAATGTGCGCAGGGATATTGTGCTGAACCTGGAGGAGATGGGATTTGTCATCGAGTCGTCCCACCATGAGATCGCGCCTGCCCAGCATGAGGTGGATTTTCAATATGAGACAGGGCTCAAAGCGGCGGACAATATTATGACATTTAAGATGGCGGTGAAGACTATCGCCAAGCGCCATGGGCTTCACGCCACCTTTATGCCAAAGCCCAAAGCGGGGGTCAACGGCTCGGGGATGCATATCAATATGTCTCTGGAGGACATGGAGGGGAACAATCTGTTTGCAGACGGGGCGGATGCTCACGGGCTGAGCCGGCTGGGATATCAGTTTATGGCAGGGATTTTGTGCCATATTAAGCCTATGACGATTCTGACCAACCCTCTGGTGAACTCCTACAAAAGGCTGATCCCGGGCTATGACGCGCCTACCCGCATCGCCTGGTCCACGGCCTCCAACAGAGGGCAGCTTATCCGTATTCCCACTTCCAGGGATGCCAGCACCAGGATTGAGCTTCGGAGCCCGGATTCGGCTATGAATCCGTACCTGGCTCTGGCGGCGTGTCTGGCGGCAGGGCTGGACGGTATCAAAAAGGACATGACTCCCCCCAGGGCGGTCAGCAGAAATGTAATGACGATGACGGAGGAGGAGCTGGTTGAACAGGGGATAGGCCAGCTTCCCCAGACCCTGGGGGAGGCCATTGAAGAGTTCGGGGATGACGGGTTTTTGAAGGAGGTGCTGGGAGGGCATATCCACAGCAAATATCTGGCGGCGAAGAAAGAGGAATGGAATGAGTTTCGATCCCAGGTGACAGACTGGGAGATTGGGCAGTATCTGTATAAGTTTTGATTGGTGACCCTCTTTGAGAGCCGGAGGTGAGACGTGTGACCAATATTGTGGTGGCATTTTCCAGACAGGGGGATGCGAAAAATATTAAGAATATCCTTATGCGCAACGGATTTCAGGTGGTCGCTGTCTGTACTTCGGGGGCTCAGGCCCTTAGCAGCCTGGAGGATTTGAGCAGCGGGATCGTGGTCAGCGGTTACCGTTTTGAGGATATGATGTATCAGGAGATTCGGGATTGTATGCCCAGAGGCTTTGATATGCTTTTGGTGGCTCCGCCGGGCCGGCTTGAGGGAGGAATGCCTCAGGATATGGTGTGCCTTTCCATGCCCCTGAAGGTTCATGATCTGGTGGGGACTCTGGAGATGATGTGCAGAAGCCAGGTAAAGAGAAGGCGGCGGATGGGACAGGACACAGCCGGGAGAAGTCAAAAGGAGACCAGAATTATCACGAAAGCCAAGGAACTTTTGATGGAGCGGAACGGTATGTCGGAGTCGGAAGCCCACCGGTATATACAAAAATGCAGCATGGACAGCGGAACTAATATGGTGGAGACAGCCCAGATGGTCATCAGCCTGATTGACGGGTGAGGGCAGTGGAGCAGTAAAAACCGATGTGTAACAGGAGAGTACCTATATTAAAGGAGACAGGATGAAATTTACGAAAATGCAGGGGGCAGGCAATGATTATGTCTATGTCAACTGTTTTGAAGAGAAGATAGACAGGCCGGAGAGAGCGGCAGTTTTGATCAGTGACCGGCATTTCGGCATCGGGTCCGACGGGCTGGTGCTTATCTGCCCGTCGGAAAAAGCGGATGTGCGGATGCGGATGTTCAACGCGGACGGATCAGAGGGGGTCATGTGCGGCAATGCCGTCCGCTGTGTGGGAAAGTACGTGTATGACCATGGAATGGTGAGAGGGAACAGGGTGACTGTGGAGACTCTTGGAGGAATTAAGGAGCTGGAGCTGCAGATCCGGGACAAAAAGGTGGATCAGGTGACCGTGGATATGGGTATCCCGAAGGTTATCAGCACTCAGGTGCCGGAACCCATCAATATAAAAGGGATGGATACGGAATTTGTGGGAATTTCTGTGGGCAATCCCCATGCGGTTTATTTTCGGGAGGATATTGACAGCCTGGATTTGGAGCGGATTGGGCCGTACTATGAGAACCACAGCCGGTTTCCTGATCGGGTGAACTCGGAATTTGTCCAGGTGGTGGACCGGGGTCATATCCGCATGCGGGTGTGGGAGCGGGGCAGCGGGGAAACATGGGCCTGCGGCACCGGGGCTACGGCCAGCGCGGTGGCTTCCATCCTGATGGGGTATACGGATGATGTGGTGAAGGTTTCGCTGCGGGGCGGGGAGCTTATGATTGCCTGGAACCGGGCTACGGGCCATGGTTTTATGACGGGGCCTGCGGCGGAAGTGTTTCGGGGAGAGATTTTTCTGGACGGGTGAGCGCAGGATAATCAGATGAAGTGCAGAGATTCCGAGAGTATATGATAGATAAAAGGAGGATGAATGTTTGTTCAGAGTGAATGAAAATTATTTGAAACTGCCGGGAAGTTATCTGTTTTCAACCATTGGAAAGAAGGTGAGCGCCTATTCCCAAAAAAATCCGGACAGGAAAATCATACGGCTGGGGATTGGGGATGTGACCAGGCCGCTGGCTCCGGCTATCATAAAGGCCATGCATGAGGCTGTGGATGAGATGGGAAGGGCGGAAACCTTTCACGGGTACGCGCCGGATCTGGGGTACGCCTTTTTGCGGGAGGAGATTGCCGGGAAGGATTATCAGGCCAGGGGGTGTGATATCAGCGCAGATGAGATATTTGTGTCTGACGGGGCCAAGAGCGACTGCGGGAATATTCAGGAGATCTTTTCGGCAAATTGCCGGATTGCAGTGTGCGACCCGGTGTATCCGGTGTATGTGGACTCCAATGTGATGGCGGGGCGGTGCGGGGATTACGATGAGGCGCGGGGATTGTGGAGCAATGTGATCTATATGCCCTGTACGGCAGAGAACGGATTTGTGCCGGAGCTTCCCGGGGAACGGCCGGATCTGATTTACCTGTGCGTGCCCAACAATCCCACAGGAACGGCTCTGACCAGGCGGCAGCTGAAAGTCTGGGTGGATTATGCCAATGACATAGGTGCTGTGATCTTATATGACGCGGCTTATGAGGCGTATATTGCCGATGAGGATGTGCCTCACAGTATCTTTGAGATTGAGGGGGCAAGGACCTGCGCCATTGAGTTCCGGTCTTTTTCCAAGAATGCGGGATTTACCGGGGTGCGGCTGGGATTTACGGTGATTCCTAAGGAACTGAAGAGCGGCGAAGTGGATGTGCACGGGCTGTGGGCCAGAAGGCATGGGACCAAGTTTAACGGTGCACCGTATATTGTGCAGAGAGCGGCCATGGCGGTGTACTCGGATGAGGGGAGCGCGCAGATTAAGGAGCAGGTGGCCTACTATATGAACAATGCCAGGGTGATCTTTGATGGGCTGAAAAACGCCGGGTATCAGGTGTACGGAGGGGTCAACGCGCCGTATATCTGGATGAAGGTGCCGGATGGGATGAGTTCCTGGGAGTTTTTTGACTGGCTTTTGGAGACGGCTAATGTGGTAGGGACGCCGGGAAGCGGGTTCGGCCCCAGCGGGGAGGGATATTTCAGGCTGACGGCGTTCGGCACATATGAGAGTACGGTGGAGGCTGTGGGCAGGCTAAAAAGGAGATAAAAGAAAGAGCAGGGAATCTGTTGGAGAGAACGGATTTGCTGCTCTTTCTTTGTGTTTTTGTTTGGTGTGACTGGAACAATGCAGTTTGAGAAATCGTGTGTTTACATGGGGAGGGCCGGTTGGGGGCAGTAATGGTTTTGGGGAGTCAGGAGTGATTTCGGCCGGCGCGGACCTGGATTAACTGGGCGGTGATGCTGACTGCGATCTCGGCGGGGGTCTCGGAGCCGATGTCAAGGCCTATGGGGGTGGTGATGCGGGATAAATCCTGGTCGGTGAAGCCCTGCTCCCGAAGGACAGCAAACACGCCGGCGGTTTTGCGGGCGCTGCCGATGACGCCGATGTAGTGGGCAGGGGTTTGCAGGGCCTGGGCCTGGATGAGGGTGTCGTCTTTGTGGCCCCGGGTCATGATGACTACGTAGTCGTCCTCCCGGATGGTGATGAAGTCGGCGACGCGGGTGTTGTCGATGAGTATGGTTTCTTCTGCCTGGGGGAAGAGCTGCTTTCGGCAGAAGTCCTCCCTGTCCTCCAAAACGGTGCAGCGGAAGTCTACGGCGGCGAGGGCAGGCACCAATGCCTGGGCTACATGGCCGCCGCCGAAGATGTAGACCATGCCGGCCTGGATAAGCTTTTCGCAGTAGTACAGATTTTGGCCGATCCGGATCTGGGCAGGCCTGGAGCCAAGGCCGGGGATGATGCCGGAGGGGATTTGGGATCCGACGATGCCGGATTTTTTGGTGTACACGGCCAGACCTCCGGCTTGTTCCGGGGTGATGTCGGTGATAAGCCAGGATTGCTGCCCGTGGGCGTAGAGGGAGAGGATGCGGTCGGTCAGGGCAAGGGTCTGGGGATCCCCTGCAGGGATGTACTGGAAATAGACGTTTACGTCTCCGCCGCAGATCATGCCCAGATCCTCCACCTGGTTTTTGCGGAGCCGGAAGTATTCCATGCGGGAGCTTTTCTGGTCGAGAACGGTCCGGGCCAGCTGTTCGCTTCGGTACTCCACGGCGCCGCCGCCGATGGTGCCGGCAATGCGGCCGTCTTTGGTGATGAGCATCCGGGCTCCTGTACCCCGGGGGGTGGAGCCGGAACTGGCGACTACGGTGACCAGGACAGCGTCCTGGTTTTGGGTTAAGGCAGTGTGAAGTAAGCAAAACAGGTTTTTCATGATGGTATCTCCTTTAAGATATGGATGTCATATGTCTGTATTGTAGTTATTGTATCAGCTTATTTTGGGAATGCCAAGCATTTCATATTTGTAAACCGTGACAAAGGAATGACTTGTTACTGTTCACACCATGGCTAATCACTCCGCTGATTAGCCATGGGCCAGTACCGTTACGGGGGCAAAGCATATGCCCCATCGCCGCAGGCGATTTTA
>JAAWLV010000124.1 GCA_022798105.1 Hungatella sp.
CAAGGAGGACACAGGCGCCACGTCCCGGTGCATGCCCTTTAAGCAGGAACAGCTGTCGGATACATGCGTCTGCTGCGGGAAGCCGGCGGCGAAGATGGTGTACTGGGGCAGAGCATATTAAAAGCAGGATTCAACTTTATTAACCTTAGGAGGTGAACTGACCATGACGAATCCCGACACCGATCCCTTAAAACTCTGTCTTCCTATCCCACCGCAGGCAGAATATATTATAGAAAAACTGGAGGAAAACGGTTTTGAGGCCTGCGTGGTAGGAGGCTGCGTCAGGGACAGCCTTCTGGGCAGAAAACCGGGAGATTGGGACATCACCACCAGGGCTGTTCCCGAACAGGTGAAAGCCATTTTCGGACGAACCATAGACACAGGCATTGCCCACGGCACGGTGACCGTTATGAGGGGAAAAGAGGCCTATGAGGTCACTACCTACCGCATTGACGGAGAGTACGAGGACGGCAGGCATCCTAAAAACGTGGCATTTACCCCTTACCTGGAGGAGGATTTAAAACGCCGGGACTTTACCATCAATGCCATGGCCTACAGCCGCAGAGCAGGGCTAATTGACCTCTTTGACGGCAAAACAGATTTGAGGGAGGGGCGGATCCGCTGCGTAGGCAACCCTCTGGATCGGTTTGGGGAGGATGCGCTTCGGATTCTGCGGGCTCTTCGCTTCAGCGCCCAGTTAGGGTTTGAGATTGAGGAGGAAACCAGAGAAGCCCTGAAAACTCTGGCTCCAAATCTTGCCCGGGTGAGCAAAGAGAGGATACACACAGAAATGACCAAGCTTCTTATGTCCCCCCACCCGGAATGCATCCACAGGGTGTTTGAATACGGCATAGCCCCGTGGATTTCAAAAACATTCGGGGAGATAAATCCCCGGGACGTTTGGATAACCGGGGATTTTCCGCCCCGTATCCCTCTGCGCTGGGCGGCTCTGCTTTGCCATGAGACAGAGGAGGCAGCCCAGGCGGTGTTAAAAGAGCTGAAAATGGACAACGATACCATTGGCAGGGTAAAGCTTCTGGTCCGCTGGCGGCAGAGGCCGGTGGGAACTGAGGAAAAACTCATAAGAAAGACCATGAGCCAAATGCCGGAAGACGCCTATGACGACCTGCTGGCATTGAAACAGTGTCTTCGGGACATTCCCGAGAGCCGGGAGGATCTGGCAGAGATCAGCCGCCTTACCTGTCTCATACGAGGCCGGGGGGACTGTGTCCGCTTAAAGGACCTGGCGGTAACCGGGGATGATTTGGTGACACTGGGGATGCGGCCGGGCAAAGCCATAGGCCAGGCTTTAAACATGCTGCTGGAACTGGTTTTGGAGGATCGGGAGAAGAACGACAGGAATACGCTTTTGGCGGAACTTGCATCCAGCGGGTGTCTCTGCGGCGCTGACTCCAAAACCTGAAAAAATCAACATAATCCGTCCCACCTTCTCATACCCTAGAAGTAGCTACAAAGAGGGCGTTTGGAGGGGTGGATGTGAACGAGAGACATTTGGAGGCTTTGGCGCAGTACGACTTGACTGCGGACAGTGTACGGAAAGGCCGCAGCGGGTGGATATGCGATACCAGCCAGGGGATCATGCTTTTGCAGGAGTACCGGGGCACGATGAAACGCCTGGAATTTGAGACGCAGGTTCTGGGACAGGTCAGAAAGTCGGGTCTGCTCCTGGTTGATGACTATATCAGGACCGCCCAGGGAGAACTTATCTCCCTGTCCGAGGACGGCACCAGGCATACCTTAAAGCACTGGTACACCGGTCGGGAGTGCAACATCAGGGATCAGAGGGAGATTCGGGAGGCCATAGGGAAGATTGCAGTTCTTCATCAGATTTTGAAAAAGATTGAACGGCAGGAGGAGTGGAATCTGGGTTCTATCGCGGTGGAGACTGCCAGGCAGGAGATGGAGCGGCGCAGCCAGGAACTGCGCCGGGCCAGGAACTTCATGAAGAACAAGCGGAAAAAGACGGATTTTGAGCGATGTGCCCTGAATAATTTCTCCATGTTCTACGATCAGGCCAGGGAGGCGGGAGAGGGCATGGCCAAACTGGAACTTCAGGACAGGACAGTGCCTCTGTTTCTGTGCCACGGGGATTTGGACCAGCACCACGTACTGTTTGTCCAGGAGACGCCTGGGGCCGGCGCCAGGGGAGCCGTTATCGAGTATCACAAGATGCATTTAGGGGATCAGATGCGGGATCTGTATCATTTTATGAGAAAAGTCATGGAAAAGCATGAGTGGAGCCAATCACTGGGCCAGGAGATGCTTGCGGCCTACGACAGGGTGATGCCTCTGACAAGCCGGGACAGGGAAAGCCTTTACTATCTGTTTTTATATCCGGAAAAATACTGGAAACAGATTAACTTTTACATGAATGCCAACAAAGCATGGATCCCGGACAGGAACATGGAGAAACTTCGGAATCTGGCAGGCCAGACCGAGCAGAGGAACCGCTTTCTGTCCGTAATAAAATGAGAATCTTTCCTGTTGTTTATCTTCCCTTTTTCCGGGTTTTGAAGTATAATAGACTACAGCAAAAACGAAGGGAGAGTTACATAATGAAGGATTACAAGAAAATCTACGAGGAATGGCTCGCCAATCCATATTTTGACGAGGATACCAAGGAAGAGCTTCGTGCTATCGCCGGGGATGAGAACGAGATTAAAGAACGTTTTTATATGGATCTGGAGTTTGGTACAGCCGGGCTTCGGGGGATCATCGGGGCAGGTATCAACCGCATGAATATTTATGTGGTGCGGAGAGCCACCCAGGGCCTTGCCAATTATATCATCAAGCAGGGCGGCCAGGACAAGGGCGTAGCCATTGCCTATGATTCCCGCCGTATGTCCCCGGAGTTTGCGGACGAGGCCGCAAGGACTCTGGCAGCCAACGGCATCATGGCCTACAAGTTTGAGAGCCTGCGTCCTACGCCGGAGCTGTCTTTTGCGGTGCGTGAGCTGGGCTGCATCGCCGGTATCAACGTGACGGCCAGCCACAACCCGCCGGAGTACAACGGCTACAAAGTATACTGGGAGGACGGCGCCCAGTTTACACCGCCTCACGACAAAGGCGTGACCGAAGAAGTTCTGGCTATCGAGGACTTGTCCACTGTGAAGACCATGACCGCTTCCGATGCCAAGGCGGCAGGCCTTTACAAAGTCATCGGCGCCGAGATTGACGACAAATATATTGCCAATGTAAAAGCTCAGGTAGTGAATCAGGAAGCG
This sequence comes from Hungatella sp., assembly GCA_022798105.1. GTDB lineage: Bacteria > Bacillota > Clostridia > Lachnospirales > Lachnospiraceae > UBA3402. The sequence continues at coordinate 3,246 of JAAWLV010000124.1, forward strand.
ATTGACAAGATGCAGGACAGCATCAAGATTGTATACACACCCCTTCACGGAACCGGCAACATCCCTGTAAGAAGAGTGCTGAAAGAAATCGGATTTGAGCATGTGTATGTGGTTCCCCAGCAGGAGTTGCCTGACGGCGAGTTCCCCACAGTAAGCTATCCAAACCCGGAGGCAGAGGAGGCCTTTACCCTTGGCCTTGCCATGGCAAAAGAGCTGGATGCGGATCTGGTGCTGGCTACAGACCCGGATGCGGACCGTCTGGGTGTTTACGTGAAGGACAGCAAATCCGGCAGCTACATTCCGCTGACCGGCAATATGTCCGGCTCCCTGCTGTGCGAGTATGTTTTGAGCCAGAAGGCGGCAAAGAACCAGATTCCAGCAGACGGCGAGGTGGTGAAATCCATCGTGACCACCAACCTGGTGGACGCGGTTGCGGCAGGTTACGGCTGTAAACTGGTGGAGTGCCTCACAGGCTTTAAGTGGATCGGACAGCAGATCCTGAAGGAGGAGAACACAGGAAAGGGCCGCTATATGTTCGGTCTGGAGGAAAGCTACGGATGCCTTATCGGAACCTATGCCCGGGACAAGGACGCCGTGTCCGCCAGCGTTGCCCTGTGCGAGGCTGCCGCGTACTACAAAACCAAGGACATGACCCTGTGGGATGCCATGGTGGCCATGTATGACAAGTACGGATACTACAAAGATGCAGTCAAGTCTATCGGCTTAAAGGGCATTGAGGGACTGGCGAAGATCCAGAATATCATGAATACTCTGCGTGGCAATACTCCTGCGAAGGTGGGAGATTATCAGGTAGTATCAGCCAGAGACTACCAGCTGAATACCATCAAGGATATGGCTACCGGGGAAGTGAAGCCCACAGGTCTTCCCGCATCCAACGTTCTCTACTATGATATGAATGACGGTGCATGGATGTGCGTAAGGCCTTCCGGAACCGAGCCCAAGATCAAGTTCTATTACGGAGTAAAGGGGACTTCCCTGGAAGACGCGGACGCCAAATCAAAGACCTTCGGCGAGGCGGTACAGGCCATGGTTGACTCCATGCTGTAAATGGATCTGCGAGGGATAATGGAACGAGATCATTATTTTGATAATGTAAAGGGTGCCCTGATTACACTTGTGGTGATCGGGCACTTTTTGCTGCCTATGGAACGGACAAGGCTTGTGGGCAGCCTGATTAACATAATTTACCTGTTTCATATGCCCATGTTCGCGCTGATATCCGGGTATTTTGCCAAGAGTGTTTACAGGCAGGGAAAATACAGGAGCGACAAAGTTTTGAGACTTGTGTGGCTGTACATCCTCTTTGAGGCGGCAGTTCATGTGACGGAAAACCTGGCGGCAGGCCAGCCGGTGACAGGTTACATAGACTTTTTTTGGGAGGACGGTGCGCCCTGGTATCTTCTGGCTATGGTTTGGTGGTACCTGTCCATTCCGTTCCTTACAGGGCTCAAGCCTGGTGCAGTCATAGCCATCTGCCTGTGTATTGGGATATTGGGCGGATATCAGGATTCTCTGGGGGATACTTTGGCCATGAGCCGGACCCTGACCTTTGCCCCGTTTTTTTATGCAGGCTATTACTGGAAGCAGGAACAGGTGAAGAGATTTACGGGCAGCAGATACCGGCTGCTGTTTACGGCCGGCGCAGCGGTTTTGGCGGTGATCACGGCGCTTGGTACGGGACGGTTTTTGGATCCCTGCGGAAATATCATATATGGAATGAATTACCGAAGGCTGGCTCCCCAGGTGTATGCATGGGGCGGGCTTGTAAGGCTTGTGTGCTATACATGGGCATCGGTCATGATTCTGGGCCTGATGGCAGTGATCCCCGGAAGCCGGAGAAGATGGACCTTTCTTGGCCAGAGGACTTTGCAGATCTATATTCTTCACCGGCTTCTCAGGGATATGATGCAGTACTGGGGATTTTACGGGGTTATAACATCCGTGTACCGGAGGAACGTGGTGTTTGTCACGGCGCTGGCTGCCCTGTCTGCTCTGATACTGGGAAGTTCCTGTATAACAAAAATATTTGTGCAGATCCAAAAGGTACCGGATATGCTGTATCAAAGGTGGAAGGCCTGACGGGAGTTTGATGGGTTATGGGCGGCGGGACTGCCTGTCCGCCATATCCCGTAGCTCCCTGAGGGCCTCCTCAAATTTTCTGGAGGATGCGGACGGGTTGCCTTTGAGAAGTCCCCTGCGGTAGAAGGACATCTGGGAATACAGTTTCCTGCGGGATTCCAGCAGGGCCTGGATGCGGTTTGACTGGGCCTGTATCTGTTCGGTCAGCCCGGTCTGAGACAGAGTTTGCCGGGAATGTTCTGCTAACGGATCCCCGGAGGCGGCTTCCTCCCCGGAGGAGAAGGATGTTTGGCGGACGCTGTCTCTTAGCCTGGCAGCCATGTGTGCCGTATCTTCCTTAAATTCCGCTGCTTTCTGGCGGGTAGTGTCCCGAAGCTCTGCAGCCAGCAAGGCTGTCTCGGTTTTCAGATCTTCCACCCGCGTCCACGCGCCGCTTTTCAGTTCCAGCATACGGATATGGGCGTCATTGCGAAGCTCTGCCGCCTGGATGCGGGCATCGCTTTTTATATCTTCCAGTTTCTGGGAGGCCTCTGCTCTCAAAAGAGCCAGCTGCAGCTGCATCTCATCCAGCTGCCCTTTCATCCTGGTCATTGCCTCCAGAACCTGTCCCAGAGCCAGAGCCTCTCTGGTGGACTGTATCACATCCAAGACAAATACAACGCTGACAGCAGATAAAAGGAAAAATTCCGTAAAAGGATTCATATTCAGAACAAAAACGGCGATGGGCCTGTGTATCACTTCTGTCAGGAAGATGGTCAGGAATCCCCACGCAATGGAGGAGGTAAGGCAGATATATCCGTGGATCTGAAATCTCTGGCTGCTGTAATCCCAGTATTTCATTTTAAACAGCCGTTCCATCATGTATCCTGTCACATATTCCAGAGCAGTGGCAGCCACAACACCGGAAAGATACACCAGGATCAGGCTTTCTTTTACAGGCAGAGACACCCAGAGCATCATAACAGCCCCGGTGCCGTAGAGGGGAAGCATGGGCAGGCGCAGAAATCCCCGGTTGACCAGGCGCTTCTTTTTCAGAGATACGTAAACGGATTCAAAGATCCAGCCGAAAAAGCAGTAAATATAGAAAAAGGCGATCCAGTGATACCATGGATATGTGTACATAAATACCTCCTGAGCGTTTAAATTTATATAGTCTAATCATAACGGGTACCAAGAGATCGTGCAATCATTTTTCAGTGTATTATTGCCGGGGAAGCGGAAAACTATTACTGAAAAACGTAAAACGAAAAAACGGCCCTGTCGCTTCAGAGCCGCCTTCATTAGGGAATGGTAGGTATTTTTAGGAAATTGTTTTAGGGGGGCCTGTCAGGGTTTCCCCTGACAGGTATGAGTATGAAAAAGCTTTGTGATTTCAAGTGGTTTACTTGAAACAAAGGCCCGTTACCCTTTCGGATAACGTACTTAGAGTATAGAAGAAAAATGTGACCAAAGTGTGTACCCGGGATAAAATAAAGATAAAAAAAATAAAATAAAAAAAAACCTTTAAAAACCCCAGGAGATTGTATATAATAAAACCGACAGTGTGGAATCATATGTATAAAAGCACCTTTTCGTCCGAAAAAAGGGGCTTATCCATAGAAAAAGTACCCCGGGACAAGCCCGCAGGGGAGATAAAAGCCGGTAAGACAGGAGGAAGCAGATAATATGTTAATGTCCAATGACATTGGGATCGATTTGGGGACAGCCAGCATTCTGGTATATATTAAAGGGAAAGGCGTGGTTTTAAAGGAACCGTCCGTAGTGGCAATTGACCGTGATACCAGCAAGATCATCACCTTCGGGGAGGAAGCCCGCCTTATGATAGGAAGGACTCCGGGCAATATCGTGGCTATCAGGCCCCTCAGACAGGGAGTAATCTCCGATTACACCGTAACGGAGAAGATGTTAAAATATTTTATTACAAAGGCCGTAGGCAGGAAAGCGCTCAGAAAGCCCAGGATTGCGGTGTGTATCCCCAGCGGGGCCACGGAGGTGGAGCGGAAGGCTGTGGAGGACGCCACTTACCAGGCGGGAGCCAGGGACGTCTCGATCATAGAAGAACCGGTGGCGGCCGCCATCGGAGCCGGCATTGACATATCCAAGGCGTGCGGCAACATGATCGTGGATATCGGCGGGGGAACCGCGGATATTGCGGTCATCTCCCTGGGAGGTCCTGTGGTGAGCACATCCATAAAGGTGGCGGGAGACGATTTTGATGAGGCCCTGGTCCGCTATATGAGGAAGAAACACAATCTTCTCATCGGGGAGCGGACCGCAGAGGAGATCAAGATCAATATCGGTGCGGCCTACAAGCGGCCCGAGGTCCTGACCATGGAAGTGAGGGGAAGAAACCTGGTGACAGGGCTTCCAAAGACCATCGTGGTCACATCCGACGAAACCCTGGAGGCCCTTAGAGAGCCTGCCATGCAGATTGTGGACGCCGTACACAATGTTCTGGAGAGGACTCCGCCGGAGCTGGCAGCGGATATCTTCGACCGGGGCATCGTGCTGACCGGCGGCGGATCTTTGCTCAGCGGCTTGGATGCTCTTATTGAGGAGAGGACAGGCATCGGCACCATGATCGCCGAGGAGCCTTTAACGGCTGTGGCCATCGGCACCGGAAAATTCATTGAGTTCTCCCACGGCGGAGATCCGAAGAGAGACTTTTAGAGCGCAGAGCCATGGCAGCAGTAACGGGATTTGTGGAGAAAATAAAATATCGCAACGAGGATAATGGCTACAGTGTGCTGGATGTGTCCGCAGGCGGGGAGGAATATGTGCTTGTGGGCACATTT
>JAAWLV010000125.1 GCA_022798105.1 Hungatella sp.
GCCGATGCCTCGGCCGCGCCGTCCACAGCCCCTTCCAGAGCTGCCTCAACTGCTTTCTTCGCCGCATCGCTGGAAATGGTCGCGCCTGCAACTCCATCTACATCCGCAGAGCCGGCCTCCACAAACGCCCCTTCCAGTTTTTCAAGGGCATCTGCTCCAAGACCCGGGGTCTCGTCCTTTCCCGTAAGTTCCACGGACTCGATTCCGCTTTCACCGATCACTACCTTGGCAGTTACATCGCCGCCGAAGCCCTTGGCGCTTCCCTCATAGGTTCCCGGCACATAGGAAACAGCCTCCGCTTTCGGCGCCTGGGTCTCCGGAGCCTTTTCCTCTCCGCCGCCGGCCGCCTGATCAAGCGCTGCCTGTACAGCCTTTATGGCTGCCTCACTGCTGACAGTGCTGCCTGCCACGATATCCACATCCGCGGATCCTGCCTCCGCAAACGCCGGCGCCAGCTTCTCAAGAGCATCTGCCCCGAGACCTGGAGTCTCGCCGTCACCTGTCAGTTCCACGGACTCGATTCCGCCTTCACCGATCACCACTTTCGCCTTGATCTCACCGCCGAAGCCCTGAGCGCTTCCCTCATAGGTTCCCGGCTTATAGTTCCCGCCTGCAGGAGAATCTTTCTTCTCGGCTTTTGTCTCCGCCTCAGTCTCCGGGGCTGCCTCTCTCTCAATAATATCTATCTTACCCGCCGCCTGGTCAAGGGCCTGCTGTACTGCCTCTATGGCTGCGTTGCTGCTGATGGTCGCGCCTGCCACCACATCTACTTTAGAAGAATTGCTCTCCACAAATGCCGGCGCCAGTTTCTCCAAAGCTGCCCCGCCGAAATCCGGTGTCTCTGCGGCTCCCGCCAGTTCAACGCTCTCAACTCCTGACGCGCCTACCGTGACAGTGGCAACCACTTCGCCTGCAAACCCCTGGGCGCTTCCCACATAGGTACCGGGAGTGTAATTTACCTTTTCTGTGGACATGACATCAATGGCCTTATATAACGGATCGGAACCAAGCACGGTGCCTACTCCCAGCGCCAGCATAACTCCCAGGCCAACATACCCCTTTTGTTTTTGTGTCATCATTATACTCCTCCTGTGTTATTCTTGCTCATCAGCCCAAAGCCGACGGTCATATCACTGAGGTATATTCTAGCATATTTCTTATGACACTTCAATCTGTTTTCCTACTTCTCATATTTTTTCCATTTAAAATCAGGGATTACATCGGACCATTTCTCGATCCCTATGATTTCCTTGGCAAATTCCGTGTATTCCAGAGAATCCTTTCTGTCGATCACCCTGAAAACAGTCCACACAGGTTTTCTCTTGGTAGCCTTTATCATCCCCGGGGTGGACATATCACAGCTCCACAGCCCCAAAGCTACAGACGTGTTTGTCTCCTCTATGCTGTCCACCTGACGGTTCATGATAATGGCGTCAATATAAGGGTTGCTGTCGGCAATGTAATATGCATAAGCCATGGCCGCCGCCTGGATCTTCTCCACATCCCCCCTGGTTGCACTCATTGACGTAAATCCCTGCTCTGACAAAATAATGTGCCTGACGCTTCCGTCCGGAGCCAGAAGCTCTCTTCGCTGCATATAATCCGTCAAAATATGAAGGTTGCTGAAGTTCAGAACTCTCGTGTCCACGCTGTCAACAGCTCTTCCCGTGGCGGCATCGTCCCAAAACTCCGGCTCCGTCAGCGGATCCGGGTATGGATGGTACGACAAATTCCAGCTTATATCCCCTCCCGCCTTTACCATGGCGCCGAACGTATCAATAATATCCCTGGCCCCGTATTTTACCATGGAAGCCTCCGGATCCGTCCAGTTAAAATCCGTGGAGAAGAACAGCCGGTCGCTGCTGTTTACACTCTTGATAGCCGTATAAAATACCCGGAATGACTTCATATATTCCCGCACATAGGTATTGATATCCTTCTCCCCGGCATAATTCCATATCTCATTGTTATTGATCTCATTGCCGATAATCCAGTTGGTAACTTTCCCTCTTCCCTGAGTTCCCGAATACCTCTCCGCCAAAAAGGAGGCCACCGCCTTAATCGTCTCCACCCCCTCAGGTGTGGAGGCGTTGAAATTGTAATAATTGGCCTTGGCATTCTTCTGAACACCCGGCAAAATCAGCTGAGGCGCATTGTCATTCCATCCGTTGAGGATGATGGCTGTCACAGTCAGATCCTTATTAGACATATACTCCACAACCCTGTCGTAATCTGCCACCACGCCTTTGTTAAAGTGGTATGTCTTGCCGTCGTACTGGTACTCGATCCCCTCGCCTAAAATATGGTGAAACGCAATATTGATGGTGGTCTGCTTCACCCCCAGCTCCATGGCATCGGCGATCATGCCTCCATCCAGAAGAAGGCCTTTCTTCGAAGACGCGTTTTTATAGGGAGCCGTATTTTTAGCCAGCACCTCCGGATTGGTGATGTAGGTCGGCTCGCTGATGGCGTGATACTTAGTCCCGTCAAAGACAGCCAGCACAAACTTAGAATACAGCTTGTCGGCGGTCGTCCCAAACCCCAGAGGAAGAGAGCAGGAAATCGTATCCCCTTTGGTCCACCATGCCGCATAGTCCGTCCGGCTTCCCAGATCATCCTCATAGGGCTGCATCTCAAACAGATACCAGTAATTATCATAAACTGCCGGATCCGACACTGCCCCTGACACGCTTCCCGTAATATTTACATTGGTCTTATCCGTAGTGCAGGACAAGGTACCTTTCTCCGTGGGAATCACCGCCTGGGCCTCCCCCTCAGCCCCCTGAACGGCACCTGCAGCCGCTCCGTAAACCGTCCGCCCCCCGCAAACCGTCATCCCCAAAACCACGGCAGCCATCATAACCCCAGACCACAGCCCCTTTATCTTTCCAACATTCCTAGCTTTCATCATCCAACCTCCTGACACCTATTCATCGACTACTCAGACAGTTCTCACTCTGTCATATATTCTAGCAGTATGTTGACTCATTATACCTTTTTTTCCACAAAATACAAGGTCAAAACTTCTTACTTAGTTTTACATTTTCCTTAACACCCCACCCCCACACTTTCCTCCCCCTATCAAACCCATGTACTCCCGGAGTCTCTTTGTGACTGATTTTATGAGATGATTTTTTGTCAGATGCAGGTCAGATGCACATAAATTTATGAGGCGTACACAGAACATACGTTGATTAAATATATGTGCATCCTGCAAAAATCAATCACAAAAACAGGTACAAGAAACATTCCGAAAGTACATAACTCTTTATTTTTTCACGAATTGTGGTATAATGTCCACGTAAGCAATGAGCAGTGCGAAAAAACAGCATCAAAAGCCTGTGTCGTGCTTGCACGTAAGCAGGTTTTTGATGCTGTTTTTTCATAGGGCGAAGCCCGTGAGCGAGATGGAGCGCCAGCGGAATCGAGCGGCACTGCGGAGTCAAACCGCCGATCCCCCTTCCTTCCTCTGCGATGCGTCAGCGAGCATACCCTCCCGCGATGCGCCAGCGAGCATACCCTCCCGCCACGCGCCAGCGAGCACACCACCCGCGATGCGCCAGCGAGCACACCCTCCCGCCACGCGCCACCAAGCACCCTCCCCGCCGCGCGCCACCGACCACACCCTCCCCCAAAAAATTCCAAACCAAACACAAGGAGCTACTTCACATGAACGATAAATCAACCATCCGCGACATCCTTTTAGCTGTCGCCATCATCCTCGCCGCCGCTGCCTTCTACATCGGCAACCGCATCATAAACCGCGCCCCTGCCGTCATCGTAGAAGTATCCGTAGACGGAGTTATATCCCAGGAAATTGATCTGTCCAAGGACGGCGAATACATCATCCAGGGCTACAGCAACGGCAGCAACACCCTGGTCATAGAAAACGGCCAGGCCTGGATCGCCGACGCCACCTGCCCCGACAAAGTCTGTATCCATCAGGGCAAAATCAACCGTTCCGGCGAGATGATAGTCTGTCTTCCCAACCTCATGATCGCCAAGATTGTCGGTGAAGAAGAATAAGCAGCAGTTTTCCACATAATTCCAATTATGAAAAAAAGCAATCATACCGTATACCTTTGGCCTGCCGGTCAGTGATCCGATTGCAAACCAATCTCATTCCTTCTCCCAAACTCCCCGACGGCAGCCATCCTCCTCCGGACACAGATCTAATCCATTTCCCCGAATACATGCAGGCCTCCAGATTCAGCAGCAAAAAAGCCGCCACCCCATCCAGGTTATGACGGCTTTTTCCCGCTGAAAGTTCACCTTTACAAAATCACCTTCACCGGACATTTCTGAGCACACTTCCCGCAGTTGGTACACTTCTCATAGTCGATGACAGCCACATTGTTGTCCATGTGGATGGCGTCAAACTCGCACTGCTTCGTACACAGGGAACATCCGATACATCCGTTGTCGCATTTGGCCTTCACGTCCTTGCCCTTGTCGTGGGAGGAACACTGCACCAGATGCTTCGCGTCGTAGGGCACCAGCTCAATCAGGCGGTTGGGGCAGGCCTGCACACACTTTCCGCAGGCCACACACTTCTCCTTGTCCACCACGGCCACACCGTCCACCACATGGATGGCATCGAACTCACAGGCTTTCACACAGGATCCGTATCCCATACAGCCGTAGGTACAGGCCTTCTCTCCGCCTCCCGGAACCACAGATACCTTCTGGCAGTCGTCCATGCCGAAGTAATTATACTGAACCCTGGTTTTGTCACAGGTTCCCTTGCACTTCACAAACGCAACCTTCTTGACAGTGCCTCCGCTCTCCACGCCCATAATGGCTGCGATCTTGTCAGCCACGGCAGGTCCGCCCACAGGGCACCCGCTTACAGGCGCAGTCCCTGCGGCAATGGCGTTGGCCAGGCCGTCGCAGCCCGGAAAGCCGCAGCCGCCGCAGTTGTTGCCCGGCAGTTCCGCCCGGACTAAAATCTCTCTCTCATCAACTTCCACTTTAAATTTCTCACTGGCAATCCCCAGCAGTACACCGATAATGATACCGATAGCACCGATGACGCCGGCCGCCATAAGCAAACCCATCATATTACGCTGCCTCCTCTTCCTTAGATCAGACCGGCAAATCCCATAAACGCAATGGCCATCAGGCCTGATGTGATCAGGACGATGGGGGATCCTTTAAAATTCACCGGAATATCATTATCCTCAATACTCTCACGAATGCTTGCCAGAAGCACAATGGCAAGCGTAAAGCCAATGGCTGTTCCCAGACCGTTGAAAATACTGAACAAAATGCCGTATTTTTTCTGGACATTGGTCAGAGCCGCTCCCAAAACCGCACAGTTGGTGGTAATTAACGGCAGGAACACCCCCAGGGCCTGATACAGGGAGGGCATACTCTTCTTTAAGAACATCTCCACAAACTGAACTAACGCTGCGATAACCAGAATAAATGCGATGGTCTGCAGGTAGGTGATATTAAGGGGTACCAGAACAAACTTGTAGATCAGGCTGGTCACAAAGCTGGCCAGCGTGATTACGAAAATAACCGCCACACCCATCCCGGCGGCAGTGTCCGTCTTCTTGGACACTCCCAGGAAGGGACACAGACCCTGGAACTGGCTTAAAATAATGTTATTAACCAGAGCAGCGCCCACAATTATTAAAATCAGCTCTTTCATCTTCTACGCTCCTCCTTTAACTCTCTTTTTTGTCCAGTTTCGCAGACAGTTCCGCCTGTTTCTGTGCTACAGCTGCCTTCTTTGCCGCCAGGGCATCCTCCTCAGCCTGAAGCCTTCTGGTCTCCAGGGTAGCGTGATTAGCCATGCACGCGGAGCCTGTACAGCGGCTGCAGTTTCCTCCGCAGGCCAGGACAGACCCTTCCGCGCCGTTGGTGGCTGAAGGCATCTTAAATTTGTTCTGAAGGGCCGTAAGGCCTGCCAGCACAAAAAATGCGCCGGGAGCCAGCCCGAAGATGGAGATCTTGTAAGCCTCCGGGATAATGGTCAGCCCAAACACGGTGCCCGCCCCCAGAAGTTCACGGAAAACGGCAATGCAGGTCAGGCCCAAGGTAAAGCCCAGCCCCATGCCGATGCCGTCAAAAGCCGACTCCAGAGGGCCGTTCTTGGCCGCATAAGCCTCGGCACGCCCCAGAATAATACAGTTAACCACGATCAGCGGGATAAAAATTCCGAGAGATTTATCCAGGCTGGGAAGAAACGCCTTAAGGAGCAGCTGAACGATGGTTACCAGGGACGCTACAATAACGATATACGCCGGAATACGCACCCTGTCGGGAATAATCTTGCGCAGAGCGGAGATAATAAGGTTAGAAAAAATCAATACGGCCGTCGTGGTAAGACCCATGCCCACGCCGTTGACAGCTGTGGTGGTGGTTGCCAGAGTCGGACACATTCCTAACATCAGGACAAAGGTTGGGTTCTCTTTGATAATGCCGTTATACAAACGTTCCATACACTTATTCATACTTCCCACCTCCTACTGATTCACGCAGCTGCCGACAAAGTAGATAACCGCGTTTACTGCGCCTGCCACTGCGTTGGATGTAATGGTGGCGCCGCCGATAGCGTCGATCTCGTTATCTGCAGATGCGCCGGATTTTGTCACACTGAAGCGTTCCACGGTCTTGCCCGCAAACTGTCCCTTCCACTCGGGAGTGTCCGCGTTCATGCCGAGACCCGCTGTCTCCGCCAGGGTCAAAAACTCGATCCCTTTTACCTCACCCTCTGTGGTGATGCCTACGGATACCGTAATATTGCCGCCGTACCCGTCGCCGGAGGTGGCTGTTACCACATAGCCCATGGGATTTCCTGAGGCATCCACACCGGTGGCGCACTCATCCACCTGCACGTTGCCGAAATCCATGCCTGCCACATCGCTGTTGGCCTTGTCCAGGGCCGCCGTATAGTCGTCCAGTTTAAAGGAATCCGCATCTGCCAGAACCGTACGGAACGCCTCCTCCTTGGCAGCCAGCTCCGCCGCCTCAATAGGCCCCTTTGTAATCTCATAAGCGCCGCCCAGACATGCCCCTGCAACCAGGGTGATAGCAAACAGGATCAGGGCGTCCTTCATAAATCCACCTTTACTCATGCTTTTTTGCCCTCCTTTCCAAATGCAGCCGGAAGGGTCACTTTCTCAATAAGCGGAACCATGAGATTGCCGATGATAATGGCATAGGACACGCCCTCCGCCGATCCGCCGAAAAGCCGGAACAGGCCGGTGAGAACTCCCAAAAGGATGCCGAACAAAATCCGGCCGTTGGGGGTAATGGGGCTGGTCACATAGTCCGTGGCCATGAAGAAAGCACCGAAGATCAGTCCGCCGCCGCACACGTGAGCCATTACATAGCCCAGATTATGCTCCCCGAAAATAAACACAAACACTGCCAGCGTGATGATGTAAGCCGCAGGGATCCGTATGGAGATTACCTTTCTGTAGAGAAGGTAAGCCGCGCCGATAAGAAGCGCCACCACGGAAACCTCTCCGATGGTTCCCGGGATCTTTCCCACAAACATAGCCGCCACATCCACCCTGCCGCCGTTCTTTAAAACGGAAAGGGGCGTAGCCCCGGAAACGCCGTCCAGCTTAAACGCGGACATCTGGTTGGCAAAAGAAATCAAAAGGAAACACCTGGCCGCCAGAGCCGGGTTCATAAAGTTCTGTCCCAGCCCGCCGTAAATCTGCTTCACCACAATAATGGCAAAAATACTGCCCAAAAACGGGATCCACAGGGGAATCTCCGGAGGCATGTTAAGTCCTAAGATCATGCCCGTCACCAGGGCGCTTCCGTCCATTACAGTGACAGGTTTGCCCATAAGGCTTTCGTACACATACTCGCTGAGCACGCTCCCCGCCATCGTCACAAGGAGGACGCACAGCGCCTTCAGCCCAAACTGATATACACCATACACAGCCGCAGGAACCATGGCAATGGCCACATCAAACATCAGATTCTGAGTCAGCACACTGCTCCTCGCATGAGGTGATGAGGATACGTTCAATAATTTATTCATGTTTCACCCCTCCTACGCTTTCTTTGCGCTGGCTCTCACAGCCACGCGCATCTCTTTAAATGCCTGGGTCAGCTGC
>JAAWLV010000126.1 GCA_022798105.1 Hungatella sp.
TGTTGTGTCTATATTCATTTTTTCGAAGCCACCACATGATGGCTTGTTTGTGGCGCAATTCACTTTCTCTCTAACCGCTACCTCTCAGTTTCAAACTTAAGCCTCCGTTTGATACCATAAAGAAAGGTTAAGATTATAATTTGATTTTAACAACTTTTTAACACTTTGTAAACAGGATTTTGGAAGATTTACAACCTTAAAAAACAGAAAAAAATTTTTTCCATTGATGATTGGTGGATTGTCCATGTTGTTTACAGGATGGCCATGTTACAATTACAGTGACATAAGTATATACATCTTTGCTGACACAATCACAGACTTTAAGCCGACATAATCACAGACAGCCTTGGGGACATCTTAAGAGGACAGAATCACAGACAGCAGGGAGGGCATAAACTCTGGCAGAAGTCTCGGAAGTTCGTTTTGGAGCAGTACTAAGGAGGATTTTTTTGTTATGAAAAGAAGTTTTAAAGCACTTTCTCTGGCAATGGTCGCGGCGATTAGCATATCCGGCCTGGCCGGGTGTTCGAAAGCCGTTGAACCGGCGTCGGCCACTACATCAGAGATGACAGCACAGAAGACAGAAGCCATGACAGCTGCTGCAAAGGATGCAGCACCGGAAGGGACTTCTGAGGCAGAAGCCAGGACTGAGGGAGAGTGGGAAACAAAGAGGCCACCTTATCCCTGTTGATTGACAACAATGTATCATGGAATGGTTTGAACGCGGCATGTGACCTGGCTGAAGTGCCGGGGAGCCGGCCATCGGGATTGAGCACGGAGCAGATGACGGTATATGAAACACATGGCTTGCAGCCGTGTAAGGATGGAGACTGCAAGCTTCAGGCAGTACAAACAGGTGTCTGGTTAGGATTAGATAAAGGGGGCGCGTCTGCGCCCCTCTTCTTACGGGAAAGCCGGGTTTTCAAGTCATGAGCCAGCGAAACCTTACGTTTATGACATTGCCTGTGAACAGTAACCGTACCGGCTGCTTTTTGCGGATGTTACGGGAATTGTCTTGCCAATGTTGATTTTACGCTTTATACTTAGTGATAGGAGCGTAGCTTTCAAAGGCGTTTTCAGACGGAGGAGTAATCCCGTTTTTATGCCGAAAGCTAAACGTCCCGGCAGACATAAAATAGTTCAGAGCAGATTTTTAACACATACGACGACAACATAGAGGTCATAGCCTTGTCTGGGGAAGGGATTTTCTCTATGAACACGGCGGACCGGGAGACAGCGGTGTGATGATGCAGAGGATGTCAGAATGTTTGACGCTGGCGTGTTCTGTTCTTTTGCTGTTTGCAGGGCACTGAGGAGGGGACTGAAGTATTGGCTACAGCGCTGCAGTTTTCACGGATGCAGGGGTTTAAGGGATTTGGGTTCTGAAAAAAGGAAACATGTCTGAAGAAGTGGAGGTGGATCATGTTTCGTGTTTTGGTAGTGGACGATGAGCCTGCGGCAGTTGAAAATATCTGCAGCATTATTAAGACGAAATGCCCGGAACTAACCGTTGGGGCTACGGCCGAAAACGGAAAAGAAGGGTTGGCGAAATTTGAGAACTATATGCCGGATCTGATTATCAGTGATGTAAAGATGCCGGTAATGGACGGCCTTGAAATGATAAAGGCCATTAAGGATTCCAAAGCGGAAGTGCCGGTGGTGCTTCTCAGCGGCTGCCAGGAGTTTGAATACGTGAGGACGGCTCTGGCTTACGGGGTGTCGGATTATATCCTGAAACCGGTGACTCCGGCTGGTTTTATGGCGGCGGTGGAGCCGGTGCTCCGCCTTTTGCAGCAGAAGGTGTATGAACAGCGCAAAAAACTTGTCAGATCCATGATCATCGGGGAGACGGTGAAAAAGGAGAAGGTAGGGCGGTATTTCGGGGAGCAGGCCTACTATACGGCGGTCATTCGGGAGAGAGGGCTGCCAAGGCGGTTTAGGGATACATGGGAGTTTGAACTGATCTCCGAGGCGGAAAACACCATGTTTGTCTATGGGAGGGATGAAAGGGAGGCGCTGTATATCTGCCCTATGGCGGCCATCTCCAGGTCAGAGTTTGTGGAGTTTATCGAGAAGGAGAAGGACAAGAAGAGAGGGAGCCACAATTTTGTGACTGCGGTGATGATGGAGGACGCCGTTCCCAGGGAGAACCTTGGGGACGCGGTAAGCAGCGTGTACGAGGAGATGAACCGGAAGCTGTCCATGGGCGTCACCCAGACCATAGCGGTGAAACATAACCGCAGCAGGGAAAAAGGCGCTGTGCAGGAACGAACCGAGTGCAGCATTAACGAGATTCGGGGGGCGGAGGTGATAAAAGGCCTGGATCGCTGTCTGGAGAAACGGGACTACGGAAAACTTTTTGAGGAACTCTGGAAGCTGATTGAGAAAGCGGAGGCGGTAAAATGCCCTCAGCTGGAGCTGGAACGGTTAGTGAGGCAGTTTGCCTCCAGGGTTCAGCAGTATTTTAACAGCAGGCAGGATGCGCTGGAGGAGGAGCTGATGCTGGAGGATGCTTTTTATGAGGCGGGCAGATCCAGGGAGCTGTATGACAGCTTAAAGAGTATCCTGATCCGTTACTGGAAGAAGGACAAGGAGTCAGTGAAGCTGGATTCTTTGGAGTTTATAGAAGAGATCAAGGAGTTTGTGGAGCTGAACCTGTCCCAGGAGCTGACCGTGTCCATGCTGTGCCGGGAGTTTAACCTTTCCCAGTCCTATCTGAATCTGATTTTCAGGAAACACGGGATGGAATCGTTTAACACCTATCTGCGCAATGCCAGGATTAAGAGGGCCAAGGAGATTATGGAGAGGAACCCTCAGATGTTTATCAAGGATGTGGCTATGATGGTGGGGTATAAAGACCAATTTTATTTCAGCCGGATCTTCAGGGCGGTGACAGGGATATCGCCGTCGGGATATCCGGGAAGACAGTGAGCGGGGAAGCAGGCAGAGCATACAGACCTGTCCTGCAATAAAAGGGAAAGCAGACGATGGAATATCGGATCTGCTTTCCCTTTTTTTATAGAAGTCCCTGTTTCATATCTATACCATCAGGTCTAACTGCCCTCCAAGCCCGGTCACAGCGGCTTCCATCATCTTTGCCAAGGCATCCCCTGTGTCCTGCACCGTATCAAGGGCTTTGGACAGCATCACATAGTCAAGGCCGGTGTTAATACTGCCTGAAGGCATGGCAACGGATAATGACGAAATCTCCATAGACGTTCCCCCTTTGTCACAAATTCTGGTTTTAGTATACCAGAGACCTATATAAAAATCAACGTAAATTTGGCACTCAAATGGACTTACCGTTTACACCGCGTTACTGTTCACCCCCGTCTAATCACTGCACTGATTAGCCGGGGGCCGGTACCTTACATTTTCTATAGTATCGTTTACATTAACGGTCTTTCCAATTGGGACTTTTTCGATTATACTGTTTAGAAATTACAAAAAACGGAGGCATTCTTATGAGTATTATTTTCCATCAGGTGTCAAGGGAATTTCATCTGTATAATGACAGCATCAGTTACATCATAAAAATTCTGCCCAACGATCAGCTGGGACAGCTTTATTTCGGAAAGCGGATCCATGATCGGGAGGATTTCGGGTATCTTCTGGAGTTTGCCAACCGGCCTATGACGTCGGTACTGCAGGACTACGGCTTTTCCATGGAGCACGTGCGCCAGGAGTACCCGGCTTACGGGACCACGGATTTCAGGCTGCCGGCCCTGGAGATTCTTCAGGAGAACGGAAGCAGGCTTACCAATTTTACCTACGAATCCCACCGGATTTTTGCAGGGAAACCGGGGCTTAAGGGCCTTCCGGCCACCTATGCGGAGAGGGAGGAAGAGGCGGATACTCTGGAGATTACCTTAAAGGACAGGCTTCTTAATATGACCCTGGTCCTTCTGTACACGATTTTTGCCGGGGAGAGCGCCGTGGCCAGAAGCGCCAGGTTTGAGAACCACGGGGAAGCGCCGGTCTATGTGACCAGGGCCATGAGTCTCAGCGTGGACTTGCCGGACTGCGATTATGACTGGATCCAGTTTTCCGGGGCCTGGTCCAGGGAACGTCAGGTGAAGACGCGCCGGCTGGAGCAGGGGATTCAGGCTGTAAGCAGTGCCAGAGGCCATTCCAGCCACAACCACAATCCGTTTATCGTCCTGAAAAGGCCCGGGGCGGATGAGTTTCAGGGGGAGGTTATGGGATTTTCCCTGGTGTACAGCGGCAATTTCCTGGCTCAGGCGGAGGTGGATACCTACAATGTTACCCGGGTTATGCTGGGGATCAATCCCTTTGCCTTCACCTGGAAGCTGGAGTCGGGGGAGGACTTCCAGACACCGGAGGCGGTGATGGCCTACTCCCAGGAGGGCCTCAACGGCATGAGCCAGGTTTTCCACCGCCTGTACCGGACCAGACTTGCCAGAGGCGTGTGGAGAGACCGGGTGCGCCCTGTGCTTCTCAACAACTGGGAGGCCACATACTTTGACTTCAACGAGGAGAAGCTGGTGAATATCGCCAGGGCGGCAAAGGAGGACGGCGTGGAGCTGTTTGTCCTTGACGACGGCTGGTTCGGGGAGAGAAGCAGCGATTCCAGCGGCCTTGGAGACTGGTATGCCAACTTGGACAGGCTGCCGGGAGGAATCCGGGGCCTTTCCGAGAAGGTGGAGGCTTTGGGACTTAAGTTCGGCCTGTGGGTGGAGCTGGAGATGGTGAACCCGGACAGCGAGCTGTACCGGGAACATCCGGACTGGGCGCTGGAGACGCCTGGGCGGACGCCCTCCCAGGGAAGGAATCAGCTGGTTCTGGACTTCTCCAGGAAAGAGGTGGTGGATCACATCTACGGCATGATCGCCAGGATCCTGTCGGAGTCCAGGGTTTCCTATATTAAGTGGGATATGAACCGATCCATCACGGAATGCTACTCAAAGGCATTTCCGGCTGACAGGCAGGGGGAGATTTTCCACAGGTATATCCTGGGAGTGTACAGCCTGTATGAGAGGCTTATTGAGAACTTTCCGGAGATTCTGTTTGAGTCCTGCGCCAGCGGCGGCGCCAGGTTTGACGCCGGGATGCTTTTCTACGCCCCCCAGTGCTGGACCAGTGACGATTCCGATGCGGTGGAGCGTATAAAGATCCAGTACGGAACATCCTTCGGCTATCCGGTAGTCAGCATGGGGGCCCATGTCTCCGCGGTTCCCAACCACCAGCTGTGCAGGTACACCCCCCTCGAAACCAGAGGAAACGTGGCATATTTCGGGGCGTTCGGCTATGAGCTGGATCTTCAGAAGCTGCAGGAGGATGAGCGGGCGGTGGTCAGGCAGCAGATCGCCTTTATGAAGGAGTACAGGGAAGTCATCCAGTTCGGGACGTTCTACAGGCTCAGAAGCCCCTTTGAGCACAATATCGCCGCATGGATGGTGGTTTCCGACGACAAAAAGACGGCCGTTGTGGGATATTACAAGATTCTCAACGATGTGAACTGTGAATTCAGAAGGCTGCGCCTGAAAGGCCTTGACCCGGATATGAGGTACGGGGTCGGGGACAGTGACGGGTGGTTCTACGGGGATGAGCTGATGGAAAGCGGCCTGGTGACCACGGACGCGTCCGCAGGGCAGCCGGCCTTCGGGGAATTCTGCACAGACTTCTGGTCCAGGATCTACGTACTGAAGGCTTTCTGTTAAGACCGGCCTGCCGGTGTGGCAGCGCTCAAAGAATCAAAATAAAGCACCTGAAAAAGGCCGCTGTGTTTCGCAGCGGCCTTTTTGTGCGGTCTGAAGCTGTTTTCACTGAAGGCTTTTAAGCTCTGTTTTAAGCCGCTCTCTGGATACGGACGACACCTGGGTCCGGTACTGAGTGGGGGAGAGGCCCATGCGTTTTCGAAACAGGGCGGAAAATGCCACCGGATTGGGGTAACCGCAGCTTTTGGCAACCACCTCCACCGGCTGGTCGTCCAGAGTCAGAAGCTCCGTGGCCCGGGTCATGCAGAAGTTGGTCAGATACTGCTTGGGTGACATGCCCAGCGTCTCATTGAAGATCTGGTAGAGATACCCCCGGCTTACGGCCACATGATCCGCCAGATCCGATACCCTGAGTCCTTCGGAGAAGTGCTGCTGGATGTAGGCGATGGCCTCCCGAAGATAGCGGTTGGTGGTCTCCCTGTTGTGATCCAGGTCTTCCTGCTGCTGGGGCATATCCTCATCAATGAGACATGAGAAAAATTCAAAAAACAGTCCGTGGAGGTAAAATTCGTTTTTAGGGCTGTTTTTGCTGGAACTTAACATCTGAAACACCAGGTTCCGGATGCGCTCCGACTCGGAGCTTTTAAAAATCAGATGATTGTGATTAAATCCCAGATAGGACAGATATTCCGGCGCTCTCGGGCCGGAAAAGCCCACCCACACGTAGGACCAGGGACGGTTTTTGTCAGCCTGGTAGAAGGTAAGAACGTTGGGTTCCAGAATAAAACCCTGGCCGGCTTCCAGGTGGAAGGTCTGCCCGTCTACTTTATAGTCGCCGGCCCCCTCCAGGACGTAGTGGATCACATAGTTTGGCCTGACTCCGGGCCCTGAGCTGTGAAGGGGCTCGCATTTGGCGTAGCCGCAGAAACAGAGATAAAAATCCTGAATCTGCCGGTTGGGAAGCTGTAATACAAAAGATTGTTCCATAATCTGTTACCTGCAATTGTTCTGAATCGATAAAGGTTCTTTATAGCCTTAACAGCACATGGTCACTGTTTCTCCGAAAAGCGGACCATGGTCTCCTTGTGGCTGCGGTAGTTTTTAGGGCTTAAGCCGAATTTTTTCTTGAAGGCCTTGGAAAAAGCCAGAGAATCGTCATATCCAACCTGGCTGGACACCTCAGTCACCGGAAGATCGGAAGAAATCAGCAGATTGGCCGCTTTGTGAAGGCGGAAGTCCATCAAAAACTTCTGGGAGGAGACTCCCAGCTCTTTCTGGAACACATGATTTAGGTAGGTGCGGCTGATACCGATGTAGTCGGCAATGTCCGTCACATTGATCCCCCGGTTGTGGTTCCACTTTATGTAATCGATGGCGTGTTCCACATAGACGCTGCTGCCGTAATCATACCGGGGATTGCCGCTTTTAGCGGTCTGGTTGGAAATGGCGTTGTAGTTTTCCACCAGATAGGAGAACAGCATCAGAAGAAGACCGTTTCTCTTTAGATCATTGGAATAGGATAGCTGTGCGGAAGTCAGGATGTTGGTGATGTGTTCCACCAAAAGATCCGGTTTTTTGAAGGGGAGCACGTAGCACTGCCTGGAAAAGCCGCAGTTTCGAAGTGTAGATTCAGAGCGGATGCCGTTAAAGCCGATCCAGGCGTAGGTCCAGGGCTCGTCCAAATCGGCGCCGTAGCGGATCTCCTCGCCGGGATAGATGAGGAACATCTGGCTGCTTGACAGAAAATAGGTGATGCCGCCTACGGTGTAGCTGCCCTTTCCCTCCAGAACAAAGTGGATTATATACTCATCCCTGAAGGACGGTCCGAGAAACTGGCCCGGCTGGCAGTGTTCGATGCCGCAGTGCACCAAGTAAAGATCCATAAAAGCTTCCCGCAGATGTTCAAGGCACTGGAATTGTGCCGAATCTGTGTAGGTGATAGTTCTCATGCTGTCATCTCCTTGTGGGTATACTGGTGAAGCTGTTATCTCTCCAATGTTTTTATTTTACCATACAATGATTTATTTTACCATAACTAATATGGAAAAAATGTATTTACCTTGCCATATACAAAGTGCCCAGTTTTTTTTATAATCTAACTAGCAATTTTGACATTAACCAGATAACGGTTGATGGATGAGGCGCAAAAAAGCGTGCATTTGTACCAAAAAAACAAGTCAAAATGACGAAAACGGGAGGTAATGCAAGATGAAAAAACGCAACAAATTTTTGGCATTGGGACTGACGGCGGCTATGGCTGCGACCAGTGTGGCAGGCTGCGGCGGCGGAAACGGCGGTTCCGGCGGCGGAGACGCAAACGCACCGCTGACGGTAGCTATCTGGGACAGCGGCCAGCAGGCAGGTCTTCAGGAGATCCTCAATGCATTCACGGAGTCCAC
>JAAWLV010000127.1 GCA_022798105.1 Hungatella sp.
GAATTCCAATGGTTCATTACCTTGCATTTATTATACGCCTAATTGAAAGAAAAATCAGTAAAATCAAGCATTTAAGACTTAATCAGCAGTCACTATTTAAGGACTATCAGTGATTAAAGAAAGACGAAGCTAACCGACTAGCGATTGGGTGGGATGCTAAGCGGGAACTTTCAAAAATAAATTATCGTATCCATACAGATGCGGTAAAGGAATTTTTGATAACACCAATATTATCTCCGCAGGAAATGGCATATACATACGCATCTGAAGCAGATATTCTTAATATGGCTTTGTTTGGCAAGACGGCGGCACAATGGAGAAATGAAAAAGGAATAAGTGGGAAAACGCCTAATATCAGAGATTTTGCTTCGGCAGAGGAATTAGTTGTACTTATCAATCTGGAAGATACCAATGCTGATTTGATAAGGCAAGGGTTATCTAATATTGAACGATTGAAGATATTAAGGGAAAAGGCATATCGGCAACTTGAGATTTTGAGAAAAAATAAAGATACTATTGAAACATTAAAGAAAAGTTTAATCAAAGATACAGCAAAAAATTAGGTCTAAGTAAATTTGATTGTAATATGTTAGACTTTAATGGAGAGCAGGTGATGTTTCGCTGGTCAGGGAGGAGACAGGGTTTGTGATAGAGAATCTGAGGCTTCGCGGAATCCGTCACTGGTTCATGGACAGCGTGCACGAGATTGTTTATCTTTATTATGCGGACCGGTATACGGGTGAGTTATGTTCGTCAAAAGAGGGAAGGGTTTATTGGATTTCTGAAGAAGAGTCCCTTCAAAAAGAGCTGGCACCGGGGATGGAAAGCGTAATAAAGCTGATCCATGATGATACACTCAGTGAATATTATTCGTGGAATGAAGACGGAATCTGGAAGGGGAAGCTGTTATAAATTGTCCGGCGTATTTTATCATCTGCAATACAGCAATTCGCACATTGGAACACTTCCTGCTTTTATGGTATGTTTAGCAGAAATAAATCTACGGGAAGGGTGAAAGTATGAGGTCATTTTCTGGAAGATATGCTGTTCAGGTTTTGGAACGGATGCCGTGCAGGTGTATAAAGATGCAGAAACAGCATCAGGCCGTCAGAATATTGCAGAGGGAATTCACTGCTGCAGGTGGGATGGAGGTGTCATGGAAGGAATGAAGCTGAAGGATTTTACGATCTATGACACTCCCCTGTGGCTCGGCAGGCTGCTGGAGGAGCAGGAAGAAAGATGCCAGAGGGAGCTTAAAGGAGCCTCCAAAGCGTACAATGAGATATTGGAAGAGAGCAGGAAGCTTATGGATAAGTATCCGTTTATCGAGGATATAGCAGACAATAATGAGCCGCAAGGACCGCTGAAATTGTCGGGTGAAGAGGCAGAAGCTCTTACAAGGTTTATGTATCTGGAGGGCGAAAGGCGGAGCTGGGAAGGGGCAGAGCTGTACCTGATGGAATGCCACGATACACTGGGACTCCTGCAGCTGGTGGATATGCTATAAAAGGTTCTGGAAGAAAACATATTTTTTTGATGTGATTTCTGGGAAGGATAAGGAATGGGTTTAATGGAGGCAAGTAAGTTTTTAAGCCTGATCCTGCGCCATAAGCCGGAAGTGATCGGGGTCTCCCTGGATGAACACGGATGGGCGGAGGCGGATAAAGTTATCTTAGGGGTAGGAAGAACCAGAGAACCCGAAGGAGTTACTGAAATTAATATTGGGATTAATCAGGATAAATAAGATGATTTACATAGCCGGTTGGTTTTCAAAACGAAGACTAACCGGTTATTTTTATACCCGGATATTGTTGTAAATTTTATAAATCCAAGAAAATTACTACAGAAATATCCAATTCAAGGGCAGGAAAGGAGTTGAAGATCATGCCGTATATCGCACCGGATATCGTTCAGGAAGTGAAGCGGATGGACCTGCTGGCTTACCTGAAGAACTATGAACCCCACGAGCTTGTGCATTTCTCCGGCAGCACCTACACAACCAGAACCCATGACAGCCTAAAGATCTCCAATGGCAGATGGATGTGGTGGAGCCGGGGGATCGGGGGCAGGTCCGCCCTTGATTACCTCATAAAAGTGAGGGGGATCCCCTTTGTGGAGGCGGTAGAAATACTCGCAGGACGGGGCATCGCCCAACCACCGGTGCCAGTTCCTGCACGCAAAATGGAGGAGAAAAAGCTGCTCCTGCCAGCGCCGAACCATTCCCATACGCGGGTCATTTCCTATCTGCAAAGCAGGGGGATCGACCGGGAACTGATCGATTTCTGCCTGGAAACGGGGCGGATTTACGAAAGCAGGGATCATCACAATGCTGTGTTTGTAGGGCTGGATGGAGAAGGAAAGCCGCGTTACGGGGCGCTCCGGGGGACGGGGACGGACTTCATCGGAGATGCGAGCGGGAGTGATAAGCACTATTCATTTTCCCTTCCGGCGGGAAAAATGAGCAGGGAAGTCCATCTGTTTGAATCCGCCATCGACCTGTTATCCTTCGCTACGCTGATGAAGCTGGAGGGGAAAGACTGGAGGGAAACGCACCTGTTATCCCTTGCCGGGGTCTACCAGCCGGCCAGGGAAACCGGCCGCAGCAAGGTTCCGGCGGCGCTGTCCCGGTTCCTGAAAGAGCACTCGGAAGTACGGCTTATCGCGCTGCATCTGGACAATGACCGGGCAGGGAGGCTGGCGGCGGAGGCAGTGCAGACCGCGCTTCAGGGACAAGATAAGCAATATAAGACTATGGACCAGCCGCCGCCGGAGGGGAAAGATTACAACGATCATCTCTGTCTCCGGCTTGGGATCAGGCCGGCACAGCGGGCAAAAAAGGGCAGGGAAAGGAGGGAGGGGAGGTAAAACCAGGGAAGAAAAAGAAGAATATATTGCCCGGAGATAGCTTTGCGGGGGGAGAAATTGATGTAAGCGGGCGTATCCGGACGGGGATATGGAACACCAGAGGGGCAGGAGCAGAGGCATTTTTGAATGGGATATGCGGACAGGGGCGCAGATAGCAGGAGAAGCGGTGCAGCCATGTATATATACCAGCAAGCAACGCCTTTGGCTTGCCACACCCTCCGGGAGCGGCAGTTTGTCAGGGGCAGCCCCTGAAACCCCTGTCAGCCTGGAGGGCAGCAAGGATGGAATTGAAAGGAGGAGCAAGGATGGAGCTTGAAGTAACCGGAAAAATGGAGCAGGAAAGGACAAAACGCAGGATGGAGCGCTACATGGCGTTATCAGACAGAAAACTGAAAAGGAAAAAAGGAGGAAACAGGCATGGAAACATTACGTCAGTTTGCGGAAGAGGCCGTAGGGAAGATTAAGGAATACCTTCCGGAAGAATACCGGGATGTGGAGTGCGGGATTGTAGAGCGGATTAAAAACAACGGCGTATACTGGACCGGGATTAGTTTCAAAAAGCCGGCAGACCCCAATTCCATGACCATATATATGGAGGATTGTTTTGGGGAGTATAAGAAGGGAATGCCCTTTGATAAGGTCATGGAGGAGATGGCAGGAAAAATAGCAGATCATCTTGGAATGGGCCCTGAGCTCTATATTGAGAGGACAGAGGATTTTGAAAGTGTCAAGGACTTCCTGGAGCCAGTCCTGATCAATACGAAGGCGAACCGGAAGGTATTGCAGGATACACCCTGTATGACGGCAGCCGACCTGTCTATTGTCTGCCGGGCCGTCCTTCCCATGAAAGACGGACAGGGCAGTATAGAAGTAAAAGGTATCCATTTGGAAAAGTGAGGGATTGAGAAAAAACAGCTTTTTGAACAGGCGTTTGAAAACATGGAAAAGCCGGGGATGTGTACCCTGCAGAGAATGGATCTTTGTATGCTCGGGGCTATAGGAGGGACAGTGGAAGATAATCTGCTGGAAAGTCCGGAGCCCTCAATAAAGAAAGCCGGTCTGCCAAAAGACACGGCCGGGGGTGAGATGTTCGTTTTGACCAATAAGAGCAAAAGTTTTGGCGCAGCGGCGATGGTATGCCCCGGTGTGATGGAAAAAGTGGAAAGTCTGTTCCCCGAAGGATTTTATATCCTCCCGTCGTCTGTCCATGAGTGCCTGATCATACGTAAGGATGAGCAGCTGAAAGTAAAGAAGCTTGAGCAGATGGTGTTTGAGGTCAACCGGACAGCGGTGGAGGCACACGACAGGCTGTCAGACCATGTCTACGAGTATGACCGGGAGAAGGGGAGTATCTGCCTGGTAGCGAAGGCTTTGGAAAAGGAGAGGGGGATGGAGCGTTGAGACGGAGAAATGTAGCCATCCTGTTCCGACTAACTCCCAAAGAAGCACAGTGCCTTGATGAAAAGGTAAAAAGGAGCGGCCTTAGCCGGGAGGCGTACCTCAGGCGTCTGATAAAAGGAGTTGTGCCGAGGGATGCGCCGCCGCCGGATTACTATTCCATGATGAAGGAGCTTTACCGGGCCGGAAGCAGCTTAAACCAGATCGTGCAGAAGGCCCATGCACTGAAAGTGCTAGATGTGCACAGATATGAACGGGACATGGAGGAATTCAGGGAAACCGTAAGGAAGATCACAGAGGCGGTGGTGCTGCCCGGAAGGATTGGGGAGCAAAAAAGGGGAGGCGGATAAAATGGCGGTAACATCCATCTGGAGCGTGAAAGGAGGAACTACCGGAGGGGTGAAGAGCACGGCTCGGCCAGGTGGGGGGAGCCCGCGGGAGGTGAATAAAAAGTACAGTGCGAAACAGTTCTCGGAAAATAAGATCCTGACGCAACATGTCCGCATCAGCTACGACAGCCGCAGGCACCGGAGGAATCTTTTGACGCTGGTGATCGGCGGGAGCGGCGCGGGGAAGACAAGATTTTTTGCGCGGCCGAACCTGATGCAGGCGAACACATCCTTCGTGGTGCTCGACCCCAAGGGGGAGAACCTGCGGGATACCGGGCAGCTTCTGGAGGCGAAGGGGTATGAGATCCGGGTGCTGGACCTGATCAATATGGAGAAAAGCCACTGCTATAACCCCTTTGTCTACCTGAAGGATGATAATGACGTACAGCGGCTGGTGACGAACCTGTTCAAAGCGACGACGCCGAAAGGGAGCCAGTCCCAGGATCCCTTCTGGAATACGGCGGCGAGCATGCTCCTGCTGGCGCTGATCTTTTACCTGAAATATGAAGCCCCCGCGGACGAGCAGAACTTCCCCATGGTGATGGAGCTTTTGCGGGCGGGGGAGGTCAGGGAGGATAATGAGGAATACCAGTCCCCCTTGGACGAACTGTTTGAACGTCTGGAAATGCGGGAGCCGGAGCATATTGCGGTGAAATATTATAAGGACTACCACTCGGGCAGTGCGAAGACACTGAAATCCATCCAGATTACTCTGGCGGCGAGACTGGAGAAGTTTAACCTGTCAGGCCTTGCGGCGCTGACGGCAACGGATGAGTTAAACCTGCTGGCGCTTGGAGAGCGGAAGATGGCCCTGTTTGCGATCATACCGGACAACGATACCAGCTATAACTTTCTGGTAAGCATCTTGTATACGCAATTGTTCCAGTAGCTTTTCTATCTTGCCGACCACAGATACGGCGGGCGCCTTCCTGTACACGTCCACTTTTTAATGGATGAGTTCGCCAATGTCAGTCTGCCGGATGACTTTGACGAGATCCTGTCGGTCATGCGCTCCAGGGAGGTAAGTGTATCCATTATACTCCAAAACCTGGCGCAGTTAAAGGCTTTGTTTGAAAAACAGTGGGAGGGTATCGTTGGAAATGTGGACGAGTTCCTCTATCTTGGCGGCAATGAGCAGGGCACCCATAAATTTGTCAGTGAGCTTTTAGGGAAGGCCACCATCGACATGAACACTTACGGGAAGTCAGGCGGGCGTTCAGGGAATTACTCCACCAACTATCAGATCTCGGGGAGGGATATGACATACTTGTTGGTGAAGAGTTCAGTTGCCTTGAATTTCACATGGACAGGGACACGATCAGCTGGATTCTGAAAAATTGAATACAGGAGGTCGCTTATGGAGAAATTGCCGAAATACACGCATGAGAACGGCATTGACTATGTTCTTGTCGGGGATTACTATATCCCCATGCTGACGCTGCCGGAGGAAAACCGCCCCGGATATTACAGCAGCCTGCTTCTTACTGGTAAGCTGTGGACGTATCTTGCTGACCTGGATGAACAGGCGCAGGAACGGCTGGACAGGATTATGGAGCAGATGAAAGTTGCCGAGGGCGTGACGGAGAAACTGAAGGCGGATGACCAACTCAAATGGATACAGCGTATGAATAGCATCTGTAACCGAGCGGAGGAGATCATCCGTGAAGAAATGATTTACATCTAAATAAAAAATTCATACGGTTTCCTGGTAGGCAGGTTCCTTAAAACGTATTCCGCCGTTTTTAGGTGCTGTCTGCTCAGGATTTATCCAGCAGGTCAGTCAGGATGCTGCTCTGCCGGTACAGCCAGTCCGTGAAGTCTTTCGGGCTGGCTTTTTCTGTTTTGATTGCCCGTTTCCGTTGCAGGGCTTCTTTCCGGAATGCTTCAAAGGCTGTCTGCATTTCCGTCAGCCGGTCTGCAGGGAGGGCGGGGTTTTTCTTTGCCTTGTTGATGATGTTGCGCCAGTGCTGGCATTCGTTTTTGTAGACCAGGTCATAGTTGTTATCCCTGGCTCTCTCGTCAAACTCCCTTTTGTTCTGGAGCGCCTGTGTTTTCCGGCATTTGCTACTGCACAGTTCATACCGCAGGCTTTCAGCAAGGAACAGCCGCCCGCATATTTTACATTTCCGGAAGTGTAGCCCCCAGTCACCCAGCCGGTTCAGGTAATAGGTGACGATCGGATAGAATGATGCATGAGCAGCAACGCACTCCGTGGCTTGTTTGCTGTCCGGATACCAGAGGTCAAGCTTTGTGTCTTCCGCAGGTGCGAAACCAAATACCCGGCTGGAGATATGGAAGCGTTCCGGTCTGCCCGTATCAGGGTCAAACCGGAGCGGGCTTCTTTCCTGGAACATCTGTGTAAAACGGCTCATTTTATCCATGAAGCGGTCACAGGCTTTTTCCCTTTCCCTTGGCTCCCTTGCAAGTAAATAACCGTTCCAGATGCGGAATGCCGCATACATCCTCACCGGATCACCGGTGAGATATTTTTTTGCAAGGAATTCCCCGGCGGAGTGTTCGAGGGCAGGCTGTTTCCAGCGGTTCGAGTGCAGGGCTTCCCGCAACGGTGCAAGGCCAAGACGGTTCCATTCCCCTTCCGGGTCATGCTCAAATTCCGCAAGGAGGGTTCCTAATGGGCGTGTCACATCGCACAGGACATCTGCATCGGTGTTCCCATGCAGGCGGAAGCGGATTTGCAGTTCTTTCCCGATCAGGATACGTTCTTTCTTTTTTTGTCTGTCCAGTGTCAGGACAAGTAAGATCCGGTCATAACACGGCTCGTGCCGCACGAATTCCATATCCATGTTTATCTTCTCCTACAGTTTTATGGTAATTTTAAAATTTAGTAATATCTGTTACACCCATAGTATCGCAGAAGTATTGTGCCTGTCAAGGGAAATCCGATATGATGATTGCACGTGGTAATTTCGTACCATGCAGTACATTGACAGGTAAATGACCGTCTGACAGTGATATGACCGTGAGGGGAAGCAGCGCCGGGAGCCGAAAAACGGGGAGCGTGCCAATACGGGATACGCCGCAGGAATTGGGCTTTGAGGATAACGGCTGGCAGGCAGAACGGCGATAGGAAATATTCAAAGGAAGAACAGGATTTTAAGAGTTTAATAACTTCTCGGAATCTCAATGAATGAGATTCCAACTGAAAATTGACAACTGAATATCGTGCAGGAAAAGAAATTGGAGAAAAATGGACATAAACGTTGGACATAGTGGTACTATGCTTTGAAAAATCATATGGAATCGATTAAGATATCATTATTAGGCGGTGAATCCTAATAATGATTCTTGAAATGCCTTAGTCGATGGCATTTCCCAGGCATCAAGATGTTGTAGCATCATGATGCCGTAGAGGCGGCAGTACCACATCTTAGTCGAGCGGTGCCTGCCGTCTTCTAA
>JAAWLV010000128.1 GCA_022798105.1 Hungatella sp.
TTTGGAGTTCGTTGATTTTACATTATGTAAAAATGATATCAAGTATACCATTGAAGAATGCAAAGAGCGCGACGCTACCTACGCGGCACCTTTGAAAGTAAGGGTAAGACTTTGCAACAAAGACAAGGATGAGATCAATGAACACGAAATCTTTATGGGCGACCTTCCGCTTATGACCAATACGGGCTCCTTTGTTATCAACGGAGCAGAGCGTGTTATTGTCAGCCAGTTAGTGCGTTCCCCAGGTATTTATTACGGCATTGGACATGATAAGATTGGCAAGGAGTTGTATACCTGCACGGTGATCCCCAACCGAGGTGCATGGCTGGAATACGAGACGGACTCCAATGATATCTTCTATGTCCGTGTTGACAGGACAAGAAAAGTACCGGTTACCGTTCTCATCCGCGCCTTAGGTTACGGAACCAACGCCGAGATTATTGATATGTTCGGTGAGGAGCCCAAGCTTCTGGCCAGTTTTACCAAGGATGTATCAGACAATTATGAGGACGGTCTTCTGGAATTATATAAAAAGATCCGCCCCGGTGAGCCGCTTTCCGTGGACAGTGCAAAGAGTTTGCTCGACAGTATGTTTTTTGACCCCAGAAGGTATGATCTTGCCAAAGTGGGGCGTTATAAATTCAACAAAAAACTGGCGTTTAAAAACCGCCTGACCGGCCACACTCTGGCTGAGGATGTGGTGGATGAGACTACAGGCGAGATTCTGGCTGAGGCCGGGACTGCTGTTGACAAGAACCTGGCCGAGGATATTCAGAATGCAGGCATTCCCTTTGTATGGATTCAGGGAGCCGAGCGCAACGAGAAGATCCTTTCCAATATGATGGTGGATCTGTCCTGCTATGTGAATTTTAAACCGGCAGAGGTGGAGATTACAGAGTTAGTATATTATCCTCTGCTTCAGAATATCCTGGCAGAATATGGCGGCGATGAGGCGGAACTGAAGGCGGCTATCCGCAGAAGTGTAAGCGAGCTGGTGCCGAAGCATATCACCAAAGAAGATATTCTTGCCTCTATCAATTATAATATGCATCTGGAGGAACAGATTGGCACAGCGGATGATATTGACCATCTGGGCAACCGGCGTATCCGGGCAGTGGGCGAACTTCTCCAGAACCAGTACCGTATCGGCCTTTCCCGTATGGAGAGAGTGGTGCGGGAACGTATGACTACTCAGGATATGGATGGGATTACTCCCCAGTCCTTGATTAATATTAAACCTGTAACTGCGGCGGTGAAGGAGTTCTTCGGAAGTTCCCAGCTGTCCCAGTTCATGGATCAGAATAATCCCCTGGCGGAGCTGACCCACAAGAGGCGTCTGTCTGCTTTGGGTCCCGGAGGTCTGTCCAGGGAGCGGGCGGGATTTGAGGTCCGCGATGTTCACTATACCCATTACGGCCGGATGTGCCCTATTGAGACTCCTGAAGGCCCCAACATCGGACTAATCAACTCTCTGGCAACCTATGCCAGGGTAAACCAGTACGGCTTTGTGGAGGCGCCTTACCGGATTGTGGATAAGTCAGATCCGGCTGACCCAAGGGTAACCGATGAGGTGGTATATCTGACTGCCGATGAGGAGGATAACTTTGTGGTGGCCCAGGCCAACACCCTGCTGGATGAAAACGGGCATTTTGTCCGCAACAATGTTTCCGGCCGTTACCGTGAGGAGACTTCCGAGTTCCAGAAAAAGAATATCGACCTGATGGATGTGTCGCCGAAGATGGTGTTTTCCGTGGCTACATCTATGATTCCTTTCCTTGAAAATGACGATGCCAACCGTGCGCTTATGGGGTCCAACATGCAGCGCCAGGCGGTGCCTCTTCTGACGACGGAAGCGCCTGTGGTGGGAACCGGTATGGAAGCCAAGGCGGCAGTGGACTCCGGCGTGTGCGTGGTGGCAAAGCACGCAGGAGTGGTGGAGCGTTCCGCTTCCAATGAGATTATTGTGAAGAGAGATTTGGACGGCGGCAAGGATGTGTACCGCCTGACCAAATTTAAGAGAAGCAATCAGTCCAACTGCTACAATCAGAAGCCCATTGTATTTAAGGGCAACCATGTGGAAGTGGGAGAAGTAATTGCGGACGGCCCAAGCACTCAGAACGGCGAGATTGCTTTGGGTAAGAATCCTCTTATCGGGTTTATGACCTGGGAGGGATATAATTACGAGGATGCGGTTCTGCTAAGTGAGAGACTGGTACAGGATGATGTCTATACTTCCGTGCATATTGAGGAGTATGAGGCAGAAGCCCGGGACACTAAACTGGGGCCGGAGGAGATTACCCGGGATGTTCCCGGCGTAGGCGAGGATGCTCTGAAGGATCTGGATGAGAGAGGGATTATCCGTATCGGAGCAGAGGTGCGTGCCGGGGATATCCTGGTGGGGAAGGTTACGCCTAAGGGCGAGACGGAACTGACTGCGGAGGAACGGCTTCTGCGTGCTATCTTCGGCGAGAAGGCCAGGGAAGTGAGGGATACATCCCTTAAGGTTCCCCACGGCGCTTACGGCATCATTGTGGATGCCAAGGTGTTTACCAGGGAGAACGGTGATGAGCTGTCTCCGGGAGTTAATGAGACGGTCCGCATCTATATTGCCCAGAAGAGAAAGATTTCCGTGGGCGATAAGATGGCAGGGCGTCACGGAAACAAGGGTGTTGTGTCCAGGGTGCTTCCTGTGGAAGATATGCCGTTTTTGCCTAACGGCCGTCCCCTTGATATTGTGCTGAATCCTCTGGGCGTGCCGTCCCGTATGAATATCGGGCAGGTGCTGGAGATCCACCTGAGCCTGGCGGCCAGAGCCCTTGGGTTTAATATTGCAACGCCTGTATTTGACGGGGCCAATGAGATAGATATTATGGACACATTGGATGTGGCCAATGATTATGTAAATTCTTCGTGGGAGGATTTCCAGGAGAAATATAGAGATACCTTAAAGCCGGAGGTGATGGAGTACCTGGGCGGACATTTGGAGCACAGGGAGCTGTGGAAGGGCGTGCCCTTAAGCCGCGACGGCAAGGTAAGGCTTCGCGACGGCAGAACCGGGGAGTATTTTGACAGTCCGGTAACCATCGGCCACATGCATTATCTGAAGCTTCATCATCTGGTAGACGACAAGATCCATGCCCGTTCCACAGGCCCATATGCCCTGGTTACCCAGCAGCCTCTGGGCGGCAAGGCTCAGTTCGGCGGACAGCGTTTCGGGGAGATGGAGGTTTGGGCCCTGGAGGCTTACGGCGCGTCCTACACGCTGCAGGAGATTCTGACGGTGAAGTCCGATGATGTGACCGGGCGTGTAAAGACCTACGAGGCAATTATTAAGGGCGAGAATATTCCCGAGCCGGGGATTCCGGAGTCCTTTAAGGTGCTTTTGAAGGAACTGCAGTCTTTGGGATTGGATGTGAGAGTTCTCCGGGATGACAATACAGAGGTGGAACTGACAGAAACGATTGATTACGGAGATACGGATCTGCGTTCCATTATCGAAGGCGACAGGCGCTATGAGCAGGAAGAGTCATTTGGCAGCTACGGCTATCAGGAGCAGGAATTTAAAGACGGCGAACTGGTGGACGTTGAAGCAGAGGCGGAAGATGACGATGATGAGGGAGACCGCATCGCTGAGGAGATGTTCGAAGATTTCGAATCTTCCTATGAAGAATAATAGAAGGGAGTATCCATCATGCCAGAGACGAACGAAACTTACGAACCGTTGACATTTGATGCGATTAAGATTGGTCTGGCCTCTCCGGAGAAGATTTTGGAGTGGTCTCACGGCGAAGTGAAGAAGCCGGAGACGATTAACTACAGAACCTTAAAGCCGGAGAAGGACGGCCTTTACTGTGAGAGGATCTTTGGCCCCAGCAAGGACTGGGAGTGCCATTGCGGTAAGTACAAAAAGATCAGATATAAAGGCGTCATCTGCGACCGATGCGGTGTGGAGGTCACCAAGTCCAGCGTCCGCAGGGAGCGCACCGGACATATCGCTTTAGCGGCTCCGGTATCCCATATCTGGTATTTTAAGGGAATTCCAAGCCGTATGGGTTTGATTTTGGATATTTCTCCCAGGGTTTTGGAGAAGGTGCTGTATTTTGCCTCCTATATTGTGCTGGATCCGGGGACTACTTCTCTTCAGTATAAGCAGGTTCTGTCCGAAAAGGAATACAGGGAGGAACTGGATAAATATGGCTACGGTGCATTCCGGGTTGGGATGGGAGCCGAGGCTATAAAGGAGCTTCTGGAAGCCATTGACCTTGAGAAGGATTCTGAGGAATTGAGAAAAGGACTGAGGGATGCCACCGGTCAGAAACGGGCCAGAATTATTAAGAGGCTGGAGGTAGTGGATGCTTTCCGCAACTCCGGCAACAGGCCGGAGTGGATGATCATGACGGTGATTCCGGTGATTCCGCCGGATATCCGTCCTATGGTGCAGCTGGACGGCGGCCGTTTTGCCACATCTGACTTAAATGACCTGTACAGAAGGATTATAAACCGGAACAACCGTCTGGCAAGGCTCCTGGAGCTTGGGGCGCCGGATATTATCGTCCGCAACGAGAAGCGCATGCTTCAGGAGGCTGTGGATGCCCTGATAGACAACGGAAGGAGAGGCCGTCCTGTCACGGGCCCGGGCAACCGAGCCCTGAAATCTCTGTCCGATATGCTGAAGGGTAAACAAGGGCGTTTCCGCCAGAATCTGTTGGGAAAACGTGTGGATTATTCCGGACGTTCCGTTATCGTGGTAGGGCCGGAGCTTAAGATTTATCAGTGCGGGCTCCCGAAAGAGATGGCGATTGAGCTGTTTAAACCCTTTGTTATGAAGGAACTGGTTGCCAACGGAACTGCTCACAATATTAAAAACGCCAAGAAGATGGTGGAACGTCTTCAGATTGAAGTCTGGGATGTGCTGGAGGATGTTATTAAAGAACATCCGGTTATGTTAAACCGTGCTCCAACACTTCACAGGCTGGGGATTCAGGCCTTTGAGCCCATACTGGTGGAAGGTAAGGCTATTAAGCTGCATCCTCTGGTATGTACTGCGTTCAATGCCGACTTTGACGGAGATCAGATGGCGGTTCATCTTCCCCTTTCCGTAGAGGCCCAGGCGGAGTGCCGTTTCCTGCTTTTATCTCCCAACAACCTGCTGAAGCCTTCAGACGGAGGCCCGGTGGCAGTTCCGTCTCAGGATATGGTTCTTGGCATTTACTACCTGACCCAGGAGAGGCCGGGAGCCAAAGGAGAGGGAATGTTCTTTAAGAATCCCAATGAGGCGATTCTGGCGTACGAGAACGGCGCTGTGACGCTTCACTCCAGAGTGAAGGTCAGAGTGCAGAAGGAGATGGCGGACGGTACGGAAAAGAGCGGGATTATTGAATCTACGGTCGGCCGGTTTATTTTCAATGAGATTATTCCGCAGGATCTGGGTTTTGTGGACAGAAGCATTCCGGGCAATGAGCTGCTTTTGGAGGTTGACTTCCATGTGGGAAAGAAACAGTGCAAACAGATTCTGGAAAAGGTTATCAACGTCCACGGCGCAACCCAGACAGCGGTAACCCTGGACGATATTAAATCTATCGGTTACAAATACTCCACAAGGGCGGCCATGACCGTATCCATCTCGGATATGACGGTTCCGCCCAGCAAACCTCAGCTTATTGCTGACGCCCAGGCTACGGTGGACAGGATTGCCAAAAACTTCCGCAGGGGTCTGATTACGGAGGAGGAGCGGTACAAAGAGGTTATTGAGACCTGGAAGACTACGGACGACCAGCTGACCCATGACCTTTTGACCGGCCTTGACAAGTACAACAATATTTTCATGATGGCTGATTCCGGAGCCCGTGGTTCGGATAAGCAGATTAAGCAGCTGGCAGGCATGCGGGGACTGATGGCTGATACTACCGGACATACCATCGAACTTCCCATTAAGTCCAATTTCCGTGAGGGGCTGGATGTATTGGAGTACTTTATCTCTGCCCACGGTGCGAGAAAAGGTTTGTCCGACACGGCTCTGCGTACGGCTGACTCCGGTTACCTTACCAGGCGTCTGGTAGATGTTTCTCAGGATGTGATTATCCGTGAAGTGGACTGCTGTGAGGGCAGGGATATTCCTTATATGGAGATCAAGGCCTTTATGGACGGCCAGGAGACGATTGAGAGCCTGGAAGAGAGACTGACAGGCAGATATATTGCTGAGACTATCACGGATCCGGACACCGGAGAGGTGGTGGTGAAAGCCAATCATATGTGTACTCCCAGGCGGGCCAAAGCCGTTATCGGCGTGCTTCAGAAATTGGGACGGGAGAGCGTAAAGATCCGTACCGTGTTAAGCTGTAAATCCCACATCGGTGTCTGCGCCAAGTGCTATGGCTCCAACATGGCCACAGGCCAGGCAGTGCAGGTAGGTGAGGCGGTCGGAATCATTGCTGCCCAGTCTATCGGTGAGCCGGGTACCCAGCTGACTATGCGTACATTCCATACCGGCGGCGTTGCAGGCGGCGATATCACACAGGGTCTTCCCCGTGTGGAGGAGTTGTTTGAGGCCCGTAAACCAAAGGGTCTTGCCATTATCACCGAGTTTGGCGGCACCGTGACCATAAAGGATACCAAGAAAAAGAGGGAGATTATGGTTACCGACACGGTCAACGGCAATTCCAAGACCTACCTGATTCCCTATGGTTCCCGCATTAAGGTTCAGGACGGACAGATTTTGGAGGCAGGCGACGAGCTGACAGAAGGCAGCGTGAACCCCCATGATATTCTGAAAATTAAGGGTGTGCGTGCCGTTCAGGATTATATGATCCAGGAAGTGCAGAGAGTTTACCGGCTTCAGGGCGTTGAGATTAACGATAAGCATATTGAAGTTATTGTACGTCAGATGTTAAAGAAGGTTAAGGTTGAGGAGAGCGGTGACAGCGACGTGCTTCCGGGCGTTTCTATGAATGTTCTGGACTATAACGACATGAATGAGAAATTGCTGGATGAGGGAAAAGCGCCGGCAGAGGGCAAGCAGGTTATGTTAGGTATCACAAAGGCATCTCTGGCTACAGATTCGTTCCTGTCTGCGGCATCTTTCCAGGAGACCACCAAGGTTCTGACCGAGGCAGCTATCAATGGAAAGATAGACCACCTTATCGGATTGAAGGAGAATGTGCTTATCGGTAAGCTGATTCCGGCCGGTACAGGTATGAAGAGGTATCGCTCCGTAAAGCTGAACAGTGACGTTTCCATGGACGACGAGATTGTATTTGAGGAGGAAGACGACAGCGTGATGCCGCCCCAGGAGGAAGAGATCGTGGAGGCGGAGGAAGTGCTGGAGCTGGACGACGAGGGCGAAGAAATATAGAATAGATAGCTTGCGGTTGTGTGAGAAATGCTCTTAAGGCTGGAGATGGCCTTAAGGGCATTTCTTAATTTTGAGGTACCGGAAAGAAAGGTTTGCCTGTTCGTAATTGATAAAATAAGAAAATGAAAATCATTATCAAATTATTGACACAGAGGCTAAAGGAAAGTATAATGAGAAAAAGACTGTAAAAGGGGTGGTATCTGTGAGACAGAAGCGGTGCTTTCACAGAATTGCATATCACAGAGCCCCAATATCGGAAAGGAGCACTACATGACAGATATGATAATCGTGACACTAATCGGAATTGCCATGGCAGGAGTAATATGGAAAAAAGTAAAGGATCACAGGGCGGGAAAAAGCGGCTGTGGCTGTGGCGGCTGCAGCGGCTGCAGCGGTTGCAGCTGCCAAGGCAGTTCTGGCAGTTAGGTAGATGCTGCTCCCACCATAGCTAACCACTCTGCTGATTAGCCATGGGACAGTATTGTTATAGGGCCATATCATCGCGGCAGACGATTTAAGATGGATATATGGAGTTATGTTTACAGGATCTATGAACAGTAACACGCCAGAGGCAACAGTTCAGATACCCCCTGCCCCGGAACTTTAAATTCGCCATATTGCTGTATTGTTGAGTGAGTGAAGTTGGGGCGGGGATTGTTGTGAGCCAGTCAGAGAAGGAGGGATGTCCCGTCCGGG
>JAAWLV010000129.1 GCA_022798105.1 Hungatella sp.
CCCTCTCATAGGCTTCCTCTATCTGTCTCACCATTTGAAAACAGCCTGTATTTTTATCCCTCAAAGATTGATATTCTAAACACCTGTGGAGAATTACTTCCCTACTCACTCCTTAAAGCATCAATAGGGCTTAATCCCGCCGCCCTTCTGGCCGGCATATACCCAAAAAACAACCCGATAAATACCGACACGGAAAACGAGATCACCACTGCCGACGGCGTAGGCACGGCATCCAGCCCTGCCGCCGCCCCCGCCGCTGCCGTGGCAGCGCTTCCCAGCGCGATCCCTCCCAGAGCGCTCTGGACTGCCGCTTCTATGACAAACTGCTGCAGGATCACGCCCTTTCTGGCTCCCAGCGCCTTTCGGATGCCGATCTCCCTGGTGCGCTCCGTCACGGAAACAAGCATAATATTCATAACTCCCACGCCTGCCACCAGAAGGGAGATGCCGGCGATCCCCCCAAGCCCTGCCGACACCATGGCGATCATGGAATTTAAAGAATCCAGCATCTCGCTCATGGCCGTCACCTGGTACAAATCCTCACTCTTAAAAATCTCCTGGAGAAAATCTGAGATCTGTTTCTTGGCCTCCGAAACCCTATCCAGCTGACGGATCGTAAAAACATAGCTGCCGATATTGGCATTCCGGGCCATCTTCACCCCGCAGCTGTACGGGATCCACACAAAATCATCCGTTCCCCCGTCCTTCTGGGACTCCTCATCCTGTCTCTGCGCCACCCCCACAACCCGGAAGCCATATCCCCCGATCTTCACCGTCTCGTCAATGGCCTTTTCCGGGCTGCCGTAAAGTTCCGAAGCCACATAATACCCGATCACGCACACCTTCTGTCTGGAAACGATATCCGAGTACTGGATATTCCTCCCCTGGGCCAGCTCAAAGCCCTTAATATCCAGATACTCCTCGCTGACTCCGGCCACGCTGGTGGCGGACATGGAGTCGCTGCCGTGCTTTACCACCGTGGCCACATTGACCATGGGGCTCATATGGTCAAACAGCTCCTCCTGCTCCTCATAAAACCCATACATCTGGTCCGCGGACACAGAACGGGAAGAAAGGTTGGTCACGCTCACATTGATCTGGTTTGTCCCCATACTGGCAAAGCTGTCTGTCATGTAGGACATGTACGCGTTCACCAGGCTCACCAGGACGATCACCGACGCCACGCCGATGATGATCCCCAGCATAGTGAGGAACGATCTCATTTTATTGCTCCGTATGCTTTTTAACGCCAGTTTAAAGGATTGCAGCATATTCATTTACATCTCCGTCAAAATTGATCTTCCCGTCGTGGACCCGCACCACCCGCTTAGCCTCCAGGGCAATGGAGCTGTCATGGGTAATAATCACAATAGTATTGCCCTCTTCATTTAGCTCCTTCAAAAAATCCAGCACCTCCCTGCTGGTCCTGGAATCCAGAGCGCCCGTAGGCTCATCCGCCAGGATCAAAGACGGGTTTCCCGCCAGAGCCCTTGCAATGGACACTCTCTGCTGCTGGCCGCCGGACAGCTGTTTGGGGAGATTTTTCCATTTGTCCTCCAGCCCCACCCGCTTTAACGACTCCATGGCCCGCTCCCTCCTCTTTTCAGCCGGCATTCCCGCGTACAAAAGGGGCAGTTCCACATTTTCCAGGAGATTTAACTTGGGCAGCAGATTGTACTGCTGAAAAATAAATCCGATCATCTCATTGCGGATATCCGCCAGCTCATCATCACTCATCCGGCTGGTATCCTCGCCGCCTAAAAGGTACTCCCCTTTCGTCGGCACATCAAGGGCTCCGATAATATTCATCAGCGTGGATTTGCCGCTGCCCGACTTTCCCACGATGGCCACAAACTCCCCCTGACAGATCGTCAGGCTGACGCCGTCGCTGGCCCGCACCTGCTGGGAACCCATCTCATAAATCTTGTAGATCTCTTTCAGCTGGATCAACGGCTTTTGGCTGCCGTTTTTCTCACCGACCTTTGCCGCCACCAGGACCACCTCCATTGCCGCCTCTGTTTGAGCCGCCGGGCATTCCCCCGCCGCCCTGGCCGGGACCGCCCTGCATACCGCCCGGGCCGCCCTGCATGCCGGGCATCATCTGCATGCCGCTGTCTTTGCTGGACTGGGAAACGTAAACCTCATCCCCCTCCGAAAGACCGCTTATGATCTCCACATAATCGTCGTTCATAAGCCCGGTTTCCACCTCCACGGACCGAAATCCGGCCGGAACCGCTCCCGAAGCCTCTGTCACCGAATCGTCCTTTACATAGACCCGGTTTCCCTCATAAGGCAGTCCACAGGAATTGTCAGCACATCCTCTGCCTGGCTGATGATGATATTGCCGTCCACATTCATCCCCGGAAGCAGCTCATCGGACGCCTCCAGCGTCACGGTCACCGGATAATTGGTAACGCCGTTGGAGTAGGAACCGGCAAGACTTACATTGGTCACCGTGCCGGAAAATGTCCGGCCTTCGCAGGCATCCGCCGTGACCTCCACAGTCTGGCCCACCTTAACGCTCTGCACATCCAGCTCATCCACAGACATCTCAAAAGTCAGCAGAGACAGATCGTAGATCATCGCCAGGGTCGCGGCAGCATTTCCGCTGGCGCTGATCTTATCCCCCGCCTTGGTATTTTTCGTGATCACCGTGCCGGAAATAGGCGCCGTGATAGTATAATTTTCATAGGAATCCTGGGTATTATCCAGCTTGCTCTTAGACGATTCCAACGCCTCTAACGCCTGGTCCATGGTGTTTTTATAACTCCTTATGAGGCTTTCGGCCGTTTTGTCCGTCATGCGGAAAACAGCGCTCCCTCTGGCAACATAATCCCCCTCATTGACCGCCAGGGACGCGATCTCCACAGACGCGGAAATATCCGCGCTCATAACCGTATCCAGAGCCGGCTCAAAGGATGCCTCCTGGGCGCACAGATACTCTCCCACCTGCACCGTGGCCGAAGACTCCTGTGTCAGCCCGCCGGGATTGCCCACCTCGATGGTCACATACCGCACCAGACGGCCTCCCGCCATGGTCCCTTCCATGGCGCTGACGGCCGTTACGGTGCCGCCGATCTGCTCCCCCGTGTCGGACATGGTGATCACCGCCCCGTTGCCCACG
The DNA here is from genome assembly GCA_022798105.1 of Hungatella sp. Classification (GTDB taxonomy): domain Bacteria; phylum Bacillota; class Clostridia; order Lachnospirales; family Lachnospiraceae; genus UBA3402. The sequence goes on from JAAWLV010000129.1 coordinate 3,125, forward strand.
CCGATCCCCGCCGCGTCCGTACTCAAAAAAGGAACCTTCAGCCTCATGACCTGGTCATTGTAAATATCCGCCAGTTTCGTGCCTGCGCTTACCTTATCCCCTGCTTTCACATAGAGGGTCTTAATATATCCTGTCTCCGTAGATTTATAGGTATTGCCGCTGTAATCGCTTACCGCCTGATCGTACGCTTCCGCCGCCAGGTCATAGGTTGTCTGCGCCCGCTCCACGGAATTTCTGGCCGACTCCAGCTCTGTTTCTACGGAGGCAGCATCTATGACATACAGGATCTGCCCTTCCTCCACCTGATCCCCCTCCTCAAATTCCGCCGACACCACATCTCCCGACACTAAGGATGTAATGGTATACGTATCCTTCGGGGACAAGGTTCCCGCTGACGACAGGGATGAAGTGATGCTCATGCGCTGGGCCACAGCCGTCCGGACAGCGCCCGCCTCACCGTTGCCAGCAGCCCGGCTCTTAAACCGCCCGCTTCCCACCGCAGCCAAAACTGCCGCCACAATCCCCACACCCAAAAACGCCTTCTGCCTTCCCGTAAGCCTTCTTTGTTTTCTTTTGCGGCTCTCCCCCCGCTTTAGGGGAGCGGAAAACTTTTTCATGTCTGCCATGGTTGTCAGTCCTCTCAATACTCTATATAATCAATTACCGTATAGGACATATCGCCGCCGTCGCTGCCGCCTGTCACTTCGCACACCAAAATCACCTGCTCCCCTACCTTCATATTGCCGTAAATAGAGAAGCCAAACTGCACCTGCGAATCTTTCAGCTTAAATTCCCTGTCGTCCCCCGCCAGCGTAATGGTAGTGGGAGTCATAACGCTGCTGGAACTGTAAAAGATCCCGGCGATCTCTCCGCTGACAGCCGTCATGCTGCTGTTGCCCCCAGCCGTCCTCTCATTGCTGTAGGCCCAGACCGTCTTGCTCATTACATTATAATACAGCACAACAAACCCGCAAGCCTCGGCCTGCTTTACCGCCTCCAAAGACGCCATATCACCGTTCAGATAAAACGTAGCCTCGTTTACATCAAAAGGTATGTAATCATCCAGCCAATCATTGTGCAGCACCACCTTGGGGCCTTTCAGCTCATTGTCGGAAATTGTCAGCGGATTCACCTCTCTGTCATCCGAAAGCTCATATCCCAGGACCGTACAGTAATCCTTACCGGCCGTATTTTCCGCACACAGCAGGTTATAGAACAGATTGATGCAGTCTTTCCTGGTGAGAACCTCCGGCGGCTCCCTGAAGATATCCTCTCCCAGATCCAGATAATTGTACTTTGTCCATCTGCCGCCAATCTGGTCGCCGGAAAAATCTTCATCCGTATAGCCCAGCAGCGCCAGGATCCCCCTGACGGCCTCTTGCAGAGTGATCTGCTGGTCCGGTTTAAACACCCCGCCCAGATACCCGCTCATCCACCCATTTTCTGACGCCGTCTTCACTGCCCACGCATATCCGCTGTCTGCCGGAACATCGGAAAACACTGCCGTAGAGCTGGTTTGAAGGGCCACGGACCTGTAAGTGCTGGCATTGACCAGCATCCGGGCATACTCCCCTCTGGTCACCGCCTCCATGTCATTGGTTGTACTCATGATCCCGCTTAATCGGATCACCCTCTTTCGCAGCTCATAATCAGCCGACGCTTCCGCCGTAAACGGGATTCCTGCCGCAAAAAGGGCAGCTGCCGTCACACACGCCGTCATTCTGTATCGATCCATAGAACTTACCTCCCGTTTTTATGCTCCTCCTGCCAAACCGTTTTCTGTCTGTCAGTTATGGGGCAATTTATCTGGACTTCACTTTATCAGGAAAATGTGTTCATTTTGTGAGGATTGTGTGATCATTTCCTTATTTGGATGTCGTTGTCAAAAACAGCCGCAGTCAAAGAGGATGTTGAGGTAAAATGAGTACTCGTAAAAAACAGGAGCAAGCCTGTACGATAATTACAGATTTGCCTCTGCAGAACGACATCGCTGTGACCCGCCAAAAAGGACCGATGAAGCCGAATACTGCTTGGGATTTTATTGAAAAATATATTGATATGTATATTAATATTATCAAAGATCCCACAAGCAGCCACACACTATATCTTCTTCTCCATGAGCAGCTTAACCCGGTGAACAATCAGAGACCCCTCACAAAAGTGGCTTGCCAGGAGGGAGAACAGATGCTCAGCCTCCTGCTTCTCGATTACTGGCAGACATCGCAGCCGGACGCGGCTGCCATTGCCAGCCGACTGACTACCAGCGCTCTCATCGCTCTTGCGGAACACCCGTCTTTTGTGCGGCTGGCTCTGGGAATGGGACCAGAGGCCCCCATTCCGGAACCGGTCTGGGATACCATCCGAAATTTTGTTCTTACATCCCTGAAAACATACCACCCATGATCATTTTCATCACCTGCCCCTCTCCTCAATCAGCTCCCGCAGCCTCCCGTAACTTTCGGCCTGATTGATCTCGTTTCTCAGCGCAGCCGAATGGGCGGGGCCAGCCGTGTACCAGGCCACACGCTTGCGCATCTCCCTGATGCCCGGATACTCTCCCCGGTACTCTACCTGCAGTTTCATATGCCGCAGAATCTCCTCCCGCTATCGTAAATCTGCCGCCGAGAACGATGATGGGCATAACCGTCTTTGCCCTCTCAATGTCTGCCGTGTACAGCACCGGCATATGGATATCCTGCTCTTCCCTTTATACCCAAAAAATCGCAGACGTTATTCGAAAAAATGAGAGAATCCCATAGGGGTGCAGAACTTTAAGAAAAGCCTGTATTCCAAGGGATTCTCTCTTTCTCAGAAATCAGGGGCTAAAATCAGTGCTGTCCGTCAGCCCCTTTCTGTTCTCAGTTATTTACATTTGCACATATAGCCGTTCAGTTTATGAAAAGAATACCTGATCCAGATGCTCCTCCAGGGATTCCTTCAGTTCCTCCAGTTCCTGGACGTACTCTTTTGAACCGTTGGACGGGGTGCGGTCGTTTACAAAACGTCCCAGATTTTCCACTCCCCAGAAGGCGGCAGTGTCATCATCAAAAACCTTGAAGGCCTCCATATAACGATCCCACTTTTCATCCTCAATACCCACACCGTCACCAATCCAGCCGCGTCCGCCGCCCAGGTAGCCGCAGTTCATAATCGTATACATTCCTTTTCCGGACAGCAGCCCCTCCAGGCCGCCGCCGGGCAGATCCTGATAAGCGAATTTCTTGGCAAAAACCTTTTCCATATATCCCTTAGCCATGGCCGTTGGGGTATCGTGCCAGTTGGGATAGACAAAAATCAGGTAATCTGCCTTTGTCACATATTCCTGTTCGGTTTTGACAGCGTCGCTAGGTTCGCCGATACCGTCCTTGGCGTAGTAGAAATCTTCTGCTGAGAGTACCGGGTCAAAACCCATGGCATAGAGATCACGCACCTCCACTTCAACACCCTTATCTTCAAAGTGGCTCATGGCTGTGTTGGCCAGTACCCGTGTTACGGTTGCATAGCGGGGATCCGCCACCACGAAAAGAGCCTTTTTGGCATTCCCGTCAGTAAATCCCTTGGGAGTATAGTCTTCCATTATCGTTTCAGGCACCACCGAGGCCGATGTCACCATATCCGCGTCGGCGCCAGGCTCCAAAACGCCCGGACTGGTAGCCCCCGAAAGAGCGTCACCGGAACCGGAGTCATCGGATCCGGAGCCATCGGAGGCCGCAGCAGGAGCAGCCGTAGATTCGGGGGCAGGCGCGGCGGTTGATTCGGGGCTTGTAGTCGAAACAGCGGTTGATTCAGTACTTGAGACAGAAGCAGCGGTTGATTCAGGGGCAGGCGCAGCCGCTTTCTGGCCGCAGGCAGACAGCACTCCTGTCAACACAGTACCGGCCAGCAACAAGGAAAGATGCTTCTTTATCATGGCAAAATTCTCCTTTTTGTATATTTTTTATCAAAACAGCAGATTGTATTGTCCGCTGTCTTTGAAACAAGGTTCAGCCCCCGTACGCTTCCAGCAGATGACGGATAAAGTTCTCATATTCTTCTTTCATTAACTCGTTTTTCCGGGAAATTGCCCCGCATATCAATGTAACACCGGGGCCCTGGAAAGGGATGTTTTTCAAGTCATCGCCCACACTCCATTTACAGCTCCAAGAGGGGCCTGCTGAATAGGAAGGCAGCTGGGAAAGGGCCTCGTGGTAAGTCTTATTTCCGCTGACTAAGAGACGGCGTCCGCTTCGGGGCATCCCCATATACTCCATCTCATAATCCAGCGAGAACATTCCCTCCAGCCAGTGATTTTTTCTACATGAAACAGGCCCTCTAAGTCAGATGCCAGGATACTGTCCCGTCTGGCCAGGAGAGAGTCCGCTCCCACCCATATCCGAAGATCTCCCGTAAAAAGCTCCCGGACTGTCAGATCGTTGGGCTGGAGCATCGAACGCAGCTTTTTCTCCTGAAACTGGCTGTACATGACAATTCCCACGTCCGAATCCCGGTTCCTTACCCGTTCCAGGGCAGTCTCTGTCCCGCATTCATACAGTTCAAACTCATAGTTGTCCTCAGTGTAAAGACCGCATACACGCAAAAATTCTACACTGATAATATCAGAACACCAGTTTACAACTTTTTTAATTTAAAAAAAATAAAAATACAAACTCAGTCTCTTTGCGGTATAATTTAAGTGCCTAAACAAAAATCCACACGAAA
>JAAWLV010000130.1 GCA_022798105.1 Hungatella sp.
CCGCTTTAAGGGCTCATCGGAATGTTTGGCATATCTGAACACGAACGGCACACAGCCTGCCTTCACTCCCTGGCCCCACGACCAAATCCGCCCCAACTTCACTCACTCAACAATACAGCAATATGACAAATTTAAAGTTCTGGTTTATCCCGGTTAGCAGGTATCTGAACGGTTACACCACACACCATCGCCCCAACAATGTTCTTGTGTTCACCTTGCAAAGGAATATGGGGTATGCTATACTTTAACGTACGAAGTACGCCCGCCCCGCAAGGGGCATGAATGAAGGGGCAGCATTCATAAATCAGACAGGAAGAGGTACATACCGTGATATCTTATATCAGAGGGCCGCTGGTGGAGACAGATGAGGATACCATTGTGGTGGAGGCCGGGAGTGTGGGGTATAACATCCGGGTTCCTTCATCTTTGCTGGAAAGGCTTCCGGGCATCGGGGAAGAGGTTCGGATTTATACATATCTGCAGATCCGGGAGGATGCCATGAATCTGTTCGGGTTTCTGAGCAGGCAGGATTTAAAGATGTTTAAGCAGCTTTTGGGTGTAAACGGCATCGGTCCCAAAGGGGCTTTGGGGCTTTTGTCGGCCATGGGGCCGGAGGATCTGAGGCTGGCCATCGTTTCCGGAGATACGAAGGCTATCTCCAGGGCGCCGGGGATAGGGACCAAGACGGCCCAGAGGGTGATACTGGATTTGAAGGACAAGATTTCCGTGGAGGAGCTGATGCCGGAGCCTTTTGCAGGGAAGGACGCCCCAAAAAGTACGGGCAGGTCAGGCCTTGGGGATGCAGGCAGAGAAGCGGTGGATGCCCTGGTGGCCCTTGGGTATTCCCAAATGGAGGCTGCAAAGGCAGTGCGCCAGGTGGAGATTGGCGAAGACATGACCGGCGATCAGGTTCTCAAAGCTTCTCTGAGACATCTGGCCTTTTGATAATAAACAGGAATGGAGAATATGCCGGGCAATGTTCCGGGCATCAGGCAGGGGAATATGGAGCGCAGGATTATTAATACGGATTTGACAGAAGAAGACAGCAAGGTGGAATCCCATCTTCGGCCGCAGGCTTTGGAGGATTATATCGGCCAGGAGAAGCTTAAGTCTACCTTAAAAGTCTATATTGACGCGGCCAAATCCAGGGGGGACAGCCTGGATCATGTGCTGTTTTACGGTCCGCCGGGGCTGGGGAAAACCACGCTGTCGGGTATCATCGCCCACGAGATGGGAGTGAACATGAAGGTGACTTCCGGCCCGGCTATCGAAAAGCCCGGGGAGATGGCGGCTATTTTAAATAACCTTCAGGAGGGGGACGTGCTGTTTGTGGATGAGATCCACCGGCTGAACCGGCAGGTGGAGGAGGTGCTCTATCCGGCCATGGAGGATTTCGCCATTGATATTATGCTGGGGAAGGAATCCTCCGCAAGATCCATCCGCCTGGAGCTTCCAAGGTTTACTCTGGTGGGAGCCACCACCAGGGCAGGGCTTTTGACGGCTCCCTTAAGGGATCGGTTCGGGGTGGTAGCCAAGATGGAGTTTTATACCACTCAGGAGTTAAAGACCATTATCATCCGCTCCGCTAAGGTGCTGGAAGTGGAGATTGAGGAGGCAGGGGCCCTGGAGCTTGCCAGGCGATCCAGAGGGACTCCCAGGCTTGCCAACCGGCTTTTGAAGCGGGTAAGGGATTTTGCCCAGGTAAAGTATGACGGGGTAATCACCAAAGAGGTGGCTGATTTTGCCCTGGATATCCTGGATGTGGACCGTCTGGGGCTTGACAACAATGACAGGGCGATTCTCCTGACCATTATCCAGAAATTTTCCGGAGGCCCTGTGGGGCTGGACACTCTGGCAGCGGCTTTGGGCGAGGATGCCGGGACGCTGGAGGATGTGTATGAGCCTTACCTTCTGATGAACGGGCTGCTTAACCGCACGTCCAGAGGACGGACGGCCACGGAACATGCCTATCGCCATCTGGGGCTTGTGAAGGCCGATGAATGACAAGGAGCATATGGGGATGAAAAACAACAGCGACAGATTTGCGGATGCAAAGAATTATGCGGAAGTTTTGATCGATGGGAAGATTTATACGCTGGGCGGCACGGAGGACGAGCACTATCTCCAGCGGGTGGCCAGCTATATCAATGAGAAGACGGCCCAGCTGAAACGGCAGGCGGGATTTACCAGGCAGAGCGAAGAGTACCAGGCAGTCATGATTTCCTTAAATATTGCGGACGATTATTTTAAGGCAATCAACCGGGCGGCGGTCAGCGAGCGGCAGCGGGACGATATGGAGCGGGAGAGCTACGGGCTGAAGCATGAGCTGGTGACGACCCAGCTGCGGCTGGAAAATGTGATGAAAGACCTGGAAGAGAAGAAGGATGAGCTTGACAGGGTGAAAAAGGATCTGGACAGGGCTCACGAGGAGCTTTTAAAGCTTAAGGCGGTTCAGGCGGCAGGGCTTGGCGGGATGAATCCGGCAGGCCGCAGGTAGAGCGGCATGACGGCGGATAAGGAGGGCTTATGGGACAGGGAATAGGGGAGGTGCTGGCGCCGGCCGGTTCCTTCGAGAGCATGAAAGCGGCCATAGGAGCCGGCGCCGACGGAGTTTATATCGGAGGAAGCCGGTTTGGGGCCAGAGCCTATGCAGACAATCTTGACCGGGATGACATGTGCAGGGCCATTGACTACGCCCATATCCACGGGGTATCTCTCTATATGACGGTAAATACCCTGATGAAAGAGAAGGAGATAGGGGAGCTTTTCCGGTTTTTGCAGCCCTTTTATGAGGAGGGGCTGGACGGGGTGATTGTCCAGGACTTAGGGGCTCTTTCCGTTATCCGGAGGTATTTCCCCGACCTTCCTGTCCATGCCAGCACCCAGATGACCGTAACGGGAGTGTACGGGGCCAGGCTGCTGGCCGGCCTTGGAGTTAAGAGAGTGGTGGCTGCCAGGGAATTGTCTCTGGAGGAGATCCGCCGGATCCGGCAGGAAGTACCTATAGAGATGGAGTGTTTTGTACATGGGGCGCTGTGCTATTGTTATTCGGGACAGTGCCTTTTAAGCAGTTTTATCGGCGGAAGAAGCGGGAATCGGGGAAGATGCGCCCAGCCCTGCAGGCTTCCCTATGATGTTCTGGCAGAAGGGAAAGCCGGACAAAAGCAAGGGAGGGGAAAGCCTGGGGATTCAAAGGACGACAGGTACATTCTCAGTATGAAGGATCTGTGCACGTTGGATTTAATCCCGGATTTGATTGAGGCGGGGATCGATTCTTTAAAGATAGAAGGACGGATGAAAAGCCCCAGGTACACCGCAGGGGTGGTCCGCATGTACCGCAGGTACGTGGATCGATTCCTGGAAAAGGGGAGAGAAGGATACCGGGTGGCAAAAGAGGACAGGCAGGAGCTGTTGGATCTCTTTGACAGGGGCGGGTTTACAGACGGCTATTACGGCCGGCACAACGGTCCCCAGATGATCGCCAGAAAAGAAAAACCGGCGTTCCGCCAGGGAAACCAGAAGCTGTTTGATGAGCTGGACAGGCTTTATGTGAACGCGGAAAAGAAAGAACCGGTGGATGGCACCCTGACGGTGAGAGAGGGGGAGGACGTATCCCTTACCCTTAACATGGCCGGGGACTGGAAAGGCAGAGGGCGGATCGGCGGGGTTACGGTTACAGGGCCTGCGGCCCTGGCTGCCAGAAACCAGCCGGCTGCCAAAGAGCAGCTTGCCAGACAGATGAAAAAGACCGGTGGCACGCCATTTGAATTTCAGAAGCTTGACATTTGCCTTGAGGGGCAGGTGTTCCTGCCGGTGCAGAAGATAAATGAGCTGCGGCGGGAAGGGCTGGAACAGTTAAAGGAAGCCGTCATAAACGGATACAGAAGAGAATGTCTGCCGGCTGACGGGGCGTCAAAACCGGAAAGCCGGGGGATAAATGAGCGGGAAGAGGCCTGGGACAGGGCCGGGGAAGGAGACCGTGGCAGCGGGAAAAAACCTCCCAGGCTCCATGTGCTGCTTTCAAAAGAGGAGGCGCTTTACCAGGTTCTGGCAGTCCCCGAGGTTTCCGAAATTTTAATAGAGGCGGACCAAGTCAGGCCGGAGACATGGAAGGATGTGGCAGGACGGTGCCATGACCGAGGAAAAAGCTGCGTCCTGGCTATGCCGGTGATTTTCAGAAAGCAGGCGGAGGCGTATTTTGACAGGAATTTAGCCGCCCTTGCGGAGGCAGGCTTTGACGGGGTCCTGATCCGTTCCCTGGAGGAGATACAGTATCTTAAGGAGAAGGGAGTAAAAATCCCTTTTTATGGAGACCATAACCTGTATTCCTTTAATTCGGCTGCCCGCCGGCTTATTCTGGAACTTGGATGTGAGCGGACTGCATTTCCCCTGGAGCTGAACGCCGGGGAGCTTATGGAGCTCGGGGGCAGGGGGAAGGAGCTTATAGGATACGGCTATCTCCCTGCCATGGTGTCGGCCCAGTGTGTGCAGAAAACCATGTACGGATGTGCGAAAAAGCCTGTAAGGCTTATACTGAAGGACCGGACGGGAAAAGGGCTTTACACAGAGAACCACTGCACATACTGCTATAACATTATTTACAATCCCGCCCCGCTGTCTCTTATTGACCAGACAAAGCGGATTGGGGAGCTGGCGCCGGAGGCTGTCAGGCTTCAGTTTACGGCGGAAGAGCCAGGAGAGACAGGGGAGATTGTGAGAGCCTGGGCAGAGGCCCTTGGAGACAGGGAGGGCCGAAAGCCTGCCGGTGATTTTACAAGGGGACATTTTAAACGAGGTGTTGAGTAGGTGATATCTTGGAGAACCTTATTGCTGACGCGTCAAAATATGTGACCGTATTTTTAATGGCAGCGTACACGTATTGGAACTTTCGGTATTTCGGCGCAGGAAAGGACCGGCAGGACCGGATCCTGGCAAAACAAAGCAGGATCACGTTTCTGCTCCACAGCCTGTCGTTTGCCGTGATGTTCTTAAAAACACAGGAGGAAAGACTGCTTTTGCTGTGGGCGGCCCAGGCCGTGTTTTTGTGGTGCTTCGGGGCCCTTTACGGCAAATGTTATCCTCTGCGCTCAGGGCTTCTGTTTAACAATATGTGCCTGATGATGTCCGTGGGATTTGTGATACTGGCCAGGCTTTCCTTTGACAAGGCCTTAAGGCAGTTCGGCATTACGGTGTGCGCCGCGGCTGCCACGTGGCTTATCCCTTTTATCACCAGCCGGGTGTGGCAGCTAAGCAGGATCCCATGGCTTTACGGGCTTTTGGGGGTGGGGCTTTTGGGGGCGGTGTACGGGGCCGGGGATGCGAGCTACGGGGCCCAGCTGTCCCTGAGGATGGGGCAGTTATCCATGCAGCCCTCGGAGTTTGTCAAAATATCATTTGTGTTCTTTGTGGCCGCCATGTTTTACAAATCCACGTCAAAAAGGCAGATATTCATAACCAGCGCGGTATCGGCCCTCCATGTGCTGATCCTGGTATTTTCCAAAGATCTGGGAAGCGCTCTTATCTTCTTTGTCACCTATGTGTTTATGGTGTTTGTGGCCACCTGCCGGTGGGAGTTTCTGGTTCTGGGAGGATTAGGGGGGTGCGCGGCCGCGGCTGCGGCCTGGAAGCTGTTTAGCCATGTGCAGGTTCGGGTCATGGCATGGAAAAACCCCTGGGCGGATATTGACAACCGGGGATACCAGATCACCCAGTCCCTGTTTGCCATCGGCACGGGAGGCTGGTTTGGCCTGGGGCTTTTTGGCGGAATGCCAAAGAAGATCCCCGTGGTGGAGAAGGACTTTGTCCTTGCGGCAGTTTCGGAGGAAATGGGGGCGGTGTCTGCCGTCTGCCTGCTTCTTGTGTGCCTGGGATGCTTTATCCAGTTTATGATGACAGCCTGCCGGATGCGGGCCATGTTTTACAAACTCATCGCTGTGGGTCTGGGATGCGGATACATTGTCCAGGTGTTTTTGACGGCGGGGGGTGTGATCAAATTCATACCCTCCACGGGGGTGACCCTTCCCCTTGTCAGCTATGGAGGCAGTTCCGTTTTCAGTACGTTTATTCTGTTTTCCGTTATTCAGGGGCTGTATATTCTGAAGCGCGGCGAAGAAGAGGAAGAGGGATATGAAGCCGATTTTTAGAAGGAGAAAGAAGGGGCGAAGGGAACATAAGGAAGGGAGGCAGAACGCTGACAGGTGTATTTTGGGGATCGCCTGGGGCACGGTGGTTTTGTTTCTGTGGCTTATAGGATATATGGGGTATTTCCTGATTGTCCCCAGGGAGGAAGTGATCAATAATCCTTACAACGCCAGGCTGGACGGGTTTGCCCGGAGCGTGGAGAGGGGGAAAATCCTAAGCAGCGACAAGACGGTCCTGGCTGTGACAGAGACGGGGGAGGACGGGAGCGAAAGGCGCCTTTATCCGTATGGTTCCCTGTTTTCTCATGGGGTGGGTTATTCCACAAGAGGGAATACGGGGCTGGAAGCTTTGGGAAATTATTACCTTCTCACCTGCCATTTAAACCCTGTCCAACAGCTTCAAAGCCGGCTGGCAGGAAAGAAACTTCCGGGGGATCAGATAGTAACCACCTTTGATACAGAGCTTCAGCAGGCGGCAGGGGAAGCTCTGGGGGATAAAAAGGGTGCGGTGGTGGCCCTGGAGCCGGCCACAGGGCGGGTTCTTGCCATGGTGTCAAAACCGGATTTTGACGCCAACACGGTGGAGGAGGACTGGGAGGCGATCGCTGCGGAGGACGGGCAGGCCAGGCTGGTGAACCGTGCCGTCCAGGGGCTTTATCCTCCGGGCTCTGTCTTTAAAATCGTAACCCTCCTTGCGTATATAAGAGAGCATCCTCTTGATTACGGGGAATACCGGTTTGAGTGTACCGGGAGCTTTCAGTGCGAGGATTATTCCATCCGCTGTTACCACGGCACGGCCCATGGAAGCCAGACCCTGGCTCAGGCCTTTGCCAATTCCTGCAACGGGGCCTTTGCCAGCCTGGGGCTGGAGCTTGACAAAAAGGGGATGGCGGATACGGCAGAGGGGCTTTTGTTTAACCGGGAACAGCCGGTTGCACTTCCCTACTCCCAAAGCCGGTTTTTGATGGGGGAGGATGCGGGCATCTGGGAGGTCTTGCAGACGTCCATCGGCCAGGGACTGACCCAGATGACGCCCATGCACGGTGCCATGATGACGGCAGCCGTGGCCAACGGCGGGGTTTTGATGGCGCCTCTTTTTATGGATCGGGTGGAAAATGAGGCGGGGGAGACGGTGAAAACTTTCCCGCCGGAGGTTTACGGCAGCCTGATGAGCAGGGAGGAGGCCGAGATTCTGGGACACATGATGGAGACGGCGGTGGCAGAAGGGACAGGCTCCGCCCTGCGGACCCAGGCCTACACTGCCGCGGGAAAGACAGGTTCCGCTCAGTTTGAGACGGGAAAGGAGACCCACGCCTGGTTTACGGGATACGCCCCCGCAGACAATCCCAGAATAGCGGTGACGGTGATTGTGGAGGAGGGAGGATCCGGCGGTCAGGCAGCGGCCCCCATTGCAAGACGATTGTTTGATATTTATTTAAGCAGATGAAGGTGAATCGTGGCTTGCATATCCCGGGAAAATGCGGTATACTAACGTCAGTGTATACAGCACACCATGGGGCTTTTTGGTTTCGCGGCCCCCGGGCAGGAGGGATTGCAATGATAGAGGCAACGAGCTGTGGCGGTGTGGTTATATTTCGAGGTAAGATTCTTGTATTGTATAAGAATTATAAGAACA
>JAAWLV010000131.1 GCA_022798105.1 Hungatella sp.
GATGTGGATAAGCATAGAAATGAGAGGTATGGTTTTCCACAAACGAAAAAGGAGGAGAAACATATGTTCTTACATGAAATTTATTCCTCAACGCTGGATTTTAGAAAAAAAGATAGACATCCCGCAAACTTCCGGGTAAGATAATAGGAAGGAAATTTGACAGAAAGAATGGTGATGTCTAATGAAACAGGAAATCGGAATTACAAAGAATGTCGACATGATCCAGGGGCCTATTTTTAAGTCCCTGGTATTGTTTGCGCTGCCTCTTCTGGGCTCCAATATATTTCAGCAGCTTTACAACACGGTTGACACCATGATTGTGGGCAATTACCTTGGGGATGGGTCTCTGGCAGCCATCGGGGTCTGTACCCCGGTCTATGAGCTTTTGGTGGGTTTTGCCCTGGGAATCGGCAACGGGCTTGCGATTGTGACGGCCAGGAACTACGGATCCGGCGATATGGAAGAACTGAAAAAGTCGGTGGCCAGCTCTCTGGTGATCGGCCTTCTATCGTCTTTGGCCATCACCCTTGTGGGATGGTTCTGCCTTTATCCGCTTCTGAAGGTGTTAAACACGCCTCCGGAGATCCTTGATGAGGCCTACGGCTATATATCCACGGTGACTCTGTTTGTGCTTGTGATGTTTGCCTACAACCTGTGCGCCGGGTTTCTGCGCTCTATCGGCAACAGCTTTATGCCTTTGGTGTTTCTGATCCTTTCTTCCTGCATTAATATTGTGCTGGATATCCTGTTTATTACCAGGTTAAACATGGGGGTCAGGGGTGCGGCGGCGGCTACGGTTATCTCCCAGGGAATTTCCGTAATCCTCTGCGGGGCGTATATCTTAAAGAAAACCCGGATACTGGTACCGGAGCGCAGGCATTTTCAGCCGGATAAAAAGCTTTACAGGGAGCTTTTGGGCCAGGGCTTTTCCATGGGATTTATGGGCAGTATCGTGTCCGCAGGCTCCGTGATTCTCCAGTACGGCATCAACGGCCTTGGATACCTGGTGATCGCGGCCCACACGGCAGCCAGAAAACTCTATTTGTTCACCAGCATGCCGGTTATAACCATGGGGATGGCATTTAGCACCTTTGTGTCACAGAACAGGGGAGCCGACAGAGGAGACCGGATCCGCCGCGGGCTGCGGTATGTAAGCATCTACGACGGGGCGGTAACCCTTGTGGTGGCCGTGCTGATGGTCTTTTGGGCTCCGGCTCTGGTCAAATGGGTTTCCGGGTCCTTGGAGGCGGCAGTTTTGGAGAACGGGGCAAACTATCTTCTGATTGTGTCGCCCTTTTATGTGGTGCTGGGGGTTCTCATTGCCACCAGATGTGCGCTTCAGGGACTGGGACAGAAGCTTCTGCCTCTGGTGTCCAGCGTGATAGAGTTTTTCGGGAAGATCCTTTTTGTGATCGCGTTTATTCCCAGGTTCCAGTATATGGCCGTGATCTTCTGTGAGCCGGTAATCTGGTGTGTTATGACGGCCCAGCTGGTGTACACATTCTACAATGACGGTTACATAAAATCGTTTCGGGAGGGATCTTATGAGAGAAAGGCAGTTTGACGGTAAAAGGATGGGCTTAGTCCTGGAGGGCGGCGGCATGCGGGGCATCTACACCGCAGGGGTTCTGGATGTGTTTATGGAGCATGACATTTCCTTTGACGGGGTTATCGGGGTGTCGGCGGGGGCTATCCACGGCTGCTCCTTCGTGTCGGGGCAGGCGGGGCGCAGCATTCGGTATTATAAAAAGTACTGCAGGGACAAACGGTTTATGAGCTTTCACAATATGATAAAGACAGGGGACATAGTGGATGAACAGTTCTGCTACCATATACTGCCGGAGACATTGGATCCTTACGATTACGGAGCCTTTGAAAAGTCGGATGTGAAGTATTATGTGACCTGCAGCAACCTGGACACAGGGAAGGCGGAATATCTGCAGATAACGGATATGAGAAAGCAGATCGATCTGCTGCGGGCCTCGGCTTCCCTGCCCTATGTGTCCAGGACGGTGGAATTTCAGGGGAAAAAGCTGCTGGACGGCGGCTGCACGGACAGTATTCCCGTGGATGCGTTTATGAAAATGGGATATGAAAGGAATGTGGTGGTGCTGACCCGCCAGAGGAATTATGTGAAAGAGCCGGAGCATGCGGGGCTTGCCGGGATTTATTACCGGAAGTATCCCCGGTTTGCCCAGGCTATGAAAAACCGCCATAAGTCGTACAATAACACGAAAAAACGGATCCGCCGCCTGGAGCAGGAGGGAAAGGCCTTTGTCATCTGTCCGTCCGAGGATCTGGGCATGGGGCGCACCTGCCGCGATCCGGAGGAGCTCCAGAGAGTCTATGATGCGGGCAGAGGGGATGCCGTCAGGCAGCTGGGCAATCTGGAGGTGTTTTTGGAGGGGAAGGGATAAAACCGGGCATGTGCCTGCGGTGTTTTTGTCTCTCAGAAATAAAAAAGGTTTCGCTTGCCAACAGAAAGCGAAACCTTTTTTATATGTTACAGAGTGATCAGCTCATAATCCCTGGAGCCGATTCCCAGTTCGGCCGCGGCCTCCACGGTGTGGACGCCGTTTCGGGACTCGATTCTCTCGATAAGGTGGCTCTTGCCGGGATCTTCGGAGGCGTACACCAAATCCAGGCAGGCCTGATCCAGGGCAACAGGGTCTAAAGATGCCAGCATCCCGATATCGCCTATCTTCGGATCCTCGGCCACGGCACAGCAGTCGCAGTCCACGGACATATTGCGCATGATATTGATGTAGGCGATTCTGCCGTCAAAATATTGGGCGACGGATTTGGCGGCGTCGGCCATGGATTCTAAGAAGGAGTCATGGTCGGAACTCCAGATCTCCTCCGGAACTCCCACGCCGTGGATGTAAGCCTTTCCGTGGGAGGAGGCGATGCCGATGGAAATATTCTTTAAAGCGCCGCCGAATCCGCCCATAGGGTGTCCCTTAAAGTGGGACAGCACCAGCATGGAGTCATAGTTGGACAGATGGCTTCCCACATAATTTTTGTGGATCTTCTTTCCGCCGCTGACGGAAAGCTCCAGTTCTCCCTCCTCATCCATAATGTCCACAGGGGCAATATCTGTCCAGCCGTGGAACTTCATGGTCTCCCAGTGGGCCTTTGTGGTGTCCCGCTTTCCCTCATAGGCGGTGTTGCACTCCACAATGGTTCCTTTGACAAGGTCAATCATCGGTTTTAAAAAGGGAGGGCGGATAAAATTCTGATTGCCCACTTCTCCGGAGTGAAGTTTTACCGCCACCTTGCCGGGGAGGGTTATGCCCAGGGCTTCATACAGTGTGATAACCGCTTCGCTGGTAAGTGCCTTTGTGAAATAAACTTTGGATTTTGCCATATTCATCGTCTCCTGTTCTCTCGGATTTCCCAAATCATTTGGGCGAGTTCTTATATGTGTCTAGTATATAGGATGAAGTCAGGTTTAGGTCAAGCCTGATTTGGGAAAGATTTCAGGATTTAAGGGGCCACAAGGTTGTCAAGAGGGGCAAAGTGGTATCCCATTTCCTCCCATTTGGTCAGAAGCTCATCGAGGATTTCGCCGTTGGTTTTGGAGGTGCTGTGGAGAAGGACCACGGCTCCTGGGTGGATGCGGCCCAGGAGCTTTTTGAAAGCCTCCTCTTTGGAGGGCTGTTTGTCTTCGTACCAGTCCACATAGGCCAGGCTCCAGAAAAAGGTGTGGTACCCCATATCGTTTGCCATGCGGAGGTTGGACTGGCTGTACTTGCCCTGGGGAGGGCGGTAATACTTTTTCATAGGCTCCCCTGTGACTTCCAGGTACAGATCCTCCAGGCCTTTCAGCTCATCGGCAAATGACTGGGCGGTGGAGATTTTGGACATGTCCGGGTGGTGGCAGGTGTGGTTGCCGACGGTATGGCCTTCCGAAACCATGCGCTTTACCAGCTGCGGGCTGGTTTCCAGATAATTGCCCACAAGGAAAAAGGTGGCCGGAGCGTTGTGTTTTTTCAGAGCATCCAGGATAGGGGCCGTATTGCCGTTTTCATACCCTGCGTCAAAGGTCAGGTAGATAACTTTTTCCTGGGTCTCATCTACATAGTGGGCATTAAACTGTTTTAGGTATTCTGCCGAGGCGTTTGCCACCGGCGGTCTGCCCTCCTGCTGAAAGCTTAAGCCCCAGTTTCCGTCGGAGGATGCGCTTACAGTCACAAATGGATACTGTTCCCCTATCCTGGCGGCGCTGTCGCCCAGGCAGAAGCACAGGGCCGCCAAAAATACCAGCTCTACAGTTTTTTTTATGTAAAAGGACAGAGTTTTCATGAAAAACTCCCAAAATTGTTTTGTAAAAGCATATGAGTTTCTACTTGCAAAAATGCGGGATTGTGGTAAACTTAGGAACTTGTAATCACAATGGCCGGCGCTTTCAAACCTGCGGTGAACTTGACGGAGGATAAGGCTGCCCCGGGAAAAGGGGAGCGGCATAAGGGGCAGGCGGTATAAGGGAGGATATAAGAGATGTCTGGAAAGGCAATGAAAGATATGACAAAGGGATCGCCGATGAAGCTGATTCTCGGATTTCTGATCCCCATGCTGTTCGGGCTTTTGTTCCAGCAGTTTTACAGTATGATGGACACCATTATCGTGGGAAAGTACCTGGGCGTCCGGGCGCTGGCATCTGTGGGATCCACGGGATCCATCAACTTTATGATCATCGGGTTCTGCATGGGGATCTGCAGCGGTTTTTCCATTCCTGTGGCCCAGAAGTTCGGAGAGAAGAATGAGAGGGCCCTTCGCAGATATGTGGCCAACAGCGGGTATCTGGCGGTTGGATTTGCAGTGGTCATGACGGCGGCGGTATGTGTTCTGTGCCGGGATATCCTGAGGCTTATGAGGACGCCGGAGGATATTATTGACGGGGCTTACGCGTACATTTTTGTGATTTTTTTGGGCATACCGGTTACCTACCTCTATAACATGCTGTCGGGAATTATCCGCTCTATGGGGGACAGCACCACGCCTCTTTATTTTCTGCTGATCTCGTCGGTGATGAATGTGGCGCTGGACTTGTTTACCATCGTGGTTCTTAAGATGGGGGTGGCAGGGGCAGCCTGGGCCACGGTGATCTCCCAGGGGGTATCGGGGGTTCTGTGCCTGCTGTATATGAAGAAGAAATTTACCATCTTAAAGATGGAGGGGGATGAGTGGAAGCCGGATCTAAATTCCATGAAAATCCTCTGCGGTATGGGGATCCCCATGGGGCTTCAGTATTCCATCACAGCCATCGGAAGCGTGGTGATACAGACGGCGGTCAACACCCTGGGTTCTGTGGCGGTGGCGTCCGTGACGGCGGGCAGCAAAGTCAGCATGTTTTTCTGCTGTCCCTTTGACGCTATGGGGGCTACCATGGCTACCTACGGCGGACAGAATCTGGGGGCAAGAAGGCTTGACCGGATCGGCCGGGGTATGAAGGACTGCATTTTACTGGGAGCGGCTTATTCGGTCCTGGCGTTTACGGTGTTGTATTTGTTCAGCGACACCATCGCCCTTTTGTTCGTGGACAGGGGAGAGACGGAGATCCTTGCCAATGGGAGACGGTTTCTCCTGACCAACTCAGCTATGTACTTCCCCCTGGCCCTGGTCAATATTATACGGTTTATGATCCAGGGTTTGGGCTATTCGAAGCTGGCCATTGTGGCAGGTGTCAGTGAGATGGCGGCCCGATCCTTTGTGGGTTTTTGCCTGGTTCCCGTCTTCGGCTTTGCGGGGGCCTGCCTGTCCAACCCTGCGGCATGGATTGCGGCGGATCTGTTTTTGATTCCCGCTTACTTCCACGTGATGCAGCAGCTGCAGAAAAAGATGCCCGGCGCCGATGCCGTGAGAGAAGAGGCAGAGGAGGAAGCTGCGGCTAAAAACGGCAAAAGAAAGGGGAGGAAGGCTCTCCATGCGCTGGGGTGAAAAGCCTTATCACAGCCTGGATTACGAGCTGAAGAGACAGTTCGGCAGGAAGGTCTATAAGCTTGCCCTGGACGGAGGGATGACCTGCCCTAACCGGGACGGCACTTTGGGGACAGAGGGGTGCATATTCTGCAGCCAGGGCGGTTCCGGGGATTTTGCGGTTTCGGCGGGAAGCCCGGGGGATGTGTGGCAGCAGATCGAAAAAGCCAGGAAAATGGTTGAGAAAAAAATCTCCGGGGACGGCCCGTTTATCGCCTACTTTCAGTCCTATACCAATACCTACGGACCTGTGTCATACCTGGAGGAGCTGTTTTCAAAGGCGCTGGCTCATCCTCTGGTGGCAGGGCTTTCCATAGGCACCAGGCCGGACTGCCTGCCCGGGGAGACGGTGGAGCTTTTAAGGCGGCTGAACGGACGAAAGCCGGTGTGGGTGGAGCTGGGGCTTCAGACTATCCATGAGAAGACGGCCGGGGAGATAGGCAGGGGGTACAGGCTGCCGGTGTTTGAGGATGGGTACAGAAGGCTGAAAGAAGCAGGGCTTACGGTGGTTGTCCATGTGATTCTGGGACTTCCGGGCGAGAGCAGGGCGATGATGCTTGAGACGGTGGATTATGTGGGGGAGATCGGGGCAGATGGCATAAAACTGCAGCTGCTTCATATACTGAAAGGAACGCAGCTGGCTGCCATGTATGAGAAAGCGCCCTTTAAGGTGCTCTCTTTGGAAGAGTATACGGATCTGGTGGTCCAGTCTGTTGCGCGGCTTCCCCCAAATGTGGTGATCCACCGCATCAGCGGGGACGGTCCTAAAAATCTTTTGATTGAGCCGGCCTGGAGCGGCAATAAGCGGCTGGTTCTCAATACAATTGGGAAAAAGTTTCGTGAAAATGGCCTGTATCAGGGGATTTTTCATGGAAAATCCGTGCAAAACAGCGTATTTTAACAGGTTAGGTTGACAAATCGCTAAAACTGGTCTATACTTCAACCATTGCAATTGACAAAATGAAGACAGACAGGATGATGACAGACAGGATGATGACAGGTAAACATATATTGAAAATCAAAGTAATTAGTTTAATTTGTTCAGGAGGATTAAAAGATGGCAGTAGCAGCAAAAAAGAAAGCAGCGCCTGTGGAGGAGACAGCAGAGGTACAGGTTATGCCGGAGAAGAAGACGGCGGCCAAGAAGACGGCAGCTAAGAAAGACCAGGATGTAAAAGCGGAGACAGCTCCCGAGGCGCCAAAGAAGCCGGCGGCTAAAAAGACGGCAGCCAAGAAGAGTGAACCTGAGGCAACGGTGACCATCCAGTTTAACGGCAAGAATGTGGCGGCAAAGGATGTGCTGGAGGCAGCCAAGAAAGCATACATAGAGGCCAATCCCGACAGTGAGATAAAGAGCATCGACATCTATGTAAAGCCGGAAGAGGGCGTTGCTTACTATGCGGTGAACGGCGAGGGATCTGCGGATTACAAGATTGAACTGTAGGGCCGGGAACTGGGGCCTGCGGGGACAGGAATATGATTATGAAGAGTGCTTTGAGAAATCAATTCTCAGGGCATTTTTTATTTTTTAGCGGAAGTATTCCGCAAAGCCCGGGGAAGCGGGCCTTTGCTCCATGGCAAAATTCACCCTGACAGGAGATGGTTCCTTACGGGCGGGAGCAGGATTCCTCTAAGTTAACTCGTTGTGCCAGTTGATTGTTGATGTGGAAAGACTTCAATTTTCACCTTATTGCTGTTTAATTGAGTGAGTAAAGTTGGGGCGGATTTGATCGTGGGGCCAGGGAGTGAAGGCAGGCTGTGTGCCGTTCGTGTTCAGATATGCCAGA
>JAAWLV010000132.1 GCA_022798105.1 Hungatella sp.
AAAAATCATGGGGCTGTTGCAACAGCCCCATGATTTTTGCCGGTTCGGTTGAAAATACAGGTGGGGTATGTTAGAATAAGGGAAGTATGCCGGCGCGTATCCGGGTCTGCCGCCTGACGGCTAAAGACCAATTGCAATGCGGGACGGTAAAAGGATCAATACAAGAAGGGAAGGGCAGAACTATGAAAAAGACAGGAAGGATAAAAGGGTATTTGTGTCTGTCAGGGATATTTGCGGCTGCATTAACGGCAGCGGGATGCGGGAAAAAGAGCCCCCTGGATCCGGGGAATCCGGTATCTCTGACCGTGTGGCATTACTATAACGGTTCCCAGCAGGTGGCTTTTGACGCTTTGGTGGAGGAGTTTAACGACACTGTGGGCAGGGAGAAAGGGATTTTTGTACAGGGCTACAGCCAGGGATCGGTGTCTGATTTGGAGACGGCGGTGAGAGACTCCATAGAAGGGAAAGTGGGGGCGGAGGCAATGCCGGATATTTTCTCATCCTACGCGGACACTGCCTATGAGGTGGAGCAGGCAGGAGCTCTGGCCAACCTGTCCGATTATCTTGACAAGGAGGAGCTGGAACAGTATGTGGACTCCTACATAGAGGAGGGACGCATAGGAGGCGACGGCAGCCTCCGGATTTTCCCCACGGCAAAGTCCACGGAGATCATGATGATTAACAAGACGGACTGGGAGCCTTTTGCGGCAGAGACGGGGGTTTCCCTGGATGATTTGAAGACCATAGAAGGAGTGGTGTCCGTCGCCCAGGCCTATTATGAGTGGACCGATAACCAGACGCCTGATATCCCGGGGGACGGAAAGGCGTTTTACGGCAGGGATGCGGTGGCCAACTACTTTATTATCGGCATGCAGCAGCTCGGGGCAGAGATTTTTCATGTGGAGAACGGTCAGCTGACCCTGAATGTGCCCAGGGAAGAACTGCGCCGCCTCTGGGACAATTATTACGTGCCTATGGTTAAGGGGTACTTTGGGGCCTACGGTTCTTTCCGGTCCGATGACGTGAAGACAGGGGATTTATTGGCTTACACGGGTTCTACCTCCTCGGCCATGTATTTTCCCAACCAGGTGGAGTTGGACGACAGAAGCTATGATATCGAATATATTGTGACCATGGCTCCCATGTTTGAGGGAGGCCGCCCCTATGCCGTGCAGCAGGGAGCAGGAATGGTGGTCAGCAAGTCCGACGAAAAGCACGAGTTTGCTGCGGTGGAATTTCTGAAATGGTTTACGGAGGCTGACAACAACCTGCAGTTTGGCTGTGTTTCCGGTTATCTCCCGGTGCTCAAGGAGGCGAACACCAAAGACAGGCTTGACCAGGTCATCGCAGACAGCCAGCTGAACGTGGCGCCCAAAACGTATGACTGCCTGACCACCATATTCGAGGAGATGGATAACCTGACTTTATATACCAACAAAAGTTTTGCCAACGGTTCGGCAGCCAGAAAGGTTTTGGAGTACAATCTTGCGGATAAGGCGGCCAAAGATCGGGCCCAGGTGGCGGCGGCTTTAAAAGAGGGAAAAACTTTGGAGGAAGCGGCGAACGCTTATGTGACGGATGAAGCCTTTGACATGTGGTACGATTCTTTCTGCGACGCGCTAAATCAGGCGGCAGGCAAGTAGGGATGATATGATGGGTAAAAACCAGAAAAGAAAAAAACCGACTATATTCAGGATTTTCCTGATCCCTTTGATCACCATTATGCTGATACAGAGCATGATTACCATAGGTACCCTGGTGATCAGGAAAACCACGGCCATGCTGGAGGAGTACTCCTCCGGCATGATGATACGGCTGGTGGAAAACAGAAAGGTGATCCTGGAAAATGAAATGAACCAGCGGTGGGGATCCATTTATGAGCAGGAATCGTTTATGAACGGGATCCTGGAGCAGCTTTTGGAGGAAGAGGGTATAAACACAAAGCAGCTGCTTGAATCCCATGAGAGAAAGGATCAGCTTCTAAAGCAGATGCTCCCCCAATGCCTTGCCGTATTGCAGAATAACACCACCACGGGCATTTTTGTGATCCTGACAGGCCAGGATATCACGGAGCCCGGGGAGTTTGACGGATTTTTTATCAGGGATTCCGATCCGGATACAAACCCTGTCAACTACACGGACCTTTTGCTGGAACGGGGGAGCAAGCAGCTGTCCAGGGAGTGGAATATACCTTTGGATACAGCCTGGACTACTCATTTTTCTATGGAAGGCCAGGGGAAGAACCGATCTGAAAACTATTTTTATGAGCCGTGGCGCGCCGGCCAGGAGCATGAGGAGGCGGATATCTACAACCTGGGATATTGGTCTGCACCCTTTTTTCTGGAGAAGGAAAACACGGACTCCTATGAGATGATTACATACTCCATCCCGCTCAGATATGAGGGGAAGGTGTACGGCGTGCTGGGGGTGGAGATATCCACCAGAAGCCTTGGGGATTATTTCCCTGTGGCCGAACTCAACGAGTCCCAGCAGTCAGGGTATATGCTGGCCCTTGGCCAGGGCGGCGGCAGCTATCAGCCCCTGGCGGGAAAAGGGCTCCTCTATAACCTGGTGTGTTCTTCAGGAAAGGAATTCCGTCTAAAAGAAACCAACTACGACAGCCTTTGGCTGGTGGAGAATGTAAGGCTGGATAAACAGGAGATCTTTGCCGTGGCCTGCCCTGTAAGGCTGTACGGAAACAATGTTCCCTACAGCGATACAGAGTGGGTGCTTTTGGGACTGGACAGCCAGGAGAACCTTTTCGGGATGAGCCGCCGGCTTTATGTCTGGATTCTGGCCGCCGTCCTCATTGGCCTGGCCTTCGGGGTAATCGGCATCTATTTCCTGGTGAGGCACCTGACGAAACCGGTCCAGCATCTGATGAAATGTATCAGCAGAGGCAGGGCCGGCCTGGAAGAGTTTACTCCCGCCAACATTCTGGAGGTGGATGCCCTGTACGGCGTGGTTAAAGATTTGTCGGACAGGCAGAAGGAGGCAGAAAATATTCTTCTGGAGGAGAAGGAGCGCTACCGGGTGGCATTGGAGTCGTCCAAGGACATTTTCTTCTCCTATGATTTGGAGAACCATGTGCTGGATATTGTAAATCATGAGACCATGAGCGGAAAGTGGCCCTGTGAAGAGTTTGAGAGCGGATTTATCAACCCAAGTTACATCTATGGTCCGGATCGGGAGGCAACTGTTGGGAAGATGAGAAGCAAGGAGGATAAGCTGTTCGCCGAATTCCGGCTAAGATGGCCGGAGGATGCCCGCTTTAAGTGGGTGGCCCTGTCGGCGAAGGCCGTATATGACACAGACGGCAGACGCCGGAAGCTGGTGGGAAGCATAAGGGATATCCAGGAGCAGAAGGAGCGGGAGGAAGCGCAGTTCCGGAAAAACACCACGGACGGCGTTACAGGGCTTTATATGTTTGCAGCCGGCCTGAAGCAGGTGGAGGAGTGCCGAAGTATCAGGAGAGAAGGCGTTATGATAAACCTCCTGCTTAACCGGTTAAGGGAAATTAATGAGAAAAACGGGATTGTGTTCGGGGATATGATTCTTGAGGAACTGGGAAATGTAATCCAGAACAGCTGCCGGGAAACTGACCGTAAAGGCGGGGGGCAGGCTGTGGCGCTGCGCCTTGACGGGGATGAGTTTGTGGTCTGGCTGGAGAATCATACGAGAGATCAGGCTACTGAATTTGTAAAAGGGCTTCTGGCAGGAATTGGGGAGAGTTTCCCTGAGGAAAGGTTCAGTGTCAATGTGTATGCAGGGCTGGTATGCGGATATACGCAGGAGACGGCAGAGACTTTGATGCGTATGGCGAAGCTGGCCAGCATGGATGCGGCCGACTCTGAAAAACCGTATGTCTTTTTTGAAGATATGCCGGAAAAAAACAGGACGGTCCTGCCGCCTCTTCTGGGGAGAGCCATCCATTCCCTGGACTACGGCGGAGATGTGAGCCTGGTGTCAGTGGCTTTGAACCTGTTCGGCCGCGGCGCCGATTTTCCCGCCCAGATGCTGATGATGATCCGCAAAATCGGACGGTTTTACCAGGCGGAGGATGTGCTGGTTTCCATATTGCGGGGAGATTTTAATTCCAGTTATCTGAATTATCAGTGGCACAGGGACGGGGGCGCTATCCCTGAGAGCGCCAGAAAGTATACGGAGGAGGTAAGAGACACCTTTTACCGCTGGCTGGGGCAGAAGGAGGTAAGGTACTTTTCGCCGGAGGACAGCAGGAGCCAGGAGCTTCAGTGCTTTTTAAGCGTCTCGCCGGGGCAGTCGGGAGTCGTACTGCCTATGTATGACAGCGGCAGCTATATGGGCAATATCTGTATTCTGGGCATTGAATCGGGGCTTCTTGAGAATCCTGAGGAGTATCAGAACCTGGCAGAGCTTGGCCGGGCGATCCAGAGCCAGATAAACCAGCAGCAGTATGATATTGCCAGCAAGGCAAAATCCGAATTCCTGTCCCGAATGAGCCATGAGATCCGAACGCCTATGAACGGTATTATCGGAATGACTGCCATTGCGCTGCAAAACGGGCAGGGCCAGGAGCGGATTATGGACTGTCTGCAGAAGATCCAGTCCTCCTCCAATTACCTTTTGGGACTGATTAACGACATCCTGGATATGTCCAAAATTGAAAGCGGAAAGATGAAGCTGGAAGCGGTTAATTTTAATATGCATGAGATGGTTGGGACCATAAAGGAGCTTATAAGGCCTCAGGCGGAAGCCAAACATATAAATTTTGTGCAGGATGTCCGGCTGACAGACAGCTGGTTTGCAGCGGATCGGATGCGGATCAGCCAGATCCTCATCAACCTTTTGGGCAACGCGGTAAAATTCACGCCGGAAAAGGGCAGGATAACGCTGACCATAAGGGAGGAAAAGAACACAGGGAACGAGTCTGTGATTTTCTTTGCGGTGCGGGATACGGGAACCGGCATCGCAAAAGAGGACCAGGAAAGGGTCTTCCGATCCTTTGAGCAGTCTTCCTCCAACTCGTCGAAACAGCAGGGAACAGGTCTGGGGCTTTCCATCAGCAGCCGGCTGGTTAAAATGATGGGTAGTGAGATACGTCTGGACAGTGAACTGGGGGAGGGAAGCACCTTCAGCTTTTCCATTGCCCTGGCTCACGGGGATATGGTGGAGGAAGATGAGAGGAAGGAAGCGGTTTCTTTCGACGGATGCCGTGTTCTGGTGGTGGAGGACAATGAGCTAAACGCGGAGATTGCCCAGAGCCTTTTGGAGGACCGGAATTTCATCGTGGACTGTGTGTATGACGGGGCCCAGGCTGTGGAGCGGATTCGATCCACGGCCCCGGGAACCTATGATGTGGTGCTGATGGATATTATGATGCCGGTGATGAACGGGCTGGACGCTGCCAGAGCCATTCGGGCCATGGAAAGGGAGGACTGCCGCACCATACCCATTGTGGCCATGTCAGCCAACGCTTTTGACGACGACCTGAAAAAATCCGTTGAATGCGGGATGAACGGGCATCTGTCAAAGCCGGTAGAGGTGGATAAACTGTATCGGATGCTGCAGACGGTGATATATAAGCAGTAAGATTCGGTTCGTTTTCAGGGACATTTTACAGAGTTTTACAGAAAAATTGCAGGTGCAGCCTTTGGACTGCACCTGTCTGTATTTCAGAATGTTGGGGCGAACAGTAACTTATTGGTTACTGTTTACTGGGCGCACTGAACAGTAACACTTATTGGCTTCGCTCCAAACCAGATTCGGAAAAAACAGCTGACATTTTCCTCATAATGTGTTATTAATTATAAAAAGAGATTCCGAGAGTACATCGGAAGGAAAGGGGAGGAAACGCCGTGATAAAAGCAGTGATTTTTGATATGGACGGCCTGATGATTGACAGTGAGCGGGTCACCTATGAGGGGTATGTGATTGAGTGCAGAAACCTGGGGTTTGTTATGGAGGAGGAATTTTATAAGCAGCTTCTGGGCCATACTTTGCCGGAGGTGTTTCAGGTTTTGCGAAAGAAATACGGGGAGACGTTTCCCGTGGAGGATGTGCTGAAGAGGGTACATAAGTATATGGACGACCGGTTCGTGCAGGAGGGGGTTCCTGTGAAAAAGGGACTGAGGGAGCTTTTGAGCTATTTAAAGGATCATGGATACAGGACGGTGGTGGCAACCTCAAGCGGCCGGGAGCGGGTTGATCGGATCCTGAAACAGGCAGAACTTACAGAATATTTTGACGGTTCCGTATGCGGCGATGAGGTGAAAAAGGGAAAACCTGACCCGGAGGTGTTTATAAAGGCCTGCGGCAAAGCGATGGTAAAGCCTGAGGAGGCTCTTGTGCTGGAGGATTCGGAGGCAGGCATAAGTGCGGCTTATGCGGCAGGGATCCCGGTGGTGTGCGTTCCGGACATGAAATACCCGGAGGCGGAATATGCCGCAAAGGCCTTCCGGATCGTGGATTCGCTGGAGGATGTGGCAGGCATTCTTATGGCTCCATAACAGTACCGGCCCATTTCCCTTTCCGGGCGGAAGCTGGGGATCACGGATGAGCAGTGCCTGAGAAGCGCTCCAGGTGGTAGTTCAGCTCCGCACCGATGAGAAGGATGCAGATGCAGATGTAGAGCCACAGCATCAGAACCACCACGGCGGTCAGGCTCCCGTACATGTAGGAGTAGTTGCTGAAGTTGTTGAAATAGATGGAAAACAGGCCGGAGAACACGATCCATCCCAATGTGGAAAACAGGGCTCCGGGAAGCTGGCTTTTCATACTGTGGCTGCGGACGGGAACCAGGGTGTACAGTCCTGTAAATACAATTACCAGCACAGCCAGGGCCAAAAAGGACCGAAAGCTGATGACATACCTGGTAAAAGCGGACACCACGGGAAATATGCGGATAATGAGCCGCTGGATGCTTCCGCCCAGCACCAAAAGCAGCAGGCTTGCGATACAGGCAGCCACGAAGAGCACCGTGTACCCGGAGCAGATGAGCCGCCGGACAATATAGCCTCTTGGCTGAGGGCTTTCGTAGACCCGGTTTAGTCCCCGCTCAATGCCCAGCATCCCCCGGGAGGCGGACCAGATAGCCACAATGGCGCTTAAGGACACCACGGTGGCCGGGGACTTGGTGTAGAGTTCGTCTACGATGCCGATGACCAGGGAGTCCAGCATATCCGGCATGATGGATACTAAAAGTTCCAGAACATCGGATTTGTTGAGAGCCGGAATGAACTGGATCAGAGTCAGAAGAAGCATAATAAACGGAAAAAAGGAAATGACGATAAAAAACGAGGCCTGGGCGGCATAGACCGTCACCTCGTCTTTTTTATATTTGTCGAAAATCCGCTTGCCTTGTATCAGGAGAGAAATCATAGACAGACACCTTTCTCGTTTCATTTGTTACTTTTATGTATATTAGCATGAGTTGGAAAAAATGGCAAGGTGGTTCGGGCAGCTCATGTCATAAACGTAAGGCTGCGTGTTCACTGGTGCCCAGCAGACAGTAACACAGTCCGCCATTCCAAATCGCCTCCGGCGATGGGCGGCCTGGTTCGCTGCCATTACGTGCATCCAATGTCATTAAGTAAAGCGTTAAGAACGATTTTTTGCGCAAAATGGGTAAATAATGGAATTGCTGTTTCATTGAGTGAGTAAAGTTGGGGCGGGAATTGTCGTGAGCCAGTCAGAGAAGGAGGGATGTCCCGTCCGGGTTCAGATATGCCAAACATTCCGATGAGCCCT
>JAAWLV010000133.1 GCA_022798105.1 Hungatella sp.
TTTTCTAACCAGTCAGGAATACCGTCCAGCCAGCTGAATTTAGACCGGCGAATCCTGTTTTTGCCCGGGAGAATCTGTGTGGTGTCCGGGTGAATATATGCTATGGAGATGAGACCTGGAAAACAGGAGGGCCGCACCCCAAGTGTTTTCCTGCTTTGGGCTCATCGGAATGCCCGGCATATCTGAACCCGGACACCACACAGATTCTCCCGGGCCCACAACAACTTCGACTCAGCTGAAGGGTTACAAAGAAACTCCGGCCAGTCTTTCACTGCCCGGAGTTTCCCTTTGATTCTTATTTGTTTTTACTTCCCAGCCATCTGTCTCTCCTGGGCCTCGATCATCTTCTTAACCATATACCCGCCCACGGAACCGTTCTGGGCACTTGTCAGGTTGCCGTTGTAGCCGTTGGTTAACGGTACTCCGATCTCCCCTGCAACTTCCATTTTGAATTTGTCCATTGCCTCTCTTGCCTCTGGTACATTAGTAGTGTTTGTAGATTTGCTAGACATATGAAACGCCTCCTTGTTTTTTGTTTGATGGTTAATTGCTACACTCCTATTATATGCCCGCTGAAAAATAATACACTAGAAGGTTCTGCGTAAAATGTCATTTTCTAGCAAATCCATTTAAGAGGATTTTTACAGGTTTAATTTCTCGTAGCTGCTCTCCAAAAACCGTGAAAGGTGCCTCTTTAAATCGTGATGTTCCTCCTTTAAAAGCTCCCTGTCCTCCTCCAAAAGCCGGTTTACTTCCTCGGACACGGTCTTTAAAATATTGGCGTCCGTAAAAATATCCGCCAGCTTAAATTCCATATCCCCGCTTTGCCTAAGGCCGAAGATATCCCCCGGTCCCCGAAGCTTTAAATCCTCAGAGGCTATGTAAAAGCCGTCGTTGGACCGGTTTAAAATATCCAGCCGCTCCCCGCATCCCTCCTGATCTCCGCAATTGACCATGATGCAGTAGGACTGGTGCTCTCCTCTTCCCACCCGGCCCCGAAGCTGGTGCAGCTGGGCCAGGCCGAACCGCTCTGCATTTTCAATCATCATCACCGTTGCGTTTGGCACGTTAACTCCCACCTCAATCACCGTGGTGGACACTAAAACCTGTATGTCCCCGCAGGCAAACCGCTCCATAATCCGATTCTTTTCTTTTCCCTTCATCTTCCCGTGGAGATACTCCACCGACACGCCCGGAAGCTCCTCTCTCAGGGTTTTTGTATAGTCCAGCACATTTTCCGCCTCGATCATCTCGCTTTCCTCCACCATGGGGCAGATGACGTAGGCCTGGCGCCCTTCCAGCACCTGTTTCTTTATAAATGAGTAGGCGTTTTTGCGGTATTCCCTGCCCACCACACAGTTTTTGACGGGAAGGCGGTTGGACGGAAGTTCATCAATCACGGAGATATCCAAATCCCCATAGATGATGATGGCTAAGGTCCTTGGAATCGGGGTGGCGCTCATGACAATCACGTGGGGGTCTTCCCCCTTGTCTCCCAAACTCTCCCTCTGTCCCACTCCGAACCGGTGCTGTTCGTCGGTAACCACCAAAGCCAGCTTGTCGTAGCGCACCTTCTCCTGGATCAGGGCATGGGTTCCCACGACAATATCCGCCTCATGGTTTTTAATCTTTTCGCAGGCCAGCCTTTTTTCCTTTGCTGTCATGGAACCTGTCACCAGCACAGGCACCCTGTCGATCCCCTGTTCCTCAAAAAGACGGCACATCCCCTCATAGTGCTGCCTGGCCAGCACCTCTGTAGGGGCCATCATGGCCCCCTGATATCCGTTTAGAGCCGCCGTCAGAAGCGCCAGAAATGCAAGAATGGTTTTGCCTGATCCCACGTCCCCCTGAATCAGGCGGTTCATCACAAGGCCGCCGCAAAGATCCGCCTCCACCTCGTCCAGAACCTTTTTCTGGGCTTTCGTAAGGTCGTAGGGCAGATTTTTTATAAGCTGTTCCACCTGAACGGGCCTTCTCATAACCCATCTGCTTTTTTTGTCCCTGCGCTTATCCTTTAAACTCCTCACTGCCAGCAGAAACAGGAAAAACTCGTCAAACACCAGCCTTTTTCTGGCAAACAGAAGCTGCTGCCGGTTTTCCGGAAAATGGATGTGCTCCAGAGCAAAGTTGTACTCTGCCAGCTGGTATTTTTCCCTGATATACGCCGGAAGATACTCCCGCTCCATCTGGCGCAGGGAAAGCGCCTGGGCCACTGCCTTTGTGATGGCTTTGTTGCCCAGGCCCTTCGTCTGGCCGTACACCGGCTGCATGGATTCCATCATGGCCTGATAGCCGTCCTTTGTAAAGATCTCCGGCTGTTCCATGGTAAGGCGGTTGTTTTTTTTCACCACTTTTCCGCAGAAAATGTGGAACGTGCCCGCCTGAAGCGTGTTTCTGAGAAAGGGCATGTTAAACCAGGTAAGAGTAAGGGTTCCTGTGCCGTCCCTGAGAGAGGCCGTGATGACCTGGGTGTGCTGAAATGTCCGCACCGTAGCGGTCTTTTGCAGGATCCCCGCCACGGCTCCGGTCATATCCAGCTTTAAATCGCCAATGGCAGCGGGAGCTTCATAGACATGATAGGCTTTCGGATAGTAGCCGAGAAGGTCCTGGGTTGTATAGACTCCCAGCTTCTCAAACAGTTTTCCTGTCTTGTCGCCGATTCCTTTCAGAGTGCGGATTGAGGGGGGATTTGACATGGTTTTTATTCCTCTCTTTCGATGGTAATCCGGTCAGCAAAAGGGCCGTCTCACTTAAACGTGTTCCAGCCCTTTGCCATGCCGCTCTGCGGCCTTTTGTACAAACTTATTCTACGGACATAAGATAATAGTAGATGGGCTGCCCGCCGCTGTGAAGCTCTATCTCGCAGTTGGGATAGGCCTCCTCCACCCGTTCAAGGAACTTCTCGGCAGTGCCGTCCGCAATATCCCTTCCATAATAGATGGTGATCAGCTCCGACTCTTCATCCACCATGGCTTTTAAGGTGTCAAGGGCCGTATCCATCACGGACTTGCCCACAGACAAGATCCCGCCGTCGCCGATTCCCATAATATCGCCCTCCCGGATCTCCTTGTCGTCAATCACGGTGTTGCGCACTGCGTAGGTGATCTGGCCCGTCTTCACGCGGCTCATCTCCTCCATCATGGCTGCTTTGTTCTCCTCGGGGGACAGTCCCGGCACAAAATTGATGATGGCCGTGATTCCCTGGGGAACTGTTTTTGACGGAACCACCACGATCGTCTTGTCCTCCGCCAGAGATGCCGCCTGCTCGGCTGCCAGAATGATGTTGCTGTTGTTTGGAAGGATGTAGACCGTGTCCGCGTTGACTTTGTCTATGGCGTTGAGCATGTCTTCCGTGCTGGGATTCATGGTCTGTCCGCCCTCAATCAGGTAGTCCGTGCCGATTCCCTCAAAGATCTCCCCAAAGCCTTTTCCGACAGACACCGCAATAAAACCGTACTCTTTTCTTGTCTCCGGGGGCATATCCTGTGTTTTTCCGCCCCCAGCCTCCTCTCCTGACCTTCCGCTATCCTGGACGTTCTGCTCCTGCGCCTTCTTTCCGGCATCCATAATCAGCCGCTCTCTGTGTTCCTCGCGCATATTGTCAATCTTCATTCTGGACAGGGAACCGTAGGTCAGCGCTTTTTGGATGGCGAGCCCCGGATCGTTGGTGTGGACATGAACTTTCACCACATCATCATCGGACACCACCACAATGGAATCGCCGATAGACTCTAAGTAGGTCTTGAACTCTCTCTCGTCACTGTCCCCGTACGCTTTCTCCACATTGATAATAAACTCCGTACAGTAGCCGAATTTGATGTCGGCTTCTTCAAGGGCTGCCTTCTGCCCCGAAGCAGCCGAACCTTCTGCCTGGCCGTCCTCCGCCCTTTTTGGCTCCACCGAAAGATCCGTCTCCTTGCCCAGAAGGCCGTCTAGGCAGCCTTTCATCACCTGCATCAGGCCCTGGCCGCCGGAGTCCACCACGCCGGCCTGCTTTAATATAGGAAGCATCTCCGGTGTCTGGCTTAGAACGTAGTCCCCATGGGCGATGACTTTTTCGGCGAACTCAATGATATCCTCTGTCTCCGTCACCAGTTCCACCGCTTTATCCGCCATACCCTTGGCCACCGTAAGGATGGTGCCCTCCTTGGGCTTCATGACGGCCTTGTAGGCGGTCTCCGCAGCCCGCACAAAGGCATTGGCAAGGGTGGTGGTGGTAATCTCCTGCAAAGGTTTGATCTCCTTGGTAAATCCGCGGAAAAGCTGAGATAAAATAACGCCTGAGTTTCCTCTGGCACCTCTCAGGGAACCGGAGGAAATGGCTTTGGCCAGATTCTCCATGGTGGGGTTCTCAATGGCCGCCACCTCCCTGGCCGCTGACATGATAGTCATGGTCATATTGGTGCCCGTATCTCCGTCAGGAACCGGGAACACATTCAGTTCGTTAATCCATTCTTTCTTTGCTTCCAGCCCCTTGGCTCCCGCCAAAAAAGCTTTCTGAAGAGTTTTTGCATCAATCGTATTCATACCCACGGGTTGCTCCTCCTTAATCAATCACTCTGACGCCTTCGACATAGATATTAATCTTGTCAACGCTCATCCCGGTGAATTCTTCCACTTTGTATTTTACATTTTCGATTAAATTGTCCGCAACTGCCGAAATGCTGATACCGTACGCCACAATCACATGGAAATCCAGAGAAATCCGGTTGTCCTCGATATTGACATTGATGCCGTGAGTCAGACTCTCCTTCTTAAGCAGCTTTACAAGCCCGTCCTTCATGCTGATGGCCGCCATACCCACGATCCCGAAGCATTCCACCGCCGTTGTGCCTGCATAGATGGCGATAACCTCCGGATTAATCCGGATTTCGCCTAATTTGTTGCTGATACGCCCTTTCATGAACGAAAACCTCCCATCTTTACAGCCTTCTTTTTAATTCTATTCTGTCCATGGCAATTCTTCCATATACCTGCACGCGAAGAGACCTGCAAGCTTTTATTCCGAAGCCCAGCGCATGCACAAACATATAGACTAAGTATACCACACACAAGATATTGTGTCTATTATAAAGATTTTTTAAATTCTGCTTGCAAATTGTGGCATAATCTGTTATTATACATATTGTTGTGGGTTCCGTATATTGGAAGCCAAGTAGCTGTTAAGGAGGTGCAATCATGGCTAAATGTTCAATTTGCGGCAAGGGCGTTCACTTTGGTAATGCAGTGAGCCATTCCCATAGAAGATCCAACAAGATGTGGAAACCTAACGTGAAATCCGTTAAAGTGAAAGTGAACGGCGGAGCCAAAAAGATGTATGTATGTACTTCTTGCTTACGTTCCGGCTTAGTTGAGAGAGCTTAATTTAAAAAACGATTTAAACTCCGGAGTTTTCTAACTCCGGAGTTTTTATGTTTCACAAAAAGCATCCGGGGAAACAACGCTCCGGGGATGCTTCCAAAACACAGGTGATGCCTTAAACGCCCCCAAAACCAACGCTTTGAGGGGGCGTTTTATTTTATGTTCTCTTCTGCGATTTAAGGGTTATTCTTTTCTCTATTGCCGGACCGCAGGCCCACAGCCTTATCTTCCGTTCTCGTTTTCCTGCACCCGGATCCGGAACTTATGTTCAAAAGGGCTGTAGCAGTTCAGGCAGATGGTATACACTCCCCCGTTTGACTCCTCGCCGCTGTAATGGCCCGAAAATGCGTGCTCGCCGATTCCCGGCCCGATCTCGACCGCACTGTCCCCGGCGCAGACCCTCACTATCCCTTCCTTCAAAACCAGCCGGCCGCCTTTATGGGCATTCAGGCGGATGTGGGAATTTTCCAAAACCGAATCTCCCGGGACACATACCTGTATCCGGACAGGCACCCCGTCAAGCCCCTCAGTCTTCACCGAGACTTCCAGGCCGTCCTCCTCCTCTTTTATAATCGCCCGGGTGGCCATCCTGCTGTTTATTAGCACCTTTCTCTTTTCGTGATCCATTTTCCACCAGTCGCTGGTTGCAGGCGGCTGGTGAAAGGGCAGATAATACTTAGACTCCAACTCCGCCTCCAAAATCCACGCCCCGTTCTCCTCCCGCAGCCTGTCTGGCCTGAAATAGCGCTCGCTTCCCACACTTTCCCCAATTTTCACAGACATTGGCATGGAACCTGTCTGAAAAAATAAAAACGCGCTTTTTTCCCTGAGGATGCTGTAGCCAAAGCGGGGATTTTTTACCCTTACAACGCCGGACTCATGAAAAACTTTCCGGTAAGTCTCCACAAAGCCGTACCCTTTAAAGGAGTAACGGCTCATAGCATCATGGAGCATAAGAATGTGCAGACAGTCAGGCGCCAGGTCTCCCCTCTCCATATTGTCCCTGATGATCTTGTGGGCCGCCCTGTCGAACTCTTCCTGGTACCGGGAATAGGGGCTTTCTTTTTCCTCTGCCGCACAGGCCATATACAGATACTGGTAAAAATATTTATCCGCATAATCTGCCTTTCCCTGATCCTGTCTGGTGGAGTTTTGGGTAAAAATGGTGTCGTCGGGATCGATGTAGTAAAGCATCATGTCCAGGTTCCTGGCTGCATACCCAAGGTAACTCTCATCCCCCAGCTCCTCATATATGGCAAACATGGCGTTATTTACCACTGCGTTGTAATTGCCTGTGGAGCGCTCCGCGTACTCTCCGTCCGGATTTCCGTCGATCCCCTCCCCCAGATATTGTCCGGCTCTTTCCCGCAGCCGTTTGGCAGATTCTTTGTCCTCCGCAAAAAGGCCCGCCCCCTGCAAAAGGGCTGCCGTGATTCCCCACCGGTGGTTGGGCGTGTGGAAACCTCCCTCACAGATCATGGAAAGGGCCCTTTTCATTACCGCAAGATACTTCTCTTCCAGCGCAGCTGTCATATCCTCCCCGGAATCTTTCTCATACCGTTCCAGCAGCCGGTACCCGGCAATGAGGCGCTTAAAGCAGAAGGCCGTATCCGCGGCCGAGTTAAAATTGCAGGAAGGAAAATCAATCCCCCCGTTGTCCCGCTGCATCCTCCCCACAAAATCCATAGCCAGGTTCATAGCCCCGAGAAGTTTCTTGTCATGAAAAAACCGGCTGTCCGGGCAGCAGTAAGCGGCCGCGGCTGTAGCCAGCATATAAATGGCAGGCTTTGCCTCCAGAACAGGGCCTTCCATGGCGCCGTAATCCGGCCGCCTTTTGTCTGTAATCTGTGTCTTTAAAAAGTGTTCCAC
The DNA here is from genome assembly GCA_022798105.1 of Hungatella sp. Lineage (GTDB taxonomy): Bacteria > Bacillota > Clostridia > Lachnospirales > Lachnospiraceae > UBA3402. The sequence goes on from JAAWLV010000133.1 coordinate 7,231, forward strand.
CCGTTTGTCTGCGGAGCGGACGATGTGATTTATATAGCGTTTCATTGGTACCTCCCTATTGGTATTACTGATTCATGGGCTCTCCTTTTTCTCCCCTAGTATATGTGGTTTTAAGCCAAAAGTCAAACCGGAAAGCAGATATCCCTCAGGGATTGGTAAGTTACTGGTTACTGTTCACACCCAATGTCATGATGTTGGGGTCAAAAGGTGTCTATACAGAAAATTGTCTTAATTGTTTTTGAGCTGTGCATTTAATACGTCCATTTTGTATCGTTTTTCTGTTATAGTATGGGAATGATTTTGCACACAATTCTAAATCAATTAACATAATTTTATGATTCATGACCTTTTGACCCCAGCATCATGACATGAGTTGCCCGACAAATGAGCAACTAATAGCAATAAGAAAACTTAACACATTAACATCAAATATAGTATAATAGAGACAG
>JAAWLV010000134.1 GCA_022798105.1 Hungatella sp.
GCTGTGCGTCTGCGAAGCGACGGCGTAGTGGTGCCTACGGCTAGCTTCGCAGGCGTGCAGAGGGCACGGATAGCAAGTGCTATTTACTCGAGAATTAGTACAACGGTGTACTAGGCATAGTATACACCTTTTTGGCAGATTTGGGAAGTTGTGATTTGAGATGTCTTCGCAGATCTTTACAGGCAGCCAAAACAAAAACCCTCCCGCAAAACAGTTCCATGGGGAAGGCTTCTTTCTGTCATATTCTCTTGATTCTGCAAGTGTGTTTTTTATGGCCGGCCGGGGCTTTCCCGTCATAATTGATTCCCACAAGGAGCATTTCTTTGCCGTATCCCTCCAGCGCTTTCGGATATCTCCTGTCCAGTATCTGCGCGATTGCCCCTTTCGCGCTTTTGTTCCATTTAAGTTCGATTACCAGCGCCGGCCAGCCTGAATCAGGCTTCGGCAGATATACGATATCCGCATACCCTTCCCCCGCCGGCAGTTCCTCAAACTGCACATAGTTATCCCGGTAGGTATAATATGCCAGCTTAATCACGCTGCGCAGGCTGTCCTCCCTGTTATAGTGAAGCGGTGCCGTCTCCTCGCCGTGAATCTTTTCTATCTGTGCTGCCACAGCCTCTTCGTTTCCGTGAATCGTATCATAAAACAGCTGATCGCACTCCCTGAGCCGTCTCAGCGTCTCCGTGTGGTTTACTTCCCGGACAGATTTCGAAAATTCCATCCGGATTTCCTCATTGGGGATGCGGACGGTTTTCCTATCCAAATCGTATGCCAGATATCCCAGATGGATCAGCAGGGTCAGCACATCGTCTTTTCCTCTGAAGGTAGCCAGATCATTGGCAAATCCATTGGTGTTTACTGTGACATCCACGCCCCCTATCAGCTTTGCAACCGTTTTCGTCAGCCCGTTATAGTCCTTGCTGATGTACTCCATCAGTTTTTCCGCCGCGGCCGTCTCCGTCCAATAAGAGTCAAAATCTCCGTTGTCAATGGCCTGCATCACGGAATTCGGATTATACACGGAACCTGTGTTTTTGAAAAAATATCCGTCATACCACAGTTTCATGCTCTGAAAATCCCTGTCATATTCTCTGCACAGCCGTTTGACCTCCGCCTCTGTAAACCCTGCATACTCACCGTAATCCCGGGGTTTTATCATGGAGTACTCCTGAAAATCCGATATAGCTGACTGAGATCCGTCCTTTTTTATAGGCAGGATCCCTGTCATATATGCCGCGTCAAAAATCCTCGCCGTCGTGCTGCTGCTTTTAAAAAGCATGCGCAGAAATCTAAGATATTCCTCCCCGCACCATGGTTTCTCCCTGATGGGCGCATCCCACTCGTCAATTATCATAATAAATTTATTTCCGGTGTGCTCGGCCGCACGAACCAGCGTCGCCGTAAAGGCACTGTCCGCCGCCACCGAAGGGTACGCCTCCAGCAGTTCATCCGTAATCTTTTCCGTCATAAAGTCGATGATGTCCGTTTTTCTGGCCTCTGCCAGTATCTGGGTCATATCCAGATAAATCACATCATACTTGTTTATGTGTTTCTCGTAACCTTCCTCCCCGGCAATCGCAAGGTTATCGAAAAGCCTGTGAGAATCGCACGTCTTGTCGTAATAGGCACAGAGCATCTGCGCCGCAAACGATTTGCCGAACCGGCGGGGCCTGCTGATGCATGTCAGGTTCTTTGTCTTCCCTATGGTCTTGTTTATGAGTCCAATCAATCCTGTCTTGTCCACATAATTGCTGTTTACGATTCTTTCAAATCCGCCGTTGCCGGGATTTAGATATATGCCCATGTCCAGCCCTCCTTATTAAGGTTATTTTATCATCAGGAGGGAGAAAGGGCAAATGAAAATCAAAACTGATTATACACATACACCGGGGCCGTAGAAAGATCCGCGTTTAACAGATATAAAAGGATTGCCGTCATCATAAGCCACAGCTTTATCCCCGAAACCGCCGCCTCTGCCCACTCTTTATTCTTTCCAGAACTCATAAACCGCTTCATCCAGATACACCCATCCTTTCCATCCCAAATGCATAATATCCTTTAAAAAGTATTCCTCATATTCTTTATCCGAAAAATCCGCCATTTCCACCTGATATTCCTCACATATTTTCCGGATATTTTCATAATAAGCTTCTCTGTCTTCCTTTGGAAATCCGGTCCAGTCATACCACCTTCCGTTTACGGGGATGCTTACGATCAGCGGTTCTGTGCCTGTCTCTTTGCACACATCCAAAAAGAGCCGCAGATCCTCATACTCCGGCGAAACCTGATAGCTTCCCCCTGTGTCGCTCCCTCTCCTCTCTTCCTCTGCCACCCGCACGTACGTGTCATAGTACTCGTCATAAATTAAAAAACGGTTGTTTGTGCAGGCCTCTTTTCCCGCCTGTCCGGCTTTCTCCATCAAAAGCCCGAAGTCTATTTCCTCCGCCTTCACCCTGCCCTCATCACGGACTGCCGGCCGGGACTTTACCTCTCTTCCAAACACGTACTCCTGCCGGAAATCCATAAAAGAGTCGTACAGGTTCATCTCCAGCCAGGTTATGGGATTTAACCTCTTTTTTACATAGAGATTCTCGTATTTCTCAATCCGTTCCAGCTGCCGCGGATCTTCCTTCAGCAGAATTTTTAACCTGTCTGCGGCCTTTTTCTTCGTCTCATACGACAGCCGGGGATTCTTTATAAACCTGCTGTACATCCGCTCCGAAAACCTGCTGGCATAAGTTCCGGAATCCAGATGGCCGGCAGTAAACCACTGGGGCGACAAAATCAGCACCGCCTTTTTATTCGTATCCGGAAGCAAATCCTCCATGGCGCCAAGGGTAACTGCATGGTGAAGACTCTGCATATATCCCCTTCCTATAAGCACCATATTAAAATCCGAATTGCCCTCTTTAAACAGTGATCGCGGATATCCAACCTGATCCGATGCACTAAGCTCCGAAGATCCGAACACCGGAATGCTGGTTTCCCCCAGCATCCATCCCAAAGCCCGCCTGCAGGAATTTCTCACATCCCCGTTATAGTAAACAAGGCTTTCCGCCTTTTCACATGCCTGTTTCATGTTATTTTCCTTGTATATGGATATACCCCCGCAAGTCACGGCAAACAGCCCCAGGGCAATCGCAAACGGAGCCAGCCTCCTCATCCCGCCGTCCTCGCCTTAATCAGATCGATGATTTTTTGGGGAGTATCCATGTCCCCTCTCTCCACCTCAGAAGGGGCTATAATCACCTTAAATTTGTCCTCTATCTCAAACAGCAGCTCCGCAAACACCAGGGAGTCCACAAGCCCTGACCCAAACAGCTCCACCTCCCTGTTTTCCATCACAATATCATCCTCGCAAAGCTCGGCAAGCATCTTAAGCACCTTTTCCTCCATCGTCGTCTCCTCTATATTCGATGAATCATAATTCCCAGCGCTTCATTTACATACCCGGAAAAAATCAGGAAGCCAAACATGGCCATGTTCAGGGTTAAAAACCAGGAAGCGCCTTTATACCATAAGTTATTTTTATATTTCTGATAAAACCGGGATTTTTTCTGAAAAACTTCCGTCCCGCCAAGAAGCAGCCCATGATAAACCCCGTAGGCAATATAGCGGCCTTCCAGCCCATGCCACGCCCCCATCAGGATCATATTCACCATCAGCCCCGCAAACGCCCTGCTTAAGCGGCTTTTGAACCATTTTCTCCTGGCGGCATTTACCATAAACCTGGTAAACACAAAATCCCTCAGCCAGGACGACAGCGTAATATGCCACCGGTTCCAAAAGTCCTTCATGTCAATGCTTACAAAGGGCTTGTTAAAATTATCAGGCATCCGTATTCCCAGCACATAACTGGCGCCCACTGCCATAGCGCTGTACCCGGCAAAATCGAAAAACAGATACAAACCGTACACGTAGGCGTACCCTGCGGCATAAAAAAGCCCGTACCTTCCGGCAAAATTATCCTCAAGCAGTTTAAAAAAACACGCCGAGCACACAATCTTGTAGAACATTCCAAGGATTATTTTGTAACCGCCTTTTCCCAGCAGCTCCAGGTATTCATCCCGCTTATAGACCGTTTCCTCATCCTCCTTAAAACGTCTGCTTCTGTCAATGGGCCCGGAGGATAAGGCGGGGAAAAACAGGAGGAACATGAGAAAATCCCTTACATTTACGTCTCTTATTACGCCGTCATAGATTTCGATAATTACCTGAACGACCCTGAAACAGATGTACGAAATCCCCAGAAATCCAAAGATACTCTTCCCATATAAACCTCCCGCCTTGCCCGCCGCAAGCGGAAGGAGAGCCAGCAGCACCGCACATCCATAGCTCCCTCCGTTCCGTCCGTACTTTGTCCTGATATGTAAATAGCCTTTTATCAAAATACAGGCCCCGAACACATACACCAGCAGGTACAGAAGCTGTAACGGCTCTCTTTTGTAAACCATACCCACAAAAACAATCGTCAAAAGCCATCTGTACCATCTTAAAGGTTTTTCCTTAATCCCCAGAACTGCTGCCGGGCACATGGCGCAGAAAAAACATACGAAAAACGGGTATCCCGAAAAGAAACTCATGACCTTAATCCTCCCAGCGCTTTCCGATCCGCCTTCCCGTTGGCTGTCATAGGCAGGCTGTCAAGAAATACAAACTTTTTCGGAATCATGTATTCCGGCAAATAAGCTTTCAGCCGGGAGCGCAGCTCCTGGGCTTTTTCGAAAGAGTTCTCTATATCGCCTTTTACGGACAGGTATGCAGTCAGGCTCCTGGCCTTTCCGTCTTTGAAAACCGGGACCACCGCCGCCTGCCTGACACAGGGCAGTTTCATAAGATTGCTCTCTATGTCCTCAATTTCGATCCTGTAACCGTGCAGCTTCACCTGCAGATCTATCCTTCCGCAATAAAACGTGAACCCATCCTGCTTATATCCTCTGTCGCCTGTGCGGTAAAAGCGGCATACCGTTTCATCTATTTCCATGGTACCGAATTTTTCTTTTGTCAGCTTCCGGTTATTCCAGTAGCCCGCGCTGACCGTATCGCCTGCAATAATGATCTCTCCCTTCTGCCCTTCAGGCAGTATCCTTCCTTCCTGATCCATAATCAAAATCCGCGTCCCCTTTTTCTCCTTTCCCACCGGCAGCGGATTGTATGTTTCATTAATCCCGGGCGTAACCACCACTTCTGTCACAGCCACCGTGGACTCTGTGGGGCCGTAGGTATTTACAATCTCCGCCTTTGGAAAGGCCTCCCTTAACCGCCGGACCGTCTGGTTGGTCAGGGTTTCCCCGCAGAATAAAAACCGTTCCAGTCCGGGCATCAATTCCCCGGAAAACTGCCGATCCGACAGGCACACATCTGCAAAAGACGGTGTGGAAACCCACACATGGGCGCTGGAGCGTTTCAAACTTTCCAGCAAAAGCTTCATATCGCTCTGGATTTTTTTATCCAATGCCCACAGTGTCCCTCCGGTGTACAGTGCTAAAAAGAGATCCATGACAGACAAGTCAAAGGAAAACGGGGCCTGGTTGATAAAGGTATATCCTCCCTCTCTGCCGGTTTCAAACCCGCTGCCTACAGAAACCGCCCACTCTACAAAACGATCCAGGCAATTCCCCGTGATCTGCACACCTTTTGGAATTCCCGTGCTGCCTGACGTGAAGATAATATAGAAAATCTCCTCCCCTGACACATACTTCGCCCTGCTTATGATCTTCTTTTCGTTTTCAATAATGGATAAGATCGACGACAGGGACAGAACCTTCTCCGCCTGCACAGGAAGTTCCTCCGTGGCCAGAATCACCTCCGGATTCACTTCCTTAAAAATAAGCTCTGCCCTGTTTGACGGAACCGAGATATCCACCGGACAGTAGGCCCGGCCGGATTTCACGCATGCCAGAAAGCACACGATCATGTAAGGGTTTTTGTGGCCGTATACCACAACCGGGGTTTTAGCTGTCAAACCCCTGTCAAGATACGCGGCCAAACGGTTGGAATACTCCTCCAGCTCTCCCCAGGATAAACTGCCGCCTTTTACCCCCCCGGACTGGAAATTTTCTGTATTTTCCCTATAGTAAACCATCCTTTCCGGGTGTTTTAACGCATTTTCGGCTATTTTATCTAAGATTGTCATTTCATTTCCCCCTGTTTTTTAAAAATGCTTTTACTTCCTCTGTTACCTGTCCCTGCTCTTTTTCCGTGATGCAGGGGTGCATGGGGAAGGCCAAAACCCTCCTGCACAAATCCTGCGCCGCCGATAAATCAGTCATGACACAGCCTGTTCCCTTAAAAGCTGTCTGCCGGCTCATGGTCTTTGGATAATAAATCATGGTCGGAATCCCCTTTTCTTTTAAGAAAGCCTGCAGGCCGTCCCGCATCTCTTCATCTCTTAACAGGACAGAATACTGTGCCCAGCTGGAGTAAAATCCGTCCTTCACCACAGGGGTTTTTATGTAATCGCCCCACCCTTCAAACCCTTCTGTATACCGGCACGCCGCCAGGTTCACCCTGTCCAGTTCATACTCCCTAAGCGCTCTCAGCTTTACCAGCAGTACTGCCGCCTGCAGCGTGTCAAGACGGGAATTTACGCCGATACGCACATTGTCGTATTTATCTGCCCCTTTGCCGTGAACCCTGTAGGATCTAAGCAGCCCGGCCCACTCTTCATTATCCGTAAATACCGCCCCGCCGTCCCCATAGCACCCCAAAGGCTTGGCCGGGAAAAAGGAGGTGGTGGAAATATCCCCAAAGCTGCATGCCTTCTTATCTCCTATGCGCCCCCCGAACCCCTGGGCAGCGTCCTCTAAGATTAACAGACCGTATTTTTCTGCAATTTTTCTAATCTCCGGGTAATTGGCCGGCTGTCCGAATAAATCCACCGCCACAACCACCCTGGGAACCAGCTTCCCCTCCTCCTTTACCCGAAGAACTGCCTCCTCCAGGGATGCCGGGGATATATTAAAGGTGTCTTCCTCCACATCCACAAAAACCGGGGCTGCCCCCTGAAGCGCCGGCGCCTCCGCCGAGGCGAAGAACGTAAAATCAGGGACAAATACCGCGTCCCCGGGGCCAATATCCCAGACCATAAGGGCAAGAGTCAGAGCGTCAGTTCCGTTGGCACAGGTGATGCAGTGCTTTGTGCCTGTGTAAGCGGCCAGTTCTTCTTCCAACTGTGTTACCTGGGGACCGGAAATGAAATTGGATGAAGCGAGGACCTGGCTGACTGCCTGGTCTATGTCCGGTTTTAATGTGTTGTATTGTTTTTGTAAGTCTCTAAACTGCATAGCATCAAATGTCCTTTCTTAATCTTACTTCTCTGAATATCCGGCAGAGGCACAGAGAAACCATCTGCAAATCCGGCAGCAACAGCTAAAAAATAGATAAGTATAATATTATAATCATAAACACCAGTTTACAACTTTTGAAATTTCCTAAAACCTGATAAAATGTAGTCTTCCACGGCCTTTATCAAGGCAGAACAATTTTTAATAGTTTCGAGAAATCTCCCGAAACTGCATAAAATTATATCTGACTGAATTTGCTGACCAATTTCGTACCGGGTTTCCTGGGCACTGGCTG
>JAAWLV010000135.1 GCA_022798105.1 Hungatella sp.
ATTGCGATGAGCCCTTAAAGCGGAAACCAGTCGGGGTGAGGCCCTCCTGTTTTCCTGGTCTCATCTCCATGGCATATATTCACCCGTCTGGCACACAGCCTGCCTCCCCTCGCCGGCAAAAGCAGAATTCGCCGGCTGGGATTTGCTCACTTAAAGTGTATCCCATAGGGGACGCGGTTTCAACTCTGCAGCGAAAAATAACTGCTTTATCGGCTGTAATAGGTTGTGCCTCGTATTTATGGGAACAAATCCTGCTTATATCGTTTGCGTGTCAGGCAATGCCTGTATGGATCGCCATAGTTTTAACAGCCCGTATACAAATTCCTGAAAATGCGGTCTCTTTATAGCTTTCGATAGTTTATCAGGCAAGCTGTACAACCGTCCATACATGTATACGTACATAAATCCGAATATGCAGCTTTGCGGAAGAACCGGAACGTTGATATTATATTCAGTTTTACAGGAAGCCGTTTTCTAATCGGTCAGGAATACCGTCCAGCCAGCTGAATTTAGACCGGCGAATTCTGTTTTTGCCCGGGAGAATCTGTGTGGTGTCCGGGTGAATATATGCCGTGGAGACGAGACCTGGAAAACAGGAGGGCCACACCCCGAGTGTTTTCCTGCTTTGGGCTCATCGGAATGTCTGGCATATCTGAACCCGGACACCACACAGATTCTCCCGGGTCAACAACAACTTCGACTCAACTAAACAGCACCATGACGAATTCAAACTTCCGGTTTATCAGGCTTAGGTGCATATGACGGAAAAACAGGGCGCCTGCGGACAGCAACAACCGCATGTCCCTTTGGCCGCCAGAATAAGAAAAGAAATGCAAATCCCGCTGTGATGTGATATAATCAGTAACAGTTCAGGGGAAAACTCCCCAGGCGCTGCGCCGGCCCAGAGGGGCAGCGCTTATGTACGAAAAGGAGAGCGTTCCAGAAAAACGGAGGAAATACCATGGCATTTACACATTTGCATGTCCATACGGAATACAGCCTGCTGGACGGTTCCGGAAAGATAAAGGAGCTGGCGGCCAGGGCAAGGGATCTTCACATGGACAGTATGGCCATCACGGATCATGGAGCCATGTACGGGGTGATAGATTTTTACCGGGCGGCAAAGGATGCAGGGGTAAAGCCCATTATCGGATGCGAGGTCTATGTGGCTCCCGGCTCCCGGTTTGACAGGGAGACCGTCAGCGGGGAGGACAGGTACTACCATCTGGTTCTTCTGGCGGAGAACAATCAAGGCTATGAGAATCTGATGAAGATTGTTTCCCGGGGTTTTATAGACGGATTTTACTATAAGCCCAGGGTGGATTATGAGATTTTGGAGACGTACCATGAGGGGATTATCTGCCTTTCCGCCTGCCTGGCCGGAGAGGTTCAGAAGTACCTGGAGAGAGGGCAGTATCAGCAGGCAAAGGAGGCGGCCTTAAGGTACGAGGGGATCTTCGGGAAAGGGAATTTTTTCCTGGAGCTGCAGGATCACGGGATTCCGGCCCAGAAGACGGTAAACCAGGCTCTTCTTCGTCTATCCAGGGATGTGGATATAGAGCTGGTGGCCACCAACGATATTCATTACACCTATGCGGAAGACGCAGTGCCCCACGATATCCTTCTGTGCATCCAGACAGGGAAAAAGGTGGCCGACGAGAACCGCATGCGCTATGAGGGAGGCCAGTATTACGTAAAGTCTGAGGAGGAGATGCGGGCGCTGTTTCCCTATGCCCAGGAGGCCCTTGACAACACTCACAAGATAGCCGAAAGGTGCAATGTGGAGATTGAGTTCGGGGTTACAAAGCTTCCGAAATTTGATGTTCCGGACGGGTACGATTCCTGGAGCTATCTCAACAAGCTGTGCGACGACGGGATGAAAAGGCGGTATCCGGATGACGACGGGGCTTTGAGGGAGAGGCTGGATTATGAGCTTAACGTAATCCATTCCATGGGGTATGTGGATTACTTCCTCATTGTGTGGGATTTTATCCATTTTGCCCGTTCTCACGATATTATGGTGGGGCCGGGGAGAGGTTCTGCGGCGGGGAGCATTGTGTCCTACTGCCTGGAGATCACCAACATCGATCCTGTCCGGTACAATCTGCTGTTTGAGCGGTTCCTGAACCCGGAGAGGGTGTCCATGCCGGATATTGATATTGATTTCTGCTATGAGCGGCGCCAGGAGGTGATTGACTATGTGGTGGAGAAGTACGGCAAGGATCAGGTGGTTCAGATTGTGACCTTCGGTACCCTGGCAGCTCGGGGCGTGGTGCGGGACGTGGGAAGGGTTCTGGACATGCCCTATGCAAAGTGCGACTCCATAGCAAAGATGATACCGAAGGATCTGGGCATTACCCTTGAAAAGGCTCTTAAAAGCAGCCCGGATCTGAAAAAGGCCTACGGGGAGGATTCGGATGTAAAATATCTCATCGACATGTCCATGCGCCTGGAAGGGCTTCCCAGGCATACGTCCATGCATGCGGCGGGGGTGGTAATAAGCCGGACTGCGGTGGACAATTATGTGCCCCTTTCAAGGGCCCAGGACGGGACGGTCACAACCCAGTTTACCATGACGACCCTGGAGGAACTGGGGCTGCTGAAAATGGACTTTCTGGGTCTTAGGACCCTGACCGTGATTCAGGACGCGGTGGAACAGGTGAAAAAGGGCCGGGGGATTGTCCTGGATATGGATAAGATAGATTTTAATGATAAAAAGGTTCTGGATTCCATCGGCACAGGAAAAGACGACGGGGTGTTCCAGCTGGAAAGCAGCGGCATGAAGAGCTTTATGAAGGAGCTAAAGCCCCAGAACCTGGAGGATATTATTGCCGGGATTTCCCTGTACCGTCCGGGTCCCATGGATTTTATACCCAAGTATCTGAAAGGGAAAAACCAGCAGGCTTCTGTGACCTACGACTGCCCACAGCTGGAACCTATCCTCAACTCCACCTACGGATGTATTGTGTATCAGGAACAGGTAATGCAGATCGTCCGGGATCTGGCGGGCTATACCCTTGGAAGAAGCGATCTGGTGCGGAGAGCCATGTCCAAGAAGAAGGCGTCGGTGATGGAGAAGGAGCGGATGAATTTTGTCTACGGCAATGATGAGGAGGGTGTAAAAGGGTGCGTCAGAAACGGTATTGACGAGAAGACGGCCAACCACATTTTTGACGAGATGACGGATTTTGCCAGCTACGCCTTTAACAAGTCCCACGCGGCCTGCTATGCGGTGGTCGCTTACCAGACGGCATATTTAAAATACTATTACCCCAGAGAGTTCATGGCGGCGCTCATGACTTCGGTGATAGACAACGGCAACAAGAGTGCGGAGTACATCCTCACCTGCCGCCAGATGGGAATTACCATTCTGCCCCCTGATATTAACGAGGGGGAAAGCGGTTTTTCCGTGTCCGGGGAGGCCATCCGCTACGGGCTGTCGGCCATCAAAAGCGTGGGCCGGTCTGTAGTGGACGCCATCGTGGCGGAGCGGACCGCCAACGGGCCCTACAGAACCATGGACGAGTTTGTGGAGCGGATGGGAGGCAAGGAGGTCAACAGGCGGACCCTGGAAAACTTTATCAAATCCGGAGCTTTAGACAGCCTTCCCGGCAACCGGCGCCAGAAAGTGATGGTGGCCCCTGAGATGCTGGAGCGGAAGAATAAGGAAAAGAAAAATACCATAGAAGGACAGATGTCCCTGTTTGATTTTGTGTCCGAGGAGGAGAAGAGGAGTTTCCAGATTACATTTCCAAATGTGGAGGAATTTAAGAAGGAGGAGCTTCTGGCTTTTGAGAAGGAGACGCTGGGCATCTATGTAAGCGGCCATCCTCTGGAGGAATTTGAAGCCCTGTGGAAGTCCTGCGTGACAGCGGTCTCCGCGGACTTTGTGGTGGATGAGGAGACAGAGAGGGCAAAGGCGGAGGACAATGCCAGGGTGACCATCGGCGGTATCATTACGGGAAAGACAACCAAGATTACCAGAACCAACCAGATGATGGCGTTTATTACCGTAGAAGATCTGGCAGGGTCCGTGGAAGTTTTGGTGTTTCCCAAGGATTATGAGAAGAACCGGGAGGTTCTGGTGGAGGAATCCAGGGTGTTTGTGTCGGGCCGGGTTTCCATAGGAGAAGATCCGGTGGGGAAACTAATATGCGAGAAGATCACGCCCTTTGAAGCTCTTCCCCGGCAGCTGTGGCTTCAGTTTGAGGACAAGGCATGCTATGACAAAGCCATGGATTCGGTGAAGGAGTGTTTAAAGCACAGTGAGGGGCCGGATCAGGTTGTGATCTGGCTGTCAAAGGAGCGGGCAAAGAAAATTCTGCCTGCCAGCTGGAATGTAAGCTGCAATAAGGAGCTTTTGGAAGAGCTTTCAAAAATTCTTGGTGAAAAAAATGTCAGAGCAGTACAAAAAGGGTTGAAAGTCTGAGAAAATTGAATTAGAATAGGCATAGTACGAGGGGGATTCGTAGGTTTATTCATTACAAAATTCTGTAGCGGCCTGACCGTGCATCCGTGCGGCCCGGGGACGTTTACAATTCAGGAGGTTAAAAGATGGCGAAGACAGTGAAGACAATAGGCGTATTAACCAGCGGCGGCGATGCTCCGGGCATGAATGCGGCAATCCGTGCCGTGGTCCGTGCAGCTATAGCAAAGGGAATGAAAGTGAAGGGGATCATGCGCGGGTATGCCGGCCTTCTCCAGGAGGAGATTATCGACATGGAGAGTACCAGTGTGTCCGATACGATTAACCGGGGCGGAACCATCCTCTACACTGCAAGGTGTACGGAATTTACCACGGAGGAAGGCCAGAAGCAGGGGGCGGAGATCTGCCGGAAGCACGGCATTGACGGGATCGTGGTTATCGGCGGGGACGGTTCGTTCAGAGGTGCGGGGAAACTGTCGGCTCTTGGGGTTAACACCATCGGAGTTCCCGGGACCATCGATTTGGATATTGCGTGTACGGATTATACCATAGGTTTTGACACGGCGGTCAATACGGCTATGGATGCCATAGACAAGGTCCGCGATACATCAACATCCCATGAGCGGTGCAGCATCATCGAGGTAATGGGACGGCATGCCGGTTACATCGCGCTGTGGTGCGGTATCGCCAACGGTGCGGAGGATATCCTTCTTCCCGAGCGGTATGACGGCAATGAGCAGATGCTTATTAACCGTATTATCGAAAACCGGAAGAGGGGCAAAAAGCACAACATCATTATCAATGCCGAGGGCATCGGCCATTCTGCCTCCATGGCCCGCAGAATCGAGGCGGCCACAGGGATTGAGACGAGAGCTACCATTTTGGGGCACATGCAGAGAGGCGGCACGCCTACCTGTAAAGACCGGGTATACGCCACGATCATGGGCGCCAAGGCAGTGGAGCTTTTGGCCAGCGGAAGGAGCAACCGTGTGATGGCCTACAAAAACGGGAATTATGTGGATTTCGATATCCAGGAAGCCCTTGCCATGACCAAGGATATTCCGGAGGATCAGTACGATATCAGCAAGATGATGAGCAGGTAAGGTTAAAGATTGAGAAGGAAGGCCCTGTTTTGAAAGGCAGGGGCCTTCTTTTTAGGTAGCAGGCCTTTTTAAGGCATGGGGCAAAATCGAATGTGAAGGAAGCGGAAGCAGAATGGAAGACTATACGGTGCTCTGCGGAGCAAATTCTTATGAGCAGAAATATTATTTTAATGAGCAGTTTTCGGCTCTTCCGGAGAGTATCAGGCAGGAGCTTAAGATCCTGTGCGTCCTCTATACGGAAGACGTGGGAGGCGTGCTGACCATGGAGTTTGACAGGGACGGAAACCTTAAGTTTAAGGCAGCTGCCGACGAGGCGGACTATCTGTTTGACGAGATAGGGAGTGCGCTGAAGATCAAGCAGTACCAGCTGGAGAAGAGGGAGCTTTTGGAGTCTCTGGAGCTGTTTTACAGGGTGTTTTTCCTGGGGGAGGAATTGGCCGGGGAACCGGTCCGGGCGGATGAAAAAGGGGCTGTGATTGCCGGAGGCGGCCCGGGGGACATGAAGGGAGGGACGGTTTGAGGACATTAAAGGTGGGCGCCGTAGAAATTGAAAACCCGCTTATCCTGGCGCCTATGGCGGGGGTGACGGACAGGCCGTTTCGGATTTTGTGCAAAGAGAAGGGCTGCGGCCTGATGTACACGGAGATGGTCAGCGCCAAGGCAATTCTATATAAAAACAGAAATACAAAGCCTCTCATGGAAGTAGGGGAGGAGGAGGGGCCGGTGGCCCTGCAGCTTTTCGGATCGGATCCGGAGATATTAAGCAGGATTGCAGCCCAGGTGGAGGAGGGGCCATATGCGTGGATTGACCTCAACATGGGGTGCCCGGTGCCCAAGGTGGTCAACAACGGTGAGGGATCGGCTCTGATGAAAGATCCCCGTCTGGTGGAACGGATCCTCACAGCCATGGTGCAGAAGATGAAAAAACCGGTGACGGTCAAGATCCGCAAAGGGTTCGACGATTCCAGGGTTAATGCCGTGGAGATTGCCAGGATTGCGGAGGGGTGCGGTGCGGCGGCTGTGGCGGTTCACGGGCGTACCAGGGAGCAGTTTTATTCCGGAAAGGCTGACTGGGATATTATCCGGCAGGTGAAGGAGGCAGTGAAGATACCGGTTATAGGCAACGGGGACGTGTTTACGGCCGGGGACGGAGCGAGGATGATGGAGGAGACAGGCTGCGACGGGGTTATGGTGGCCAGAGGGGCTAAGGGAAACCCGTGGATTTTTTCCGGACTTCTCCACTATCTGAGAACCGGAAAGGAACTGCCTTCGCCCTCAGCGGATGAGATACGGGAGGAGATCCTGCGGCATATGAAGCTTCAGGTGGAGTACAGGGGAGAGTATTTGGGGGTCAGGGAGATGCGGAAGCATGTGGCCTGGTATACGGCCGGGCTGGCTCACTCTGCGGCCCTGAGAAATGAGATCAACCAGGCGGAAAGCTATGAGGCCTTAAAAGGGCTTATTGAGGAGAGGGTCAGGTGACGGGGAAGGGAGATTCAG
This sequence comes from Hungatella sp., assembly GCA_022798105.1. GTDB lineage: Bacteria > Bacillota > Clostridia > Lachnospirales > Lachnospiraceae > UBA3402. Next base: position 7,030 of record JAAWLV010000135.1, read on the forward strand.
CTGATTATGTCCGGGAAAAGCCTGCTATTGGAAAATTGGTGAGCCGGGTACAGAAAAACAGTATTGCCAGGCATGTGGTGTTTAGATGGAAGTTATGTTACAATACACATGGCGGAAAACAAAAGAATGATCGGGAAGAGGGCAGGAGATGGACTTGAATGTACTGAGGTATGTGGTGGAAGTGGTGGAAACGGGCAGTATTTCCAAGGCTGCCGCCAATCTTTTTATGTCCCAGTCCACTCTAAGCACTCAGATCGCCGCTATGGAAAAGGAACTTGGCCGGGCTGTTTTTCAGCGCACAAACCGGGGCGTTCAGCTTACGGGATATGGCGCGGAGGTGTACCACCACGCCAGGACTGTGGTGCGCCAGTGTGATATCATTACTCAGAAACTTTTTGAGGATGTGAATGAGCATAAAATAAAAATAGCCGCGTTTAGTTCTGATACACCAGTTTACAACTTTTGAAATTTCCTAAAACCTGATAAAATGTAGTCTTCTACGACCTTTATCAAAGCAGAACAATTTTTAATAGTTTCAAGAA
>JAAWLV010000136.1 GCA_022798105.1 Hungatella sp.
AGGAGGTTATCTTAAAAAGGCTGAGCAGTAAGATTGGCCTGTCTCCTGAGGAGGCCAGGGAGTGTATGGAGACGTATGGGAAGCAGATGATGTAGAGTCGAGGACTGGCTGGTTTTGCCTGGGGCAAAACCGGTTCAGTCCTTTATGGATGTTGCATTCACAGGCAGTTTATGACAGGATGCTGGTTTAACGAATATAGAAGGGATAAAAAAGCTTCGGATATCTCACACATCATTAGTGTTTGATATCTGAAGCTTTATTTAAGTATTTCTACAATCTCAGGCCCTGTCCTCAATGCAAAAACTGGTGCAGCACTTTCATCAGCAGTTCAATATCAAGAGGTTTGGCGATATGGGCGTTCATGCCGCTCTTTAAGGCGGCCTCCTTGTCTTCCTCCATGGCGTTGGCGGTCATGGCGATGATTGGCAGGGCTTTGATGTCCTGGCGGTGCATGGCCCGGATGGCTTTGGTGGCCTCATAGCCATTCATGACAGGCATCTGGACATCCATCAGGATTGCGTCGTAATAACCTTCCGGGCATTTTTCCATCATGGTCACCGCATCGGTTCCGTCAGGTGCGGATTCAATGACAAAGCCGGCTTCTTCCAGAATAAATCCTGCGATTTCCCGGTTCAGTTCATTGTCCTCCACAAGAAGGAGCCTTTTCCCGCCGAAATCCGTCTGGGTCCAGACCGTGTCTGTCTCCGGTGCGTCTGCACTGCCGATGTGGTTTGCCGCCAGCAGTGCTGCCTTTAGGTCGGACATAAACAGTGGTTTGGCACAGAATGCGGTGACACCGGCCGCTTTCGCTTCCTCCTCAATGTCCGTCCAGTCGTAGGCGGTGAGGATGATAATGGAGGCGTCGTTGCCGACGGCGCTGCGGATTCTGCGCGCAGTTTCGATTCCGCTGGTTTCCGGCATTTGCCAGTCGATGATGTAGGTGTGGTAGGGGTCTTCCTCGTCGTGAGCGGATTTAGCACGATATGCAGCTTCCCTGCCGGAGGTGGTCCATTCTGCCCGCATGCCGATGCTTTTTAGCATCTTTGAGACACTGTCGCAGACATTGAAATCATCGTCCACCACCAGGGAACGCAGCCCCTCCAGCTCTTTGATTTGTTCCGCGCTTTTTTCAATGTCCTGAAGCTGCAGCGGCAGTTTTACCGTGAAGGTGCTCCCTTTACCGAGTTCGCTTTCCACACTGATCTCTCCGCCCATCATGTCTACAATATTTTTTGTGATGGCCATTCCCAGGCCGGCGCCCTGAATACCGCTTCTGGTGGCCGTGGATTCCCGCTCAAAAGGTTCAAAAATATGTTTTACAAATTCCGGGGACATCCCGATTCCATTGTCCTTGATAATAAAAACGTACTGGCCCCATCCGTGTTTGAAGGTGGTATGCTGGGTGATGCGGAAGGACACGGTTCCCCCTGCCGGAGTGTATTTGACGGCATTTCCCATGAGATTGATGAAAATCTGGTTCAGCTTTAAGGGGTCTGCAATCACGTCCTCGTTGGACACTTCAAAGGTATCGATGAACATTTCCAGCTGCTTGGATTTCACCTGAGGCTGGATGATATTGACCAGATTGTGCATCAGTTCAGGGATATTGCACTCCTGGTTGTGAATCTGCAGCTTTCCGCTTTCTATCCGGCTCATATCCAGAATATCATTGATGAGCCCAAGCAGATGGTTGCTGGAGGAGAGGATTTTCTGTAAGCAGTCCCGAACCTGATCCCTGCGATCCATATGGCTGGCCGCGATGGTGGCAAAGCCGATGATAGCGTTCATGGGCGTTCGTATGTCGTGGCTCATGTTGGACAGGAAGGTGGTCTTGGCCTGGTTGGCGTGCTGTGCCTGCATCAGGGCGTCCTGTAAAGCCTGGGTCTGTTCACGCTGCCTTCTCACCTGCTCCGTGATATCCCGGGATACCACCATGGCAATCAAATCGCCGGTTTCCTCATCACGGGTCATGGTAAAGGACTGGCGGACACACAGGGAACCTCCATCCGTGGTTTGTACCCAATAGTCCACATCTATTTCCATATTTCCCTGGTCGTACTGGGCCTTCAGATAATCCAGGTTTACGGTTCTGGAATAATCTTCCTGCGATTCAGGAAGCACCAGCCGGGTCCAGTTTTCAAAACACAGGGAAGCTCTGCACGGGACGGACAAACCTGTCTTTTTAAGCAGAGAGATTTCCTTCCCGTTATAGACACAGGTGATATCCTGTTCAATCAGGTCTTTTGTCAGATTGCACTCAAAAGCGCTGAAGGAGTTGGACATTATGGCGATGCGGTACTGACGCTCCTTCCGGTTCAGTATGGCCCGCTCCCGCTGCTGGAGCAGTTCTTTTTGCTTCAGTTCTGTCACATTCTGGCGCACATATAAAACCCTGACCGGTTTCCCGTCCCTTCTTTTAAGGCACACGGCAATGAGGTGTTCCCAGTCCTCCTTGCCGTGGCGGGAAACATGGCATTCGTGGACAATGGAGTCATCGGTTCTGAGTTTCTCTGTAAGAGTCTCGATGCGGGCAAAATGGAGGAACGCCTCCTTTGGTTCGTCCCCGATTATATCCTGGGAATGAATCTTTATCATTTCACTGTATACGCCCTCCATGGGGATACTGGTGTTAAGAGGGCCGATGCCCGCCATGTAGGAGTAGGTGTCGTTTTCCAGATCTACCATGAGATACCGTGAGGAAAAGATAATGTTTATGCCCCGGAGGACATCGTTGATCAATCGGTTCTCCCTCTCCAGCCGTGTTCGCTGCTTTCCTGCCCGGATAACCAGGAATGCGATGTAGATGACAAACAGGATGAGCAGACAGATTTCCAGCGTCACGCCTGCTATGTTTGCCCGGGCGACCATAGCCTGTGTGATGTTTTTGGGAAATGCCTGTACAAGGACATAGTCATGTTCCGGCAGGTGCATAACGCAGAGATTGTCTGTCTTATAACCGTCGGGGCACAGAAGCGCTGCCTGGCCGCCGTCCCTGAAAACTGCCTGGGCCGCGTCGGCGGTACCGGCATCGATTACCCCTGTTTCCGTCAGGCACTCAAGCAGTCCGCCGTCATAAAGCCTGCCGTCTGAGCTGGCAATTACCCTGCCGTCCATTGTGCAGAGGAACACATCAGCCGCCTCGCCGAAATAATTGGTGGAGAGCATATTCTGAAGATAATCTCCGGAAAAGTACAACCCTAAAAACATCCCGGCGATTTCTTCGCCGCGGCGTATGGGAGCATAGAATACCAACATGGGCTTCCCTGTAATCCGGGATTTTGCCACAGCCTCAAGGCCGCTGTATCCCTGCATTCCGCGGATAAAATAGTTCCGGTCCGAGCTGTTGCTGGTTTCCCCGCTGGAGGTAAGGTTGAGACCGTCTGCATTGGTAAAGCGGACGGCGTCGAAGGTCGTGTTCCCTTCAAGCTTTTTGAGCATCCCGGCATCAATGGTTATGCTGTCGCCCTCTGAGCTGACCAGATAGGCGCTGGTTTCGATGCGCTGCAGCGCATTATTAAATTCGCTTTTAATACGTTCCGCCATCTGCCGGGCACAATCTTCCGCATAGATTCTGTTTTGTTCCTGAATCCGCGCCTGGTTCTGCATCGTGTAAATAAAAAATAAAACCAGGACGGCTGCCAGGAAAAGAGATGCATAAATAACCGGCTGCCATGTTATTTTCTGTCGTTTCATCTGATTAGGCACAATCTATTTTGCACCCTTACCTCCTTCTTTCTGACTGTCATAATTAAACAATTATTTTCAGAAAATAATATAATTTGTCTCCAGCCGAAGGCTGCAGACCTGCGCACACATCAGTGTGCTTCCTTGATAATTTGTCTCCAGTCGAAGGCTGCAGACCTGCGCACACATCAGTGTGCTTCCATAATTATACAATAAAAACTGCACGAATATCAAGAGAGATATTGTTTTTATGGTAGTGCAAATTTACCAGATAAAACAGGAGGGATCCGTTCTATACAGTATATGCCAGCCTGGTGCTTTAGATATATCATAAAGGGCTTTGTCGGCCTGTTCCAGTGTTTTGTGACCTTTGTATACGGAGATATCGTTTACGGGACAGATAAATTCTTGCGGTCAGGGCAGATGGCTTACTGCTGAAAGGCTGTTTTCATTTTCGGCCGGTCTAGCCAAAAACAGCGGTTTGTGCTATACTTCCCTTAATGGGAAAATGGAAAGGAAGTATATCAAACAATGACAGACAACAAACTGGTATTAGCCTACATAGGCAACGGAAAAAGCGCCAACCGCTACCATATTCCGTTTGTGCTTCAAAGAAGTGATAAATTCGCGGTGAAAACCATCTTTTCCCCTCATATCCACCATGATATATGGGACAGGCTGGATGGGGTGTATTATACGGAACGGCCGGAGGACGTGTTTGAAGATCCGGAGATTGACCTGGTGGTGGTAAGCACACAGGTTGGGCTTCACTACGAGTACACGAAGCGGGCCCTTGAGAGCGGGAAGCACTGCCTGTGCGAGAAGCCGTTTATGGAGACAAAGGCCCAGGCCCGGGAGATCTTTGGGCTGGCAGAGAAAAAGGGGCTGTACTGTTCGGCCTATCAGAACCGCCGCTATGACAGCGATTTTCTGACGGTTCAGAAGGTGATTGAGAGCGGGAAGCTGGGGGAGCTTTTAGAGATGGAGATGCACTATGATTATTACCGTCCGGAGGTTCCTGAGAGGGCGGATTCTTTCAGCCCGTCTTCCTCCTACCTTTACGGTCATGGCTGCCATACTCTGGATCAGGTCATCAGCTGCTTCGGGGAGCCGGACCGGATACGGTATGATGTGCGGCAGCTTTTAGGCCAGGGCCGTATGAACGATTATTTTGATATTGACATGTACTATAAGAATGTGAAGGTGTCGGTGAAATCCAGCTATTTCCGGGTAAAAAGCAGGCCCAGGTTTGTGGTATACGGCAAAAAGGGCATGTTTGTGAAGGAGACGGAGGATCGTCAGGAGGAGCATCTGAAGCTGTTCTACATGCCGGGGCAGCCTGGCTTCGGGCTGGATGAGCCGAAACATTACGGGTTGCTGACTTACTATGACGGGGACGGCGGGTTCCATGAGGAAAAGGTGCCAAGCGTCCCGGGAGATTACGGGCGTGTCTATGATGATATTTACGAGTGCATTGTAAACGGGAAACAGCCGGTTATCAAACCGTCACAGACTTTGCTTCAGATGGAGATGCTGGAGGAAGGCGTTAAGGATTTGGATTAGAAATTTGGAGTAGAAAAAGGAACAGGACGTTAAGATGAAAAGCTACGAGATGGACATGTGCACAGGTTCCCTGTGGAAAAAGATTATGGTATTCAGTGTGCCGCTGATGTTTTCCAATATTCTGCAGGTGGTTTTTAACATATCGGATGTGGCGGTTGTAGGAAAGTTTGCCGGCCCCATTGCTCTGGGGGCCGTGGGTTCCACCAGCATTCTGGTCACTTTATCCACCGGTATCCTTCTGGGCCTTGCAAGCGGAGTCAGTGCCCTGACAGCGCTGTATATTGGGGCAAAGGATGAGGAGGGAGTGAAACGGACGGTTCACACGGCAGCTATTTTGATGGCGTTTCTGGGCGTGGCGATTATGTTTTTGGGAATCGTGTTTGCCGGGGTGATTCTGGCTGCCATGCACACCAAAGACGAGCTTATAAAGGATGCCCTCTGCTATCTGCGGATCTATCTGCTTGGCACCCCTGCCCTGGCCATGTTCAATCTGGGAAACGCCGTCTTAAGTGCTGCCGGGGATACCAGAAGGCCTCTGTATTACTTAACCTTTGCCGGGGTGGCCAATGTGGCCCTCAATCTGTTTTTCGTTATCGCATGCCATATGGGGGTGTCCGGAGTGGCTATTGCCAGCATTATCTCCCAGTATATTTCGGCAGTGCTGGTTATGAGGCTTTTGTTCAGAAGCTCCGACTCCTTTGCCCTTCGGCTTAACTGCCTTAAGGTGGACAGTGATAAGATGAAGCGGATCTTAAGGATAGGGGTTCCCTCAGCCGTTCAGTATGCCCTGTTTGCGGTGGCTAATCTCTTTGTCCAGGCCAGCGTCAATTCCTTTGACCATGTGATGGTGGAGGGCAATTCTGCCGCCGCCAATTCAGACCCTCTGGTGTACGATATGATGGCTGCTTTCTACACGGCCTGCACCAGCTTTATCGCTCAGAATTTGGGGGCAAAGAAACGGGATCGGATTTTGAAAAGCTTTTATATCTGCACCTTTTACTCGTTTATGCTGGGACTTATTCTGGGAGTGGGGCTTTATGTGCTGCGGTACCCGTTCTTATCCCTGTTTACCAACGACGTGGCAGTGGTCAGCGCAGGGATTAAGCGGATCTCGGTTATGGCCCTGTCCTACTGTGTCAGCGCGTTTATGGACTGTACCATTGCCGCGTCCAGAGGCCTTGGAAAGACCATTGTGCCCATGTTTATCGTCACGGCAGGTTCCACGGTTTTCCGGCTTTTGTGGATCTGGACGGTGTTTGGATATTTCAGGACAATAGAGTCGCTGTATCTTCTGTATGTTTTTTCATGGACCATTACGGCGGCGGCGGAGATCGTGTACTTTGCGAAAGTCTTTAAGTCGCGGGAGCTTTCGCGGCAGCTGGCGTAGACAAGGTTTGAGGACCGACTGTTTGCTGACGGAAAAAGGTGGATTCCCTACAGCAGGGAATCCACCTTTTCGCATACCAGGCGGATATATTCTCCAAGTCCGGCTTCCCGGCAGCCCACAATATAGTGGCTGCAGCGGTTTACGGGAATCAGAATCTTGAACGCTTTGCTGGAGCCGATAGCCTGGGCGATGGCTGGGGTTATCTCGCCTAAGAGGGCGTCGGCAAAAACGATGCCGATGGGGCCGATGATAATATCCGAGTCCCGGGCGGCCACAATACATGGGTTCTCCCCGGTAGCCCCGTAGTCTGCGCCGGCCTTTACCATGGCGGCGGTGGCGGTGGAGTTGGTGCCAACGGCGTACAACTCCAGAGCCGGGTGGTTTTTCTTTAACTGTTCAATGACAGTGCGGCCCATCTTGCCGCCTTGTCCGTCAATGACGGTGATTTTCATGTAAGGCTCCTCTTTTCTGATGATTGGATGTTCGATGCGGGTGTGCGCCAGAACATACACCTTTTTATTATGTTACGGTTCACGGGCAAGCGACAGCTTTATGTTAATGCCATTGGCCCACAGATGCCCAGTGAACAGTAATTTTATTATATCTTTATGTGAAATTCTTTTCAACCGGTAAATGGATTTCTTTTTGGGAATATGGTATAGTTAAGTTAACTCGTTGTGCCAGTTGATTGTTGATGTGGAAAGACTTCAATTTTCACCTTATTGCTGTATTGTTGAGTGAGTAACGTTGGGGCGGAGATTGTCGTGGGGCCAGCGAGGGGAGGCAGGCTGTGTGCCGACCGGGTTCAGATATGCCAGACATTCCGTTGAGCCCAAAGCGGAAAACACTCGGGGTGAGGCCCTCCTGTTTTCCTGGTCTCATCTCCACGGCATATATTCACCCGCCTGGCACACAGCCTGCCTCCC
>JAAWLV010000137.1 GCA_022798105.1 Hungatella sp.
TAATGTGATCAAGAAAGAGATGATCGCCATGCTTTTGGCGGGGGGACAAGGCAGCCGTCTTGGAGTCTTAACCCAAAAAGTTGCAAAACCGGCAGTATCCTTCGGCGGAAAATACAGAATTATCGATTTTCCCCTGAGCAACTGCATCAACTCCGGCGTCGATACGGTAGGCGTATTGACCCAGTACCAGCCATTGCGGTTGAATACCCACATCGGAATCGGCATTCCGTGGGATCTTGACCGGAACGTGGGTGGAGTTACCGTGCTTCCCCCTTACGAAAAAAGCAAAGGCAGCGACTGGTACACCGGAACGGCCAATGCCATTTATCAGAACATGGAGTATATGGAGCAGTATAATCCGGAATACGTTCTGATCTTGTCCGGCGACCATATTTACAAGATGGATTATGAGGTTATGCTGGAATATCACAAGGCAAATAACGCAGACATCACCATTGCTGCTATGCCGGTTCCCATTGAGGAAGCCAGCCGGTTCGGTATCGTTATTACCGATGACACCAACCGGATTACGGATTTTGAGGAAAAACCAGCAAATCCAAGAAGCAATCTGGCGTCCATGGGAATTTATATATTCAGCTGGAAAGTTCTAAAAGAGGCTTTGGTTCAGCTGTCCGAAGTCCCCAGCTGCGACTTTGGAAAGCACGTAATTCCGTACTGCCACGAAAGAGGACAGCGGATTTTTGCCTATGAGTATAATGGCTACTGGAAGGATGTGGGAACACTAAGCTCCTACTGGGAGGCCAATATGGAACTGATCGATATTATTCCGGAATTCAATCTTTACGAAGAATACTGGAAAATTTATACAAAAAGCGATATTATCCCGCCTCAGTATATTGCGTCGGATGCGGTTATCGAGAAGAGCATTATCGGTGAGGGAACGGAAATTTACGGCCATGTGGCCAATTCCGTCATCGGAGCCGGTGTGACCGTTGCCAAAGGAGCCGTGGTTCGGGATTCGATTATTATGAGAGGCAGCACCATCGGTGAAAACACCACACTTACCAAAACGATTGTTGCCGAGGATGTGATTATCGGAAGCAATGTGGAACTGGGAGTGGGGGAAGTTGCTCCCAACAAATACGATCCCAAGGTCTACCAGTCGGATCTGGTGACTATCGGTGAGCGCAGCGTAATACCTGACAATGTAAAAGTAGGCAAGAACACAGCAATTTCCGGAGAGACTGCACCGGAAGATTACCCGGAAGGCTTACTGGCCGGCGGAGACTACATTATGAAGGCAGGTGGCGCAAGATGAGAGCAGTCGGTATCGTTTTAGCAGGCGGTAACAGCAAAAGAGTGCGGGAGTTATCCAACAAGCGGGCCATTGCGGCCATGCCCATTGCCGGAAGCTACCGCAGCATTGATTTTGTTTTAAGCAATATGTCCAATTCCCATGTTCAGAGTGTTGCGGTGTTTACCCAGTACAATTCCCGCTCCCTGAATGAACACTTAAATTCTTCCAAGTGGTGGGATTTCGGAAGAAAGCAGGGCGGGCTTTTTGTATTTACGCCGACTATTACAGCTGAACACAATGACTGGTACCGGGGGACGGCTGACGCCCTGTATCAGAACCTGACGTTTCTCAAAAGCAGCCATGAACCTTATGTGGTGATTACATCCGGCGATTGTATTTACAAGCTGGATTACAACAGGGTGCTTGAATACCACATCGAGAAAAAAGCCGATATTACCGTAGTGTGCAAGACCATGCCTGCCAACGTGGATGTAACCAGGTTCGGAGTCCTGGGGATTAACGATGACGGGCGTATTATGGACTTCCAGGAGAAACCTATGGTGGCTGAGTCCAATATCATCTCCTGCGGCATCTATATTATCCGCCGCCGCCAGCTCATTGAGCTTTTGGAGCGGTGCGCCCAGGAGGACAGGTACGATTTTGTCAATGACATTTTGGTGCGGTATAAGAATATTAAAAGAATCTATGCCTATGAACTGGATACCTACTGGAGCAATATTGCTTCCGTAGAATCCTACTATGAGACCAATATGGACTTTTTAAAGCCGGAGGTCCGTGATTATTTCTTCCGCCAGTACCCGGAAGTTTATTCCAAGGTGGGGGATTTGCCGCCGGCTAAGTATAACCCGGGAGCCGATGTGAGAAACAGCCTGGTTTCCAGCGGGACCATCATAAACGGTGTGGTGGACAGCTCTGTATTATTTAAACAGGTTTACGTCGGCAACAACTGTGTGATTAAGAATTCCATTATTCTTAATGATGTCTATATTGGAGACAATACAGTAATTGAAAACTGTATCGTGGAAAGCCGCGATACCATTCGGGCCAATACCACATATATTGGCACTCCGGAAAATATTAAGATTGTAGTAGAAAAGAATGAGCGTTATACGTTATAAGTGTCAACTGTTACAAGGTTTTATTGTTACAGAGGAGAAACAGAGAGGGGAACACGATGCAAATTACGGATGTAAGAGTAAGAAGAATTGAGAAAGAGGGAAAGATGAAAGCCATAGTTTCAATCACGCTGGATAATGAATTTGTGATTCATGACATCAAAGTGATTGAGGGCGAAAAAGGTCTGTTTATAGCGATGCCCAGCCGTAAAGCGGCAGACGGGGAATATCGGGATATCGCACATCCGATTAATTCTGAGACAAGGGATATGATTCAGCGGGTGATTCTCGACAAATACGAGAGCACTACCCTGGAGAGTGAAGCAGCACAATAAAGACTAAACGGCGGCTATGCCGCCGTTTTTGAGTGCATTCAAAATTTTCGGAGGAAAAACCATGGGATACTTTCCGTTTTTTGTGGATTTGGAGGGAAAAGAAGGGTTAATCGTCGGCGGCGGAGCGGTGGCAAGCCGTAAAATTGAGAAGTTGGCGCCCTACGGGCCGAAACTGACCGTGGCAGCTCCTGTATTTGACAGTGAAATCAGGCAGATGAAAGGTATAACCCTTGTGGAGGAACCCTTTTCAGCCGGGATGCTTGAGGGGAAATATTTTGCTATAGCGGCTGCTGACAGCAGCGAACTGAACCGTTTTGTTTCGCGGCTTTGCAGGGAGCGGGGGATTTTGGTGAATGTGGCAGACGACAGGGAGGCGTGCACTTTTATTTTTCCGTCCCTTGTGAGAAAGGGGAAACTGTCTGTAGGTATCTCAACAGAAGGAGCCAGCCCCAGCGCCGCAATCTACATGAAAGATCAGATAAACAGGCAGATTCCCAAAGACTTTGACAAGCTTCTGGAATTTATGGAGAGCGGGAGGGAACGGGTAATGAAACAAATCCCTCTGGAAGAACAGCGTTCCATATGCTTAAAAACGTTATTTTCCATGTGCCTGGAAAAGGGACGGGGGCTGACGGAGGAGGAATTTTCGGATGTTGTCTCTTCCTGCTTCCGCCAGCCCCCAGGCGCCTGATTAGCGGTTTAAAATACTTCTGGCCACGCTGATGCCGTTAGCAGAGGCCTGCTGAAGGCCTCTGGTTACGGAAGCGCCGTCGCCGATGGCCCGCAGCCCGTGGATGCTGGTCTCAAAGTCCGTATTGACCACCACTTTATTGGAATAGAATTTCACTTCCACCCCGTAAAGCAGGGTTTCGTCGCTGGCAATACCGGGAGTCACCTTGTCTAAAGCCAGAAGCATCTCCTTGATATCCACCATAATCCGGTGAGGGAATACAAGAGAAAGGTCTCCCGGCACCGCGTCTTTTAAGGTGGGAATCAGGTTGTTGCGGCAGAGACGCTCTTCCGTGGTACGCCTTCCTCTCTGGAAATCTCCGAATGTCTGGACCATAATTTTCCCGTCGCACAGCATATTGCTCAGCTGGGCGATATGCTTGCCGTATTCGATAGGGGTTTTAAAGGGCTTGGTAAAGTTTTTGGAGACCAGCAGAGCGAAATTCGTGTTGTTCGTCTTGTAGTCCTTGGACTTATAGGCGTGGCCGTTAACCACTGCAAGCCCGTTTTCGTAGTATTCCGTGGCTACCTCCCCGGAGGGGTTGGTGCAGAAGGTGCGGACTTTGTCGTCAAAGGTGGGAGTGTAGTACACCAGCTTGGCCTCATAGAGGTTCTTGTTGAGGAATTCCATAACCTCATCTCTGACTTCCACCCTGACGCCGATATCCACGGTTCCCACCTCTGTCTCAATGCTGTGACGCTTGCAGATATGGCTGAACCAGTCAGAACCTTCACGGCCGATGGCGGCAACCACCTCCGGCGCAAAACAGGTTTCCCCTTTATCTGTCACCACCCCTTTTACACGGCTTTCTTCTATAATAATATCTTCTACCATGGTATTAAATTTCATTACAACGCCCTGTGCAAGGAGATGCTCCTGAAGCCGGGTGTAGATTTTATATCCCTCCTCTGTACCCAGATGGCGGATAGGGCACTCTATGAGCTTTAAGTTGGCATTAATCGCCTTTCTGCGGATCTCCTCAATCTCTTTTTGCTTGTCCACACCGTACACGTTGGTGTCAGCGCCGAATTTTAAGTAGATGTCATCGGATTCCCGGATCAGTTCCGCAGCTTTTTCATAGCCGAGAATCTCCGGCAGATGGCCGCCTACATCAGGGGAAAGGGAGAGCTTGCCGTCAGAAAATGCCCCGGCCCCTGCAAACCCGGTGGTAATGGAGCATGGCTTACAGCCCACACAGGTCTTGGTGGTCCGCTTCGGGCAGGTGCGCTTTTCAATGGGGCGCCCCTTTTCGATCATCAGTATGTTCATGTCCGGCTTTTTGGCGATGAGTTCATAGGCACAGAAAATGCCGGAAGGGCCCGCGCCGATGATAATGACATCAAACTGGTTACTTGAATTCATACAATCACTCCTTCTGATTAAAATAAAAAACCAACTGGTAATATGAGTACAGCGAAAAACGCTTATAGTCAACTATTACGGCAGTTGGTAGATACGCTCACCCAATTATGAACTTATATAAGCACGACAATTAGAGTTTAACACAAAAATAATAAGGGTTCAAGGGGAATTAATAAAATACTACTTGGATTAAAAACGGTATTTTGTTATAATAAGCCTATTACTGATAAACTGCGGAAATATCATAAAAGTCATGGCAGGTGCTGTTAGCGGAAAAGCGATGACGGAAAAGTGGAGATGTACATGGTTAGCAGACAGATGAGTGACATTTATCGAAGACTGTCCGAAAGTGAGTATCAGACAGCCGAGGCACTGGCCGAGGAACTGGGGGTCAGCAGCAAGACGATACGAAACCAGTTGAAAAATTTAAATGAACTGTTAAGCAAATTTGAAGTTTGCGTAGAGTCAAAGCACGGAGCGGGCTACCGCCTGGCAGTGAAGAATCCGGGCCGGCGCAAGGAGATGGAGGAACTGATGCAGAAGCGGGAGCTTCAGGAATCGGCTATCCCCAACTCATCGGAGGAGCGGGTCCAGTATCTTCTTGAATATCTGGTCAACGCGGAAGGCTATGTAAAACTGGATGATTTAAGCGAACTGCTTTATATTTCAAAAAAAACGCTGACTCACAATTTAAAAGAAGTGGAAAACCTTCTGGGAGAATATAACCTGTGTTTAAAGAGGAAGCCCAATTACGGGGTTCAGGTGGAGGGGAAGGAGTTTGATCGCCGCCTGTGCATTGCCGGGTATGTGGCAAAGAAAATACGTCTTTCCGAGAAACTGGGGGGAGATCAGGATGTGACAGAGGAGATCCAGTGGATCTATCAGTGTGTGCGGGGGTGCCTTTCCAAATACAATTTCGATATCTCGAATGTAGCGTTTCAAAACCTGATCCTCCACATCCAGATAGCCATTCTCAGGATGAGAGGCGGCCACTATGTGCCTATGGTGGAAGGCGACGGGGAACGGGTGCGCAACAGAAAGACGTACCGCATGGCTGAAGAGATCCTGGAGATGATCAAAGAAAAGTTTCAGGTGGAATTCCCTCCCAGCGAGATCGTGTATATAGCCATTCATCTGGAGGGGAAAAAGATGATGCTGGGCGCCGGCGAGGAGGCTGAGGGGAATCTGGTCATCAGCCAGGAGATCAGCGATCTGGTGGATCAGATGCTGGGGGCCGTTAATGATGCCTTTAAGTTTGATTTTCGGGAGGATCTGGAGCTGAGGATGTCCCTGAGCCAGCATATGGTGCCGCTGGTGGTGCGGCTGCAGCATGATATGAAGCTGACGAACCCGCTTTTAAAAGATATTAAAGAGAGATATTCCTTTGCCTATACCATGGCCACCACGGCCTGCGTGGTTTTGAACCACAAGTTCCATAAGGTGATGAAAGAGGACGAGGTGGGATATATTGCGCTTTTGTTTGCGCTTGCCCTGGAGCGGAAAAAGACAGAGATTGCAAAGAAAAATATTTTGCTGGTATGCGCTTCCGGGCGGGGAAGCGCCCAACTTCTTCTCCACAGATACAAGACGGAGTTCGGACCTTATCTTAATAAGATTAATGTGTGTGATGTGGGGCGGATTGGAGAGCAGGATTTTTCGGAGATTGACTATGTGTTCACCACGGTTCCGATTCCCGTGAAGATCCCGGTTCCCATTCAGGAGGTGGAATATTTCCTGAAAAGCTCTGACATCCAGGCTGTAAAAAAGACGCTGATGGGTCAAAGTGACAGTCCGGTTCTGGATATCTACCCCAAGGAGCTGTTTCTGCCCCATATGAAGTTTGCCAACAAGGAGGAGGCGCTTAAAACCCTGTGCGGGTTTGTATGTGAGAAAGGGCTGGCTCCCAAGGAGTTCATTGATTCGGTGCGGGCAAGGGAAGTGCTGGCCAAGACAGCTTTCGGCAACTTTGTGGCTATGCCCCATCCGATTGAGGTGATGGGAGAGTGTCCTTTTGTCTGTGTGGCGGTTCTGGATAAGCCTATCCTCTGGACCGAAGACGCCCCGGACAGCCTGATACAGGTGATCTTTCTGGTGTCCGTGGCCAATTACGAGCATTTTGACGTGCAGCGTTTTTACCAGGTGACAGCTAAGCTTCTTCTGGACGGGGAAAGCATGCAGGAGCTGATTCAGTACCAGAGCTATGAGACACTGAGAAACCTGCTTCTGAAAATGGAGCAGCAGGTGGAGGATGAAATTTAGACGACGCTATAGGGATAATGTCGAAGAAAAAGCCGGTATAAGCCGGCTTTTCGTGATTATTTATAGGGCCGGGAAATCCCCTGAAAAGTGAAAATTCCCAATATTTAATAAAACAGCGGAAAATGGCGTGTATTATTACACAAGAAATAAAAGTGTATTATCCTCAAAAACCGACAGATTTGACATGGAAAACAGGCTGAAGGGAAAAAGGTTCCACTTTAAAATGGAAAAAGTTGATATGGAGTTCTATTTCCCGGCATGGTATGATAATTATCAGTCAATATGACAGACCTAATAAACGCGCGCACATTAGGGAATGAAAACTTAGGAGGGTTCGCTATGAAAGATAAAATGATGAATGGATTTCTCATGTT
>JAAWLV010000138.1 GCA_022798105.1 Hungatella sp.
GAGGCAGGCTGTGTGCCAGGCGGGTGAATATATGCCGTGGAGATGAGACCAGGAAAACAGGAGGGCCACACCCCGAGTGTTTTCCGCTTTAAGGGCTCACCGGAATGCCTGGCATATCTGAACCCGGTCGGCACACAGCCTGCCTCCCCTCGCTGGCTCCGCGACAACCTCCGCCCCCTGCTCACTCAACAATACAGCAATATGATGAAATGAACATTCCGGTTTATCCGGGTTAGGAGAATGGAATACCATGTTGAAGGACCGTGTTAAATGCAGAGTATACCGGCATATCAGCGACCGGTATGAACCAATGCCAATCACTTAAGCGAATTCTGCTTTTCCCGTGAGAAACCATCTCCTGTCAGGGTGAATTTTGCCGTGGAGCAAAGCCCGCTTCCCCTGGCTTTGCGGAATGTTTGGCAAAGCTGAACCCGGACGGGAGATGGTTCCTCACGGGCCCATGGCTAATCAGCGGAGTAATTAGCGATGGTGTGAACAATAACACTCTTTCTTAACATTTTCTCAACATTTTCTAAACTCCCTTGCCCTTACTATCAGGTTGTGTTATAATCCTCGAAAGTTGGTAATATTTTATAAAGAATCTGAGAGCCAGCTGCCTGCAAAGGCATCAGGACGCACCTTTGGGGAGACGGATGTGCGGTTCTATATTGATGTACTCTCGGCATCTCTGCTGCACCTGCCTTTGTGGCAGATTGGCTGATTTTCCGCCATATGCACATAAATTTAATCAACGTACGTTCCACGTACGCCTCAGAAATTTATGCACATCTGACAAAAAATCATCTCACAAAATCAGGCACAAAGAGACTCCGAGAGTACATTATTGAAAGAAAGGCGGATGTATGAAAAGTTTTTTAGCACGCTATCGTCATGCGTGGATTTTGTGTTACGGGTTTATCTATTTGCCATGGTTTTTGTATCTGGAGAAGACGGTTACAAGGAATTATCACATTATACACACCCGGATTGACGATCTGATTCCTTTCAGCGAGTATTTTATCATCCCCTACTATTTGTGGTTCTTTTATGTAGGCGGCGCGATCCTGTACTTCTTCTTCAAGAACCCTCAGGAATACTACCGGATGTGTACCTTCCTGTTTACCGGTATGACTTTAAGCTTATTTATCTGCACGATCTACCACAACGGCACGGATCTGCGCCCTGTGGTTGATCCCGATAAAAATATTTTTACCTGGATGGTGGCCCTGCTTCACAAAGCTGACACCTCCACCAACATCTTTCCCAGCGTCCACGTGTTCAACTCCATCGGGGTTCACATTGCTGTGGCCAAAAGCAGTTGCTTCAGGAACCGGCCGTGGGTTGTCAGGCTGTCCCTTTTGATTGCCGTGTCCATCTGCATCTCCACCGTTGTGTTAAAGCAGCATTCCGTTATAGACGGTTTGGGAGCCATGGTTATGTCTTATGCGCTGTATCCCTTAGTCTACGGGGAGGGATATGCCTCCAGCCGCCGAAAAGTTGCCGGAAAAGCCCTGAGCTGATGCTCATGGGCTTTCTTTATATAGCACAAGATTCGCAGAATTTTTAATTCAAGTAGGAGGGTATCCATGAAATTGTTCAGAAGCGTAAGCCGCGTACTTGCAGTCATGAGCCTGTTATGCTTAAGCCCCGGCATTCTTTCCGGATGCCAAAACTCCAAACTGCCCATGCCCCAATTCCCCCTTGAAAAACCAGCGGTGGAGCAAGCGCTGGCAGAAAGCGGGCTGGATTGGGAGATTGCACAGGAGGAGACCTTAAAAGAAGGGCATGTTGTGTACACTCTCAACGGAAAAGACGGACAGCCTGTTGCGTTCCTTTCAAGCCTGGGCAGTGACAAAACAAGAATCCTTCAGATAAACTTTCTTGATTCAGAAGAACGAAAACCCGCCATTCCTTATGAGGATTGGGAAAAGGCAATATGCCTGGCATCCATATTGTACGGCGGATTTGACAGCGCAGGGCAGGTCTGCGAAAATTTTAATCAGACCTATGAGGAAAAATCTGTCGCTGACACGCCTGGAAACGGATATCAGTACATTGAGAGGATTCAATGGCAAAACCAGCTTAACGGCGTTCATTGTTTTTTGGGATTCGGCAGCCAAAAAGCCGGCGGGCAGCTGTCAGAGGCGGAATTTGTGACCATCTATTTTTCGAAAGCAGGGGAGTGAATGGCTAAATGCCGGACACATTCCCCGTCTTTTTCCACTTCCCTGTCCGGTACTCCCCATAAGAGATCAGATAATTGGCCAGCCACCCGATAGGCACGGCTATCCACACGAAGGCAATCCCCCATCTGGGCGCACAGGTAACTGCAATTACCACCCGGATTCCCAGATTGACCAGATTGGCCACGGTGAACAATTTCATATCGCCGGCCCCCCGCAGCACGCCGTCTGTAATCATCTTAAGACCGATGAGCACGAAAAACCATCCGATAAACCGCAGATATTCCGTCCCTGTCCCAAAGGCCGTAAGGCTGCCCTCCTCCCCCAAAAACATCCGAATCAGCCATCCGTTACACGTCTCCAGCCACAGGCACAGCACAATGGCAAAGAAACCTACAATGCCGTACCCTGTCCGGTATCCCCGGCGCACCCGGTCATATCTTCCGGCGCCTATATTCTGAGCCGTGTAGGAGGACATCACATTGCCCATGGCAGCCATGGGAACCACACAGATACTCTCCACCCGCATTCCCGCCGAGAATCCGGCCAGCATCTGAGCGCCGAAACTGTTTACCACCGACTGGACAAGCATCATCCCAATGGACACGGTGGACTGCTGAAGAATGGAGGGCAGGGCAATCCTCGTCATGTTGAAAAACTCGCCTCTGTCAAACAATCCGCCTCTCCCGCTCCCCTTATATTTTTTCATCTCCTGCAAAAAAATCATAAAAGAACAGGCAGCTGAGATCCCCTGGGCAATAAGCGTGGCCCATGCCACGCCGGACACCCCCATGCCCAGGTTCCTGACCAATATCACATCCAGGATCATATTGAAAACCGATGAGAAAATCAGCAGATACAGAGGAATTTTTGATTTACCCAAGGCATTGAACATGGAAGACAGGATATTGTACATAAACAAAAAAGGCAGTCCCAGAAAATAGATCCGCAGATACTGGACAGCCTGGGAAAGGGCCTCCTCAGGAGTATTGAGCCAAACCATAATCCGGTGTGAAAACACCAGGCCGAACGCCCCCAGCGCCAGGCTCAAAACCACAAAGGCGGTAAGGGCAGTCCTGACAGACCTCTTCATCTTCCCGTACTCCCTGGCTCCGAAATACTGGCTGGTAATCACCGAGGCCCCCACTCCGCCGCCTATGGCGACAGAGATGAACACGGTAGTCAGGGAGTAGGAAGCGCCCACTGCCGCCAGGGCCTGCTCCCCCACAAATCTTCCCACCACCACCGAATCCACCATGGTATAAAACTGCTGGAACAGATTGCCGATAATCATAGGCAGCGCAAACACAATCAGCGCTTTTAACGGTTTTTCCTGAATCAGATACTCGTTTCCCATCGCCGCTTTCCCCTGCTGTTTTACACTCATAATCCCACTGCCTCCACAATCCGTCTAGCCCCGGTGCCGTCCACAAGCCGCCTCTGGCCGGCGCTTATCTTCTTCCTCTCCTCATAATCCATTGCCAGCCTTAAAACCTCCCCAAGGAGTTTTTCCGGAACCTCTTTTTCTGTCATATTCCTGATATCTCCCGCACACCGCAGGATGTGATGCCGTTCAAATCCCTCTGCTCCCGGCGCCTGATTATCTGCCAGGATGTAGGTAACTGCAGGAGTCTGGGCCGCACAGAGCTCATACAGCGTGGAGCCCGCCGCAGACAGGGCCGCGTCGCACCGGCCCATCAGCTGTTCCATTTCCCTTACATTGTAGTGAATGGAAATGCATTCACAGCCTTCTGCAATCTCTTTTATCTTCTGGCAGTCCCCATTCATAGCCCCGATGACAAAGTGAAACTGAATCCCGCCCCGGGATAACCCCCAGTCTCCCACAGCCCCCTTCCCTCCCTCCATGCAAGATTCTAAGTACTCTGCCAGGCGCAGGCTTACATGATCCGGATCCGCCCCTCCTGTGGAAATCAGGATGTGTTTTGCCTCCTTTTTTGCCCTCCGCTCCCCCAGATCCTGAAAGGCGGCTCTCAACGGCACATAGGAAGTCCCCAGCAAAAGCTTCGGCAGAGAAACCCCTGCCGTTCTGTACAGGCGTTCATACTCCTCCCTGTTATCAGGCCCGTAGATATTGTAGTTTATAAGCACATCACAGGGGTATGCAAAGGCCATGACATCATCAATATAAGCCAGCCTTCCCCCTTCTCTTGCCGCCGCCCCCTGCAGCGCGCCAAGATAATGGGGATTTACATAGTAAGAGTCCACAAAAACAGCCGACGGCCCCCAAAGACCTATCAGCTCTTCCATCTTTTCAGTCTCGGATCCCATGCAGCGATAATCCGTCCCCAGCAGGACACACCGAAACCCCCTGTTTGTTATGGTTTCTTCCAAATCTCCCGAGGCAAGGACAAACACGCTGTCCTGATCGAAATACTTTTTCCCCGCATCCGCAACAGACAGGCACCGCATAATATGGCCCGCCCCTATGCGGCTGTTGCCGTCGGCACGAAACATAAGCATTTTACATGTACCGCCTTTTTTATGTGTAAGTTATGGGTCTTATCATAGCATATGAGGGTGAGGTTGGCAAGGCGGGGGAGAGAAACTTTCTGGTTCAAAAAGGAGCGCCGGCCCCAGCCGGCACTCCCTTTATCATTTACTCCATCCTATGCTCTATCAAACCCGACGCTTTTCAAAAACTTCTCAAACAGCCTTCTGCCCTCCTGGGTGCACTTATAAACTCCCGAGTCCTCCAGCACCCGCTCAAACACCAGACCAACCTCTGCTTTCAGGATATCCTGCACATTTTCGTTTGTCACCTTATCATACTTGGGAAGGAACTCCTTTACCCACTCTTCGTGCTTGGCAATGGTCTCATTGCCTCCGATATCCTTCCCTTCCACAATGTACTCTCCAAGAAGCGACAGCTCCTCCCGCAGCCTGGAAGGCAGAACCGCAAGCCCCATAACCTCGATAAGGCCGATATTCTCCTTCTTAATATGGTGCAGTTCCTGGTGCGGATGGTACACACCCAGCGGAAACTCCTCCGTGGTAATATTATTGCGGAGCACCAGATCCAATTCAAAGAACTGGCCGTTTTTCCTGGCGATGGGGGTGATGGTGTTGTGAGGCTCCCCTTCTGTCTCCGCAAAGATAAATGCCTCCTGGTCTGTGTAGCTTCTCCAGGCCTTCAAAACCACCTCTCCCAGATCCACCAGCCTGTCGCTGTCCTTGGCCCTTAAGCGGATCACGGACATGGGCCAGTTGACAATTCCCGCCTCCACATCCTCAAACCCTTTCAGCCTGTATTTCCTCTCCATGGGGGCTTTAGCCATGGCAAAGGTGTAGTGGCCGCCCTGGAAATGGTCATGGCTCAGGATGGAACCGCCTACGATAGGCAAATCCGCATTGGATCCCAGGAAATAGTGAGGGAACAGCTCCACGAAATCAAACAGCTTAATAAACGTAGCCCTCTCAATCTTCATGGGAACATGCTCCCCGTTGAAAACGATACAGTGCTCATTATAATAAACATAGGGGGAGTACTGGAAGCCCCAGGCATTGTCATTGATGGTAATGGGAATAATGCGGTGATTGTTCCTGGCCGGATGGTTCATGCGGCCTGCATACCCGACATTTTCCATGCACAGAAGACATTTGGGGTATCCGCTCTGTTTGGCCAGCTTGGCAGCCGCGATAGCCTTCGGATCCTTCTCCGGCTTTGACAGGTTAATGGTAATATCCAAATCGCCGTATTTTGACTTGGCTACCCACTTCATGTCTTTGCACACCCGGTACCTGCGGATATAATCCGAATCCTGGCTTAACTTATAGAAATAGTCTGTGGCAGCCCTGGGTGAATCCTGATACTTCTTCCAGAATGCGTGAACCACCTCCACCGGCCTTGGCATAAGACAATTCATAAGCCTTGTGTCAAATAAATCGCGGCAGGTAATGGTGTCATCCGGCATCACACCGGTTTTATGGGCATAATCCAGCAGCTCTGCCAACACCTCTTCCAAAACCACAGGCCCGTTTACACTCTCCGGTTCCTCATACTCGTCCATGTGCAGCACATCCAGGATCTGGTTGGTCGCATAGATTCTGTCTATCTCCGTGATCAGCCCTGTGTCCAACCCGTACCGTACCAGTTTACTAATCGCCTCGTATACCATCTTATCCCCTCTCCTATCTTTCGGTTTTATTCTTGCAGCTATCGCTTATATCGGTTCTATTTCATTATAATATATTTCCCGTGAAAAAAACACGGAAATTCTATCATTTTTGTTATGTTACCCTCAGATTGTGTTACTGTTCACTGGCAATGTCATGATGTTGGTTCACTGGAGTAACCTCAGATTGCTGCTCACGGCATGGATTTCCCCACATACTTCCGGATCCGCTCCGTCACAAGACCTCCCAAAAGACCGATAACCGCTCCTGCCACAGTCCCCGCCACCAGAAGAAACGGGAGATAGTAAAACACTCCCGCTGTCTCCGTCACCAAAGCCGCCACGGTAAGCTGTCCCACATTATGCCCGATTCCGCCGATAATGCTGATTCCCACCTGGCTGAACCACTTGGTTCTCCGAAACAGAATCATAAGAAGCAGGCTTAAGGCACCTCCTGCGAGACCGTATACCATACTGAACAGATTGCCGAAGGTACACCCCACCAGCACAATCCGAATCAGGGAAACTGCCACGGTTCCTTTCACCCCTACCGTATATAAACCCACAATGGTAACCAGGTTGGCCAGCCCCAGCTTTACTCCGGGAACCGGGATAGGGATCGGGATAACCGCCTCAATATAGCTGAAAATAAACGCCAGGCTGACAAGCATTCCGTAAGCTGCCACCTGCTTTCCTGTTTTATTGGATTTCATATATGCCTCTCCCTGCAACAAAGGAACAGGCAGTGGACACTGCCTGTTCCCCCTTATTTTTTATAAAATACGTTTCAGTACTGCTTGTTCACCTTGTCTACTTTGCCTGGTCAAGAGCTGCCTGCACTGCCTTCATAGCAGCTTCGCTGCTGACGGTACTGCCCGATACTCCGTCCACATCCGCGGATCCTGCCTCCACAAACGCCCCTTCCAGCCTCTCAAGAGCATCTGCTCCAAGGCCTGGGGTCTCGTCCTTCCCCGTAAGCTCCACGGACTCGATTCCGCCTTCACCGATCACTACCTTGGCAGTTACATCGCCGCCGAAGCCCTTGGC
>JAAWLV010000139.1 GCA_022798105.1 Hungatella sp.
GGAGGGCCTCACCCCGAGTGTTTTCTGCTTTAAGGGCTCATCGGAATGTTTGGCATATCTGAACCCGGTCGGCACACAGCCTGCCTCCCCTCGCTGGCTTCGCGACAACCTCCGCCCCTGCTCACTCAACTGAAAGTTCCCCATAAAGTATCTTCCGGATCTCCCTCACCGTCTCCTCCAGCTCCCTGCGCCTTTCCGCCGCTTTCTCCCCCTCCTGCCCGCTAAGCTCCCGGATAATCCCCGAAAGCTGCCTTTCCTCCCTCTCAAGAAGCCGCAGCAGCACCGGATTTTTCTCCTCTATAAGCCCCGGCCCGTACAGATACTCTATCGGGGTCAGTTCTTTCCCGGACTTTAAAGTCTCCCCTTCAAAGACCGCATCCATAACCGTATAGTATTTCCCCCCGTCCTCCACCATATCTTCTCTCACCATGTCAAACCCGTTGCCATAGAGAAACTTCCGCACCTTGTCAAGCTCTGACTGAGGCGACAAGATCCAGTGCTTCACCGCCTTCCACAGATGGCGTCCTTCCTCCAGAATATGTATCACCAGGCCTCCGCCCATGCCGGCTATGATCACCGTGTCCGCCTCCCCGGCCTTAAGCTTCGCCACGCCGTCGCAAAGCCTCACCTCAATTCTGTCCTCAAGCCCGCACCTTCGGATATGCTCCCCGGCCCTTAAAAGGGGCCCGGCCCCCACATCCATGGCAATGGCGCCGTCTGCCAGCCCCCGGCTCACCAGCTCAATGGGAACAAACCCGTGATCCGTCCCCACATCCGCTACCGTTCCTCCGGGGGTTACAAAGGAAACCACCGTCTCCAGCCTCTTTGACAACTTCACCAATTTCCCTGCCCCTTTCATCTGCCTGCCCCTTACTGATCCAGGTAATCCCTCAGTTTCTTGCTCCTGCTTGGATGGCGCAGCTTCCTCAAAGCCTTGGCCTCGATCTGCCGTATCCGCTCCCTGGTCACGTTAAAATCCCGCCCTACCTCCTCAAGGGTCCGGGGTCTTCCGTCCTCCAGGCCGAACCTCAGCTTAAGCACCTTCTGTTCCCGCTCCGTAAGTGTCTCAAGAACCTCCATCAGCTGCTCGTGAAGCAGGGTAAAGGCCGCCGCCTCGGCAGGCACCAGCACATGCTCATCCTGTATAAAATCTCCCAGATGGCTGTCCTCCTCCTCCCCGATCGGGGTCTCAAGGGATACCGGTTCCTGGGAGATCTTAAGCACTTCCCTCACCCGTTCTACGGGCATCTCCACCCTGGCCGCGATCTCCTCCGGCTGGGGCTCTCTTCCCAGCTCCTGCAAAAGCTGCCTGGACACCCGGATCAGCCGGTTGATCGTCTCCACCATATGGACCGGAATGCGGATGGTCCTGGCCTGATCCGCAATGGCCCTGGTTATGGCTTGGCGGATCCACCAGGTGGCATAGGTGCTGAACTTGTACCCCTTTGTGTAGTCAAATTTCTCCACCGCCTTAATAAGCCCCAGGTTCCCCTCCTGAATCAGATCCAGAAACTGCATTCCCCGGCCCACATACCTTTTGGCAATACTGACCACCAGGCGCAGGTTGGCCTCCGCCAGAATCCCTTTGGCCTCCTCGTCCCCCAGCTCGATCCGCCGGGCCAGAAGAGTCTCCTCCTCCAGGGAGAGAAGGGGTACCTTTCCGATTTCTTTTAAGTACATGCGCACCGGGTCCTCGATGCCTACGCCCTCGGGAACCGACAGATCGATTTTCTCCAAATCGATCTCCTCCTCATGGTCCAGATCCATCTCATCTTCCACGAAAAGATCCGCGTCTATCTCCGTCTCCTCGCCCAGCCTTAATACATCCACCTTATTGGCTTCCAGAAAGTCGTAGATCCTGTCAAACTTATCCCCGTCCAGAGTGTCCCCGGAAAAGAAATCCAAAACCTCCCGGTTCTCCAGGACGTTCTTCTTTTTCCTTGCCTCCGCCAGCAAAAGCGCCAGTTTTTCCTCAAATCCCAAAATCTTTTCGTCCATATGGTCCAACCTTTCCATAGTCGTAACCGCCCTCTTTCTGCCCCGGCCGTTACCCATAGTCTCCCTATAGTGTTGCCTCAATCAATGGAAATATGCAGACTCTTTAACGCGCTCCGCGCCTTAATAATCTCCTGCAGCTGCACAATATCCGCGGCCGTCCTGCTGGCCTCGTCAAGGCTGTTTTTCTTCACCTTTATAACCGTCTCCGAAAATGCTTTTTTTTGTTCTTCATTGGTCAGCGATTCTTTTAACCCGGCATGAAACAGAGCGGCCACGGTCTTGTACTGCTCCTCGTCATTGATAAAATGATTCAGGATCCCTGCCGGATTTAATTCCCCCCTGGCGTGTCCCTCAAAGACCATGGAAGCTACTTTGTGGTACAAATCCTCCCTGAAATCATCAGGGGTAATGATCCCCTCAATCTTGTCAAACAGCCTGGGATCTTCAATAAGCCACGTAAGGAGAAGCCTCTGAGACTTTTTCGGCCCGTCTTCCTTCTCCTTTTTCCTGTCCCGGTAGGAGGATGGGGCCGGCTGGCTTTTTGCCCCGGCCCCTCCCCCAAGCCGGCTCCCCAGGCTGTTTACCAGCTTTTTTAAATCCTCATAGTTGATAAAATGCTCCCTGGACACGGCCTGTATGTAATTGTCCCGCTCCAGGGCCTCGTTAAACTCCAAAAGCTTTCTGGCCACCCCGTTGTAAAACCGGGTCTTCTGCTCCGGATCCTCCAGGTTAAACTCCCGCTTTAACACGTCAATCTCAAACAGGAAGCTGTTTTTTGCCCTGTCGATCCTCTCCCGGAATGCCTCCGCCCCCAGGTTCTTGATAAATTCATCCGGATCTTTGTAGGGCTGCATGTCCAGCACCCTTGCGCCGACCCCCGCCTCCTTTAAGATGGGAATGGCCCTGAGGGCCGCCTTCACCCCCGCCCCGTCGCTGTCGTAGGTCAGGATCACCTGATCCGTGTAGCGCCTTATGAGAGTTGCGTGCTGCAATGTAAATGCCGTGCCCAGGGAGGCCACCGCATTGGTAAAGCCGGCCTGGTGCATGGCGATGACATCCATATATCCCTCGCAGATAAGCAAATACTTTTCCCTGGAACTTCTTGCATAGTTCAGGCCGTAGAGATTGCGGCTCTTGTCAAAAAGCCTGGTCTCCGGGGAATTTAAGTACTTGGGCATGCCGTCCCCCATAACCCGGCCCCCGAAGCCGATAACCCGGTTATTGACGTCCATAATGGGGAACATGACCCGGTTCCAGAATTTATCCCGGGTTCCCCTCTCCTCGATTGTCACAAGGCCTGTTTCCTTTAAAATCCCGTCGCCGTACCCCTTTTCCCTCAGATACCGGTACAAATCATCGCCGGTCTTATTGGCGAACCCCAGCCCGAAGCGGCGGATGGTGTCGTCGCTCAGCTGCCTCTTTTTCAGATATTCGTATCCGGATCTGCCCTGAGGGTGTTTCAGCTGATAGTAAAAGTAGTTGGCTGCCAGTTTATTGATCTCCAAAAGGGCTGAGCGCAGATCCGCCCTGGCCCTGGCCTCCTTTGACTCTTCCTCCTTGGGAAGGGCCACCCCTGTCTTTCCTGCCAGCACCTGCAGGGCCTCCTGAAAGGTGTAATTTTCATATTCCATGAGAAAGGTGATGGCATTGCCTCCGGCCCCGCAGCCGAAGCAGTAGTACATCTGCTTGCCCGGAGATACGGAAAAAGACGGGGATTTTTCATTGTGAAACGGGCACAGGCCAAAATAGCTGCTTCCCTTTTTCACCAGCTTCACATACCCTGAAATCAGGTCTACAATGTCGGTTTTTGTCCTTATCTCTTCTACGATTTCTTCCGGATAAAACATACGTTTCTCCTATCTGTGTTCCTTTTATGCATACTGGTTTTATACCCTGCAAAGGGCATTTTTACAGCGCCTTCCAGGATTTTGGCACAAACAGTTCCTCAAACATGTCAATGGCATAGCGATCGCTCATTCCCGCGATGTAATCGCACACCACCCGTTCTTTCTTCTCCCCTCTCTCCTCCATAAGCCACAGGTATTCTCCGGGAAGAAGCTCCACATGCTTCATATAGTACTCGTACATAAACTGTATCATCCTCTGGGCCCGGCCCTCTTCCTCTTTGGCCACGCTGCCGCTGTACACCGTGTTGAACATCCATCCCCGCAGATCCTTCATGGCCTTCTCCATAGGAGGGGACATGACGATCTCCGGCTTATCCCGGCTGTTTTCAATAATGTCATGGACCATGGTATTAAGCCGTTCTCTTACGCTGCGGCCTAAAATGTCCGTATACTCCCCGGGCAGATCTGCCTCTTTAAAGATCCGGGCCCGGATGGCATCGTCAATATCATGATTGATATAGGCGATCTTGTCGGAGAGACGCACAATATGCCCCTCAAGGGTGGACGGCCTGGCAGAAAGGCCGTGGTTTAGGATCCCGTCCCTGACCTCTCTCGTCAGATTCAGCCCCTGACCGTCCTTTTCCAGAACCTCCACCACCCGGACACTCTGCCGGCTGTGGGAAAACCCGTCGCTGCACAGCTTATTTAAAATAGCTTCCCCGGAATGGCCGAACGGCGTATGGCCCAGATCATGGCCCAGGGCAATGGCCTCCGCCAGGCTTTCGTTCATACACAGGGATTTGGCGATAGTCCTGGCAATCTGCGCCACCTCCAGCGTATGGGTCAGCCGGGTCCTGTAGTGATCCCCCTCCGGCGCCAAAAACACCTGGGTCTTGTGCTTTAGCCTGCGGAAAGCCTTGCAGTGCAGGATCCTGTCCCGATCCCTCTGATATTCCGGTCTGATATCGCACAGCTTCTCCGGCTTGTCCCTTCCCTTTGTATCTCTGCTCCGCGCAGCGTAAGGGCTTAAACTCTTCTCCTCCAGCTGCTCCATGGCTTCTCTGATGGTCAAACTTCTCCCCTCCCCGTGTACGTTTCTTTTTCCCCATAAAGTCCTTAAATATATTATATTGCCCAATCCGTAAATTTACTACAAAATTTAAAAGCAAACTGCTTCTTCCCCCAATGTCCGCAGTTCCGGCTCACACCATGGATGCCTTCCTATTCCTCCACAAAGTTTCCGGCTTTCCATGTGCCGGTTTTCTTAGTTCCGTCTTTATAATACATGGTACCGGTTCCCTCCTTCTTGCCGGCAACCCACTCACCTTCATATCTCGAACCGCTCTTATAGTAGTAAGTGCCGGTCCCTTCCCGCTGGTTAGCAACCCACTCACCTTCATATCTCTCACCGTCCTCATAGTAGCAGGTGCCAGTTCCTTCCCGTTTGTTATCAGCCCACTGACCCTCATAGATCTTATCCCCGTCAGGAGAGTAGCTGACTCCGGTTCCATGCCTCTTTCCCTTAACCCACTGACCTTCATACCTGGAGCCGTTTACCCCGTAATACGTGCCGCTCCCTTCCATATTGCCGTCAACCCAATTACCTTCATACCTGGAGCCGGCCACCCAGTAAAACTTGCCGGTCCCTTGCCGCTTGTCGCCGACCCAATCGCCCTCATACCTGTCTTTGTTTAACCAGTACATGATGCCGTATCCCTCCCGGTGGTCGTTTTTCCACTGGCCTTCGTATTTTTCTGCCCCGTTTTTATTCTCCGCCCCATAGGTAAGGGTTCCCTGCCCCTCTCTCAGGCCGTTGCGAAACGTGCCTTCATAGACGCTTCCGTCCTCATATGCGGCAAAACCCTCACCCTCCAGCTTTCCATCCACCTGGTGCCCGGTATAGGTGATGCCGTCTTCCGTCCACATCTCGTTTTTCTCTGTGGATTCTTCCTCTTTCCCACTGCTCTCCGTTTCCTCACCGGTGGTTTCGGCGCTGTCGGTCTCTTCTGGGTTCGGGTTTGTTTTCGCTGCAGTTTCCTCCTCTTTCGCGCTGCTGTCTGTCTCCCCACCGGTGGTTTCGGCGCTGTCCGTCCCTTCGGCAATCCGGCTGCCGGTTTCAGCCGAAGCTTTTGGCTCTTCCCCTTTTCCCCCTCCCAGGCTGAAGACAATACATGCAAGTATCACCGCCAAAAAGCCAACCCCTCCTGCCAGCACTTTTTTGTTTATACCGGCTCCCTCTGTTATGAGCCTGTTTTCTTTTGGAGGGACGGGCTTTTCTTCCTCGTCTTTTTGTTCATCTGCGTAAACCGGAATCTCCCTCCCCGGATCCTCCTTCTCTTCCTTCTCTTCCCTCTCTTTTTCTTTTACCTTTTCCTTTTTCCACTCCAGCGGCCCCTGATAGATACTCTCAGCGGCAAATCTCTGTCCCATAGGGGTATTTATGGATTTTATGTTGCCGTTTAAATCAGCGCTTTTAAATACATTGCGCATGATCAGGGAAATGCCGCCGAAAAAAAGCTCCGCGTTGTCATTCTCATAAGGCTCCTCAATCAGCAGCTCCATGACCTCGTCCGGCTTATAGGTCCAGTCTTCTTTCAGCCTGTTCTGGGCCCACTCCTGGGCCCACTCTCTCAGCCCTTCTGCCAGCCTGTCCCGCTCCGCCTTATTGTTGTCCCCAAATTTGGACCCCATCTTTTTTCTCAGGGTCTTCATGTACTGCTCGTACTCGTCCCTTACCTCTTTAGAGCTGAATATCTCATCCGGATCTTTTAAGCTGGCTGTGGGGATTGCAATGATATCAATCGGAACCTTTCGCTGAAGCCTTTTTTTCACTGTCTTGGAAGAAAGCATGGTTATCAGCTCCAGAAGCGTCGCATAACTGAACTCGTAATTCTCGCTTCTGAAACAGATGGCCAGTTTTGCGTTTACGATATTATTCTCCATAATATCCACCCAGTTTTCATGGCTTCCGTGGTTCTCAAAATCCACATCTATGTAAATATTGTACCCTTCCCGCATCCACTGCAGCACTTTCGGATAAACCACAGACATGTCTTTATGGGAGTAGCTTACAAATGCAAACCCTTTCCGCTTGTCGCACACGTAAGTCTTTATCTCCTCCCGCATCTCCTTGAGACTCATTTCCCCTATCATCGGTTTCTTGTCCATTTCCCTTTTCTCCTTGGCTTTTTCATTAATCATACATTCTATTCTATTATATGATTAAATCACGCAAATAGCAATATTCTTCTATGGCCAAAAACAGCTGACGGCTTGTTACTGTTTACGGGCAATGTCATTAACTTTAGAACGATTTCTTGCGCAAAGTGGCAAAATAATGAAATTGCTGTATTGTTGAGTGAGCAGGGGGCGGATTTGGTCGTGGGGCCAGCGAGGGGAGGGAGGCTGTGTGCCGACCGGGTTCAGATATGCCAGACATTCCGATGAGCCCTTAAAGCGGAAAACACTCGGGGTGAGGCCCTCCTGTTTTCCTGGTCTCATCTCCACGGCATATA